>CAJWBY010000081.1 GCA_913020705.1 uncultured Colwellia sp.
ATATTAACAATTACCACTCTCCTCTTGTTGATAGTGCTTAGCTCAAGTATTATCAGTTGATAATAATAATATTCAACTTAAATCTTTATAAAGATAACCATGCAATTACCTTCAAATTTTTCCAGTACAGTCGACTTTTTTTCACAATTACCTCAGCAAAAAATAGCTAAGGTAATCAGTGCACTTTTGTTAGTTTATATTGCTTATGTTCTTGCACAAATTACTTGGTTTATTGCACCTAGTGGGCAATATCATGCATCTTCGAATGTTACGGTTAAAGTCGCAACGCAAAATACTGAAACAGCTAAAATTAGTCTAGCAAGCTTAAAAACATTGAACTTATTTGGTTCGTATACAGACATAATAGAAGAAATTGAAACGACTGAAATAGAAAATGCACCTGAAACACAATTAAATTTAATATTAGCAGGTGTTGCGGCTAGTGATGATAAAATGACTTCTGCAGCCGTTATCGAAAATTCAGGGAATCAAGACACTTATAGTCCAGGGGAAACGATTACCGGAACACGTGTAGTACTTGATAGTGTGTTTCGAGATAGAGTCATATTGAAAAATGGTGGAAAACTTGAAACTCTTATGCTTGACGGCTTTGACTATAATGAAACAACTAAAATTACTCAGCCTAAAACAAAAAGTAGATCGTCGCTGACTAATAAAAAAAGAGAAAAGATAAATAACAAAACAACTTCACCTAATGTGGTTGATCAAAGAACAAACAAGATGCTCAGTAGCAGTGCTAAGTCATTAAAAGAAGATATAAATAAAGATCCAAGTAAAATTACAGATTATTTGAAAATATCACCGAAGCGTAAAGATGGCAAAGTAGTTGGCTATCGCTTAATGCCAGGTAAAAATGCTGAATTTTTTCAAAGTTCAGGTTTAAAGTCAGGTGATGTAGCTATTCAAATGAATGGATATGATTTAACTGCACCGAGTGAAGCAGCACAAGCGCTTTCAGCGCTGAAACAAGACAAAGAAGTATCGTTATTAATTGATCGAAATGGCGAATTGAACGAAATATTATTTAGTATTGGCGGCTAACGTCTTTACTTACAAAATTGAGAATTAAGTTATGATGAATTTATCCATGCGCAAAAATATGAGCGCACCTTGGTATAAACGTATGTTAGCAACAGGTTTAACTGTTGTTATGATGAATACCTTGTTATTCAGTGCTAATACAAGTGCTGCTAAGTATTCTCCAAATTTCAAAGGCACTGAAATTGCTGAATTCATTAATATAGTGGGTAAAAATCTCAAAAAGACGATGATTGTTGATCCAAATGTTCGAGGCAAAGTAAACCTCCGTACACAAGATGAGCTAACAGAAAAACAGTATTACCAAGTTTTTCTCAATGTACTTGAAGTTTATGGTTTTGCTGCGGTTGAAATGGATAATAATGTAGTAAAAATTATCCGTAATAAAGATGCCAAAACCTCCTCAATTCCTGTTGTCGGTGATGAAAATCCAGGAGTAGGCGATGAAATGGTTACGCGTGTTGTTGAAGTTAAAAATGTAACCGTACGAGAATTAACACCATTACTTCGCCAGCTTTCAGATCAAGCCGGCGGTGGCAATGTAGTAAATTATGACCCAGCAAACGTCATTATGCTTACGGGCACTGCAGCAGTTGTAAATCGTTTAGTAAAAATTATCGAACGCGTCGACAAAGCGGGTGACCAAGACGTACAAATAATAAAGTTAAAGTATGCATCAGCAGCCGAAATGGTTCGTATTGTGGAGGCGATGAATAAATCAAGTGGCGGTAAAGCTGGAACACCAACATTTCTTATTCCGAAAATAGTTGCAGATGAGCGAACTAATAGTGTGATAGTCAGCGGTGAGTCTCAAGCTCGAGCACGCATTGGAAAGTTGATTTCACGATTAGATAGTGAGTTAGAAACAAACGGCAACACACGTGTTTACTATTTGAAGTATTCAAAAGCTGAAGATTTAGTCAAGGTTTTAGAAGGCGTTAGTAAGTCTATAGAAGCTGAAAGTGCTGGGACAAAAAGCTCGTCTAAGGGAAGCAGCAAAAAACGCAATGTCAGCATTGATGCTCATGAAGATACTAATACACTCGTTATTACCGCTCAACAAGATATGCTTCGTTCACTCGAAGCTGTAATTCGCAAGTTAGATGTTCGTCGCGCACAAGTACTTGTTGAAGCAATTATTGTTGAAGTTTTTGAAAGTGATGGTGTTAGTTTAGGTGTGCAATGGATGTCTGAAAATGGTGGGATGACTCAGTTCACCAACGGTCCAGCTCCTATAAGTTCAATAGCCGCGGCAGGTAAAGCTGCAGCTACAACTGTTGGAGAAGTCGTTCCTGCTGTTTATTCATCAGAAACAGGTAATTTAATCACTGGTGAATATAATCTAAATGATGTAGAAGGTGATTACAGCTTAGCTGCTACATTATTAGGTTCAGTGAGCGGTGGCATGTTTGGCATCATGAAAAATGGCTGGGGAGCGATAATACAAGCAGTGAGTAACGACACTAATTCTAATATCCTTGCTACACCAAGTATTACGACGCTTGATAATGAAGAAGCGCATTTCCTTGTAGGGCAAGAAATCCCAATTCTTACCGGCTCAACTGCTGGCAGTAATAACGCTAACCCATTTCAAACGGTAGAACGTCAAGAAGTGGGAATAAAGCTAACCGTTACACCACAAGTAAATGAAGGCAGTGGTGTACAGTTAACTATTGAACAAGAAGTATCTTCAGTAAGTGGCGCTACAGGCGTTGATATTTCGATTAACAAACGTGAAATCAAAACAGTTGTTATGGCTGATTCTGGCGCAACAGTCGTTCTTGGTGGTCTGATTGATGAAGACGTACAAGAAAGCGTGCAAAAAGTGCCATTATTAGGTGATATTCCCTTTATTGGTCACTTGTTTAAATCAACAGCAACCTCAACACGTAAACGTAATTTAATGGTATTTATTCGCCCAACTATTATTCGTGATGGCAACTTAATGAATGAAATCAGTAAAGATAAATATAACTATATTCGTGCTACTGAAATACGTAAGCAAGAAGAAGGTTTATCATTAATGAGCGATGAAAAAATGCCATTATTACCTGAATGGAATGATGCACTTGCATTACCACCTTCATTTGATGAATATATGAATGAAAATAATTTGAAGGAGCCAAGTTTATTACCGCCTGTTGTTAATGACGAGGACAATGACTCATCAGGTTCAGAGAAAAAAGATCAATAATATGGCTGATAATGAAAGTAATGAAGTTGTCGAAAATATTGTCAGTGTAACTGTTACTGGTGATGGTCAAGATAGCGATGTAAAAAAAATCGAAATTAGCCGTTTACCTTTTACCTTTGCAAAGCGTCATAGTGTATTAATCAGTAAAAAAGATGAACAATACACATTGCACTGTTTGAAAAATGTTAATAGTGCAGCTGTTATAGAGGTACGTCGGGTTTTAAAAACGGCTTTTGCAATCGAATTTCATTCATTTGATGAATTTGAACAATTACTGACGATTTCATACCAGCGAGATTCGTCAGAAGCGCAGCAAATGATGGAAGATATCGGCAACGAAGTTGATTTATATTCACTTGCAGATGAAATGACCGAAACTGAAGATCTACTTGAAAATGAAGATGATGCGCCAATCATCAAATTGATCAATGCTATGTTAAGTGAAGCCATAAAAGAAAATGCTTCTGATATTCACATTGAAACATTTGAAACTGCATTGCAGATTCGTTTTCGAGTTGACGGCGTCTTACGTGAAGTTTTAAAACCAAACCGTAAACTTGCATCATTATTAGTTTCTCGTATCAAGGTCATGGCAAAACTTGATATCGCTGAAAAACGTATTCCTCAAGATGGCCGTATCTCTTTGCGTATTGCCGGGCGTGCCGTCGACGTTCGTGTGTCAACAATGCCTACTGGACATGGTGAACGTGTAGTACTTCGTTTACTTGATAAAAACTCAGTTCGTCTAGACCTTGAAGATTTAGGCATGACACTCGCAAATCGCATAAAATTTTCGAGCCTCATCGAAAAACCACATGGCATTATCTTAGTAACGGGTCCAACGGGCTCTGGTAAAAGTACCACATTATATGCAGGATTAAGCCAAATCGATTCGAAAGAACGTAACGTTCTGACTGTTGAAGATCCCATCGAGTATGCTATTGAAGGTATTGGACAAACTCAGGTTAATACTAAAGTTGATATGACCTTTGCTCGTGGATTACGCGCAATACTTCGTCAAGATCCCGATGTAGTTATGGTCGGTGAAATTCGAGATTTAGAAACCGCCCAAATTTCAGTGCAAGCAAGTTTAACTGGTCATTTGGTTATGTCTACACTACACACAAACAGTGCTGCTGGCGCAATAACGCGTATGGAAGATATGGGTGTAGAATCATTTTTATTATCGTCAAGTTTATTAGGGGTATTAGCCCAACGACTTGTTAGAACGCTATGCCCTCATTGTAAAGAAAGTCATTTACCTGATGAGCAAGAACTTACGTTACTTGAATTACCGAAAAATAACACACAGCATATTTATCGCGCTGTCGGTTGTAGTGAATGTAACAATAAAGGCTACAAAGGCCGTATGGGGATTCATGAACTGATTGTTGTTGACGATAAAATACGTGAACTTATACATAACGGTAAAGGCGAGCAAGCCATCGAAAAGTTTATTCGCACAAATACTCCCAGTATTCGTCGAGACGGTTTTGATAAAGTCATCACTGGTCAAACAACACTTGAAGAAGTTTTACGTGTTACAAGAGAAGATTAACTAGAGTTTTATTATGGCAGCTTTTGATTATCAAGCAGTAAACAGCCGTGGTAAAACGGTAAAGGGTGTTATCGAAGGAGATACACCAAGACAAGTGCGTGGCTTGCTACGTGATAAAGGCTTAATGCCAACAGAAGTAACACCAAGCTTACAAAAAACCAAAGAAGCAGCAAATAAATCGCGATTTGCAGGTCGTACCAAAGTATCCGTATCCGAACTTGCGCTAATCACCCGTCAACTTGCTACATTAGTTGAGTCAGGTTTACCTATTGAAGAATCATTGCTAGCTGTAGGTGAGCAATGTGAAAAAAATACGATGAAAAGCATGGTCATGGCTGTCCGTACGAAAGTTACCGAAGGCTATGGACTGGCTGAAAGCATGGCAGAATTCCCACATATTTTTAATCACTTATATCGAGCAATGGTCGCAGCAGGTGAAAAGTCTGGCTTTTTAGATACGGTACTAAATCGTTTAGCTGACTACACAGAACAACGTGAACACTTACGCTCTCAAATTATTCAAGCGCTTGTTTATCCAGTTATTATGACCGTAGTCGCAATTGGCGTTATTTCAGTGCTACTCACTAGTGTAGTACCTAAAATTGTTGGACAGTTCGACCAAATGGGTGCAGATTTACCTGCAATAACACAGCTTTTGATTGGCACTAGTGATTTCTTAAGAGCATACGGATTGTATATTATTGTTTTCATCATGCTGTTTATTGTTGGATTTACTCACTTAATGAAAAAGGAAAAATTCAAATTTTCTTTTCATCGAAAAGTAATTAACTTTCCAGGTGTTGGGAAAATTATTCGGGGTATTAATACTGCCCGTTTTGCACGTACCTTAAGTATCCTTACCGCCAGTGCCGTGCCTTTACTCGAAAGCATGAAAATATCAGGTGAAGTTTTAGAAAATTTATACATTAAGCAATGTGTTAAAGAATCAGCAGACAAAGTACGTGAAGGTGCAAGTTTACGGGTTTCTTTAGAGCAAACGAAATTATTCCCACCGATGATGCTTCATATGATTGCCAGTGGTGAGAAAAGTGGCAAGTTAGAACATATGCTTGGGCGCTCAGCAGACAACCAGGACAGAGAATTTGAAGCGTTAATGACAATATCGCTTAAAGCTTTCGAACCAGCCCTAATGATTGCTATGGCCGGTGTAGTTCTTTTTATTGTTATGGCTATTTTACAGCCAATTCTTCAGTTAAATACCTTAGTAGGAGGTTAGTATGAACCAAGTAAACAAACAGATTAAAACAAAGAAAAACCAGCAAGGCTTTACCTTAATGGAAGTTATGGTTGTTATCGTAATTATTGGAATGATAGGGGGAGCCGTTGTCCAAAACGTGATGGGTAGCTTAGACACCGCTAAAATTAGTAAAGTAGTACAAGACATAAAAGGGTTAGAAACTTCGTTAACCATGTACAAAATGGATAACTATCAATACCCGAATACAGAACAAGGATTAGAAGCATTAGCGGAAGAAACGGATGTTGAACCTTTACCTCGTCGCTACCCAGAAGGCGGTTACGTTCAACGCTTAGAGAATGATCCTTGGGGTAACGCATATCAACTATTAAACCCGGGCGATAATGGTGATATTGATATTTTCAGCATGGGACCTGATGGAGAGCAAGGTACAGAAGACGATATAGGTAACTGGAATATTAGCGAATACCAATAGGTATCAATCAGAAATAATAACATGAGCCATTATTCGAAAAAGACGTCGCATCGAAACGGTTTCACTCTCATTGAAGTGATGCTGGTTATTGTGCTTGTTGGATTAATGGTTTCTGTTATTCAATTTAGTGCTTCAGGTGACAAATCAGAAGAAATGCTTGAGATGTCAAGTAAGCGTTTTGCTGGTGTTTTCAATATTGCCGCTGAATATGGCATGTTAAATAATATTGAATTAGGCTTGATGATTGATAAAAAGGGCTATCAATTTTTAGGTTACGATGGTGACAAATGGACCGACGTTTCTGAAAATAAAATGTTCAGTCGGTTTGATTTACCAGAGGGGATAGAGCTCGTTTTACAACTTGATGACTTACCCATTGAAGAGCCTCAGTTATTTGATACTGAATTGTTTAATGTACTGCAAGAAGATAATAAAGACCCTGACGAAACATTAAGTGAAGATCGTGATTCGGATAATAATATAGAAAAAAAGAAGCTTATCCCGCAAATATATATACTCTCTGGCGGAGAAATCACACCGTTTAGTTTGCGTTTTCAAATGGTAGAAAATGATTACATCGAAGTAAAATTATATTTTAAAGTTACGGGTTTATATACCACACCATTAAGCGTTGAAGGGCCACTCCTTGATGAATAACTCCGCAATGGCTAACAAAGTGAATAAATCATTTAAAACATTTTCATTAGGCTTCACATTAATTGAAGTGATGTTAGCGATGGCAATTTTTTCAATTGCTGGAATCGCTTTATTAAGCGCTTCTGACAACAACATCAGAAATTTGAGTCATCTAGAAAATCAAATTTTAGCCAATTGGTTAGCTTCAAATCAATTAGTTGAGGTGACTTTAGATACAAAATGGCCACCTAAAAACAATAAAAAAGGCACAGTCGAAATGGCTGGGCAAGAATGGTTTTGGTTACAAAAAGTGATTAAAACAGAAAACAAAGACATGCGTTCTGTAGTAATAGAAATTCGAAATGATGAAGATGAAAAGTTACCTATTACAAGTATGGTAACTTTTGTTTCCAAGAGTCAGCCATAATGTTCATCCTGTTGAAAAATTCAAAGACTAAAGGTTTTACTTTATTAGAAGTACTGATAGCCATTGCTATATTTTCAATGATCAGCATGAGCAGTTTCAGTATTTTTAATACCGTAATAAAAAGTGATGAGTCATCTAAAATTCGTACCGACCGAATCAATGAATTACAGCGAGGTTTTTTATTAATCGAACGAGATTTACTACAAATCGCTAAACGAAGCATTCGATTAAATGGCGAAGAACCGCAAGAAGATTTTTTATACACCGACGATAATAGTTTTTCAAACAGTGAAAGTACCTTAGCTTTTGTTCGGCAAGGTTGGACAAACCCAGGTCTACTCTTACCTCGTAGTAACATGCAATCAGTGGCTTATCAGCTAAATGAAGGCACCTTTGAACGACTTCACTTTAACTTTGTTGATGCTATTCAAGGACAAGAACCCAAAATAAGAAAATTGATAACAGAAATTGAAGAACTCAATTTCGAGTTCTTTTATGATAAAGAATGGCAAGATAAAATTATTGGAAAAAACTTGCCTAAAGCGATTGCCGTAGAACTTATCACTAAAGATTATGGGTTGATCCGCAGAGAATTTTTAGTTGCAGGTGGCAAGAGTGTTTAGAAATATGGCCATGGCTAAAAAAGTGCAGGGTGTTGCGTTAATCACTGTTTTACTCATTGTTGCTTTAGCTGCGGTACTTGTTACTCAAATGACTGGACGATTACAGTTGCAAATGCAACGTACAAACAATATCACTTTAAATCAGCAAGCTTATTGGTATGCTATGGGCGCTGAAGCTTTTGCAAAAAGAATATTGATTACATCTTTTAAAGATGACGATACCGTAACGCATTTAGAGCAAATGTGGGCGCAGGGTGAAACGAGTTTTCCTGTAGATTTTGGACAAATAACCGGTGAAATCTTCGATATGCAAGCATGCTTTAATTTAAATGCATTGAGGGAGGAAACAACTACAGCTCCATCACGTTCTGGTAGAACAGATATGCAAGAAGCTTTTAAAGAATTGATTGTCTCACTTGGTGTAGATGGTGCTGATGACTTTGCAGCCGAATACATGACTGATGCATTAGTTGATTGGCTAGACAAAAACAGTGCAATAGAAAGTGCCGGTGGTGCTGAAGATAATGACTATTCATCAAAAGAGTTTCCTTATTTACCTGCAAATAATTACCTAGCAAGTATTACTGAATTACGATTGATAGAACATTTTACGATACCCGTTATAAATGAATTGAAAAAGTTAGTTTGTGTTTTACCTAATAACAATTTACATAAAATCAATTTAAATACCATTAGCAGTGAGCAAGTGAAACTTCTTGAAGTTTTCTTAGGTATCCCTCTAGCAGATGCTGAGCAAGCGTTGTCAGCTCGACCGAGTGATGGATTTAAAACCGATAAAGAATTTTTTAACCATCAAGATATAGTAAAACATAACAACATAACCGAAGTTATAAAAGAGCAGTTTGTTGTTGATAGTGAGTATTTTAGATTAAAAAGCATCGCTAGTTTTAATAACAGTTATTTCGCATTAAGTACTTTAATGAAAGTTGAAAGTAATAATAATATCTCAGTAGTTAGTCGTACCATAGGACGAGAATAATGGCCGAAAAGTTATATATTCGATTAGGCAGTAACGCAAAAGATGCGGTGCACTGGTTAATCTTCAGTGACGATGAAGAAGGCATAATTGCGAGTGGTGAACTCCCTAATGCTGATGCCTTAGCGCAATTAGCAGAAAAATCTAAACAACGTGAAGTTATAACGTTTGTTCCTGCGAGTGACATTAGTTTAAAAAGTTTAAAAGTACCCAGTAAATCTGTAAAAGCAATGCGCTTAGCGGTGCCTTATATGCTTGAAGACGAGTTGGCACAAGACGTTGAAGATTTATTTTTTGCTTATAATGATATAAAAATAGAGACTAGTGAAGATAACTGCTTTGTTGCCGTTGTTGAACATGAACAGCTTAAGCTTTGGAAATCGTGGTTAGATAACGCTAATATTCTGTGCAAAAGGATGCTTCCTGATGCATTAGCCATGCCTTTGACTAATGAAGAAAACTCTGGCAGTGCAATTGTTTTAGGTGAGCAAATACTTATTCGTCAAGGACAATGGCAAGGTATCACGATAGACATAAATACTTGGCCATTAATCAGTAAGTCATTAAGTCATTATATTGATGAGACAAATAATACCTCGCAAGAAAGTGATGAAGGTGCTGAAACGGAAACTGTAGCTTTCTCGCTAAACGCATATTCAACATTACCAGAATCAGATGTTGAACTTGTCATTAATCCTATGCCAGAAGAACTCCCATTAGCGCTATTGGCCGTAACCTTTAATAGCGGAAGCGCAGGGAAATTTAACTTACTACAAGGTGAATTTAAAACCAAAGAGCAGAGATCTCCCGCTTTAACAAGTTGGCTCTGGGCTGCAGGTATAGCAACGTTAGCATTATTACTTAATGTTGGCATTAAAGGCGCTGAATTAATGCAACTTAATAGCCAGCAAGCGCAATTAGAGCAACAAATAATTAGCACTTACAAGAAAGCTTTCCCAAAAACGAAACGTGTCCGAATTTCTACTCTACGCTCTCAACTTAAACAAAAGCTAAAAGCAGTAGGCGGTTCGAGTGATGAAAGTAGCTTTTTAACAATATTGACTCAAGTTCAACCAGCACTTAGTTTAGTAAAAGATATAAAGCCTCAAACGTTGAAATTTGATGGCAAACGTAATGAAATACGCATGCAAGCACTTGCCAGTGATTATCAATATTTTGATCAATTTAAAATAGCGCTTGAAAAAAGCGGTTTAACGGTATCAATAGGTGCGCAAAATAATCAAGGTGACCAAATTTCCGGCTCATTTAGTATTAGCAGTACTAATACATCAACCAATAGTAAGGGACGATAATGAAAGCTTGGTGGCAACAATTAAAAAGCGCTGAGCAACGACTCGTTTTAATAATGAGCGGTGTTGTGGTGTTGTTTTTATTTTTCATTCTGATTTGGCAGCCGTTGGAAAATAACATTAATTCCACGCAACAGAAATTAGTTCGGCAACAAGCGCTACATACTTGGGTACAAGAAAGTACACAGCGCTATCAGCAGTCGAAAAAAAGCAATATATCCAACGGAAGTAAAGGTAGCCTTTCTAGTATCGTAAACACCAGTGCAGGAAGAAATAACATTTCTATCGCTCGTTTGCAGCCGCAAGGTGAAGATTTACAAGTATGGATTGACGAAGTGCCATTTACACAATTACTCAGTTGGCTCGAATTTTTAGCCAACAACGAAGGTTTATCAGTGAAAAGCATCGACTTAAGCAAAGCAGATCGCAATGGTGTAGTGAAAGTTCGACGCTTACAATTAGGAAAAGGTTAATGAAAAAGTGGTTTGCTTATGGAGCAATTTTTTTTAGTGCTTATTTAGTTTTTTTAATTGCCACAATACCTGCAACGTGGGTGGTTAGTTTTGTTAAGTTACCTAAGAATAGCCAAGTGTCTGAACTGTCAGGTACCGTGTGGCAAAGTTATGCAAAACAAGTACGCATAGCTGATGTTGAAATTAATAATATAAGTAGCGAATTGAGTTTCATGTCACTATTGATGTTTGACCCAACAGTTATGCTAAGTTTTGGTGGGGCATTAGTCAGTGGCCCAGAAGGAAAGCTTACCGCTAGCCAATTACTCGGACAAATGAAATTAACCGATGTCGATATTAGTTTAGCGGCGAATCAAATAGCGCAAAAGATCAATTTATCTATCCCGGTTGAAGCTCATGACTATATTGATATAGAAATTGATGAATTCATTGTTGGTAAGCCTGTTTGTGAACAAATGAATGGCGCTATTAAATGGAAAAAAGCATCGGTAACGGCTTTGTCTGAAAAAGTAAACCTTGGCGCTCTATCTGCTGATTTAGCTTGTGAAAAAGGAGCATTAACTTTTACAATATCACCTAAAAATGATTTAGGGTTAACGTTCACTGCATATCTAAGTAGTATGAAAAAAGCCTCTGGAAATGGCTTTTTAAAACCAGGCGCTAACTTTCCTGAAAAAATAAAGCCTATATTACCGTTTATTGGTAAAGTTGATAATCAAGGGCGTTATAGATTAAATTTTTAATTCTTCTACCTATATTCTTCAAATCAAACGAAAGTAAAACCTCTCATCCTTACTGTCTTTAGGATGAGTAACATGTGGGTGTTACTTTACTGGATGTTTTTTTATTTCATCAATTAACGTTCTAAAATCAGACGTAGATGGAAAGTTATTGATGATACGTGTCGATTTTTGACTATCCGGGTTCTCTACGGCTAATAAATGCTCAATGCCGTATAGTTCTGCAGACTCTAAGATATTAATACTATCGTCAACAAATAGGGTGTTTTCGAGTGTGAACCCTTGTTTATCTTGAAGACGTTTCCATAACAATTGTGATTCTTTCGTTACGCCAAATTCATGCGTTGAATATAAAACATCAAAATATTTGTCGAGTTGAGTCAACTCTATTTTAAGAGACAAACTATCAGGATGAGCATTGGTTACTAGAATTATTTCTCGGCCGCTTTCTCGTAATGCCAACATAAAATCGTGTGCATCACTGCGCAAGCTTATTAAATGTTGTACTTCCTTTTTTAATGCTTGAATTGGCAATTTTGTTTGCTCTGCCCAATAGTCCAAACAATACCAATCAATTGTTCCTGCAACTTTTTCATAATGAATTGCCAAGTTTTCTTTTGCTTGTTCAAGTGAAATCTTTGCCGCTTCACTATAACGTAAAGGTAAATGATGTAGCCAAAAATGGTTATCAAAGTGTAAATCTAGAATTGTGCCATCCATATCCAAAAGAACGGTAGAAATCTTTGACCAATTGAGCATATTATTTTTCCTTTGAGCAATTATTTATTAATTATATCTAAAGTTAACGTGCTATTCTAAAAATATATTATTAATATTTAACTCTTAGGTTTTGGCACCATGAGCAATATTCTGACTCTCCCCGAAATTACCAAACGTAAACAAGTCGCCAAAAGTCGCTTGTTTGCTATCGAACAAATAGATCTAACCTTTAGTAATGGCGAAAAACGTGAATACGAGCGGATGCAAGGCTATGGTCGTGGTGCAGTATTAATTGTACCTATGCTAGACCATGAAACCTTATTACTCGTTAGAGAGTATTGTGCAGGCACACATACCTATGAACTTGGCTTTCCCAAAGGGCTTATTGACGCAGGTGAAACTGCAGAGCACGCCGCTAATCGTGAATTAAAAGAAGAGGTGGGTTATGGCGCAGAAAAACTCACTCATGTTCATCGAGTAGCAATGGCTCCTGCTTTTTTTGCTGCCACAATGGAAATATATTTAGCGCAACATTTGTATACTGAAAAATTACCAGGTGATGAACCTGAAGAATTAGAGGTTGTTACTTGGAAAATAGCTGATTACCAATCTTTACTCGCACAGCCTGATTTTAATGAAGCAAGAAGTATCGCAGCATTAATGCTAGTGAAAGATTTAAATGACAAAAAATCTAATGAAACCACGACAGAAAAATTAAGTGAACGTCATGAATAGTGATAAATTACTCGCCGTTGCGATAGAGAGTGCGAAAAAAGCAGGTGTTGAAGTTGCTAAACATTATAAAAGCGGTGATTACACTTCTGAAATGAAAGAAGATAATAGTCCCGTAACTAGTGCTGATTTGGCATCTAACGATGTATTGATGCAAGAGCTTTCAAGATTAACGCCAGATATACCTGTGATTTCTGAAGAAGTTGGATCATTGCCTCTTGAAGAGCGTAAGAAATGGTCGCGTTATTGGTTACTTGACCCCATTGATGGTACGGGTGAGTTTATTATGGGCAGTGGAGATTTTGCTGTAAATATTGCCTTAGTCGATAATGGTTGGCCTAGTATTGGTGTTATACACGCGCCAGATCATCAATTAACATATTATGGACAAAATAATTTAGGTGCTTTTAAGGAAGATAATCGTAGTAGTAAACAAATTTATGTTGCTGAATATGATGGTATACGAAAAATTAAAGTAGCCATTAGCCGCCGGCAAGAACTTAGTTTAATGGGGCAATATTTAAATACGGAAGACTTTTCCTTTGAATATGTCGCATTGGGTAGCTGTTCACTTAAAAATTGTATCATTGCTGAAGGCGGTGCAGACTGCTATTTACGTATTGGGCCAACCGGCGAATGGGATACAGGTGCAAGTCACAGCATAATTGAACAAGCTGGAGGTTCAATTATCGATAGTGAATTTTTACCTTTAACCTATAACCAACGAGAAGGTCTAATGAATCCAGACTTTATGACATTAGGTTCTAGTAATATCCCGTGGAAAAATATTGTTAAACCACACCGAGCTCGACGCTCATAATCTTATATACACTTTTATCAGGACGTTTTATGCGTATTTTATCAATCTTTATTTTAAGTCTTTCAATATTAATAACTGCTCCAGCTTATAGCGCTTGGACACTGGATTCGAGCAAATCATCTTTAACTTTTGTCTCAATCAAAAAAGGTACAGTTGCTGAAAATCATCGTTTTAAAGATTTTTCCGGTGGTATTAATGATAAGGGATTAGCCAAAATTTCTATTGATTTGAGCAGTGTTGACACCAAAATTGCTATTCGTGACCAACGTATGGCTGAGCATTTATTCGAAACGGTTAAATTTGCACAAGCGAACTTTAGCGTACAACTGAATCAAAATAAAATTGATGCCATCGCTTCAGGCTCAAGTAAAAACATGATACTTAAAGGTAATCTTGATTTACATGGCCAGCAACAAGAGGTGACGGTAAGCGTAATGGTGATGAAGTTATCTGAAAAAAATATGGTGGTAACTACATTACAGCCAGTCATTATTAAAGCGGAAGACTTTGCTTTAGTGGCAGGCATTAATAAATTAAAGTCGTTGGCGAATTTACCTAGTATCGCTTATAGCGTCCCAGTGAGTTTTGTTTTAACTTTCACTGAATAAAAAGTGGAGGAAAACACTCGTGGAGTGTTTTTCTCATTTAAGTTTTTTTCAAAATTATAACTAATTATTCTTGCTCACTTTCTTGTTGATCAAACTGGTCAATGGGTAAAATATTTACGGTGTCATGAAGTTCCGAATAAACTAAAAACGCACTACCATTCGCCAATTGCTGTTTTACTTGTGCAACTTTACTGGCTAAAGGCACGTCATCTTCCCCGTACTCAGTTCCTTCACGTAAAACAAACTCTCTGATAATACCGGTTAAGGTGTCTGGTTGTAGGTCTTTATATGGGATGATCATAGGTGGCTCTCTAAAAAGCTTGGAACACGATGTTCTAGCCAAAATTTGGGTCTTAAAGGATTATTACCGTTAATGAACCCGACATGCCCTCCCTTCTTACTAATTTCAAAACAAATATTTTTTGGAATACTGGTAATGTCGCGGGTATTTTCATCACATAAAAATGGATCGTCATTCGAGTGAATAATTAAGCATGGTTGTTTAATTTTATCCAAAATAAAACGGCCACTTGCTTGATGATAATAATCTTCAGCGCTATCAAAGCCATTAATAGGGGCTGTAACCTGTTGGTCAAATTGCCATATGGTTTTAATTTCAGCTAACTTATGAGCAAGCTTTTGAGATAAGGGCGCTGAAAATAAGTTACTGTCCATTTTATCTTTAACACTATCTTTGAGCATACCCACTAAGTATTTTTGATATATGCGTGAAAATCCTTGGTTGATCCGCTTACTACAGCTTGCTAAATGTAAAGGTGCACAAATAATTGAAGCCGCTTGATAAGGGTTATCAGGCTCTTCTGCTAAATAACGCGCTAATACATTTCCACCTAAAGAAAAACCTATTACTGTCATGGGAAGTTGGGGGTATTTTTGTTTTAAAAACTTACTTAAATAGCTAATGTCTTCAGTATCGCCGCTATGATAGGAGCGAGCTTTTCTGTTAATTCGGCCGCTACAGCCTCTAAAGTGCATTAGCACTCCAAGCCATTCTTTCTCTTTTATAGCACTCAGCATCCCTTTAGCATAGTGGCTATTAACCGATCCTTCTAGGCCGTGAAGGACGACAACTATAGGGCGGGTTTCATTTTCTTTAGGAATATCGGTCCATGCTAAATCAATAAAATCTCCATCAGGTAATTCTACCGTTTCATTACACGTTGTTAACTGTTTTTTAGATCTTAAAAATTTGGCAAAAATAGTCTGACAATGGGCGTTTTTTAGCCACCAAGCGGGAATGAATTGACTTTGAGTAAACATTTTAAAGTATTAGAAATCTGAAGTAATTTGTTAATGGTCTGATTGTATGTGAATTGAAAATAAATAGATATTATCAGTTAGAAATAAAGGCTAGACCTTTAAGTTTTATCAGTAAATTGTGGTTTCAAACGAGTTGATTAATGAGTATGCCTTTACGAGACTCTTCATCTTTCTTATTAATAATAGCAGCTTGTAATATGACATTTAAGCGTTCTTTATCTGAAGTTTCAGAAGCGTAATCAGTATCTTCTATTCGTGATCGTGATTCACTGACGTTAACACGTGCTGTTTCATAAGTAGAAACCTGACTACTTAACGCATTGTTTTCAGCACCTAATGTACTTGCTGATTCATTAACACTCGCAAACGCATCTTCTAGTGCTGCTTGAGTTGTCGTCGGATCACTGGCATCTAATCCTGAAAGAAAGCTAGGGTCGCCTAATACTTCTCCAGCTACAGCATTAATTTGTTCAGTTAATTGGTCTAGTTCACCTTGAATTGCTGCAGGGTCACTAAGTGGACTTCCCGATTGAATGGACAAAACACTAGCTCTTTGTAAGCTTTCATTAATGGCACCTAGGCCACTTTCTTGAACGTTATTGGTGTTGGCTTGGTCTTGTACGTTAGCACTTTCTTGCTGGTAACCATTAATTTGTGAAGTTAAACGAGTAGATATTTGTAAACCTGCAGGATCGTCAGACGCACTATTAATTTTTTTGCCTGATGCTAACTTTTCATCTTTTTCTTCGCGTTCTTTATTTTGACGTTCAATAAAACTGAGTGTAGGGGAAGATTGATTAATAGATAAATTCATAGGCACACCTTAATATTTATGATTATTGTGAGAGTCCTACATCACAATAATCATGGGCAAGTGGGCTAAGTATAGCAAATAACTATATTTCTTGGTCGATTTTTGTACAATAAATATGAGTGTTGAACTTGTTTATTTTATGTCTCATGTTAATTAGTTATTTTCATTAATGTTTTTGAGAAAATAATAAATATAAAAAGCACCAATACCTAAAAGAATAGCTAAACCGCCAAAAGAATAAATCACAATAGGATCATTAATAAGCATATCGAAAAATTTCATAACAGACTCCATAAAAGTAAATGAGTTACAACAAAAATGGCTATAACTTAATGTTATAGCCATTTTATATGGGGAGTCATATCATGGTTGTGATATAGATCAATGATTCTTAAATTTAACCGTAGCGCCTTTAAATATTTATTTAAAGATCACTTTTATTGTTTAGCTTTTAATTCTTCTTGTTCAATAAATTGCTTGTAAAGTCTGTCCGCTTTTTCTCTGGCTTCACTTATTTGTAAGTTACTGAGTTTTAAGGCGTCCATATCACGACTTTTCCCTGCTTCTTCATAGCCATTACTCGCTGAAATAATATTCCAAACATAAGACATTTCTATACTTTTCTCGACACCTAAGCCTTCAAAGTACATAAGTGCCAAATTAAACTGTGCTAAAGCGTAATTCTGCTTAGCTGCAGTCTTATACCAACGAGCCGCTTTTTTGTAGTCTTTATAAGTACCCGCACCATTGAAATACATTACGCCAAGGTTAAATTGTGCTCCGACTAAATTTCTTATTGCGGCTCTTTCCATGAGTGCAAAAGCTGTTTTTAAATCTTCTTCAACGAATTCTCCTTCGGTATACATCAAAGACAAGCTAAATAATGCATCTGGATAATTTTGTGAAGCGGAAAGAGACAACAATTCAAAAGCTTTTGTAGGATCTTTCTTAACACCGTAGCCATTTAAATAAATGATTGCCATTTGGTATTGAGCAGGAGAATACTCTTGTGCCACCAAAGGTTCAAATTCATTAATAGCGGCTTTAAAGGCCCCACGGTTTAATTCATAAATACCTTGGTCAAGATCACCTTGAAAGGCAAAGCTTGAAACACTACTAAGTATAGATAGACAAAATAGGACAATTGTTGTTTGTTTCATAATTATTTTCTCAGTATTTTAATAGTATTAATTTTAAGTGTAGCAAGTAATTGAAATTTTATGCCTAAATTTTTATATTGAGACTTTTGACATAATTTCTTCAATTTGTTCTTCTATTTCAAGCCAATGCATTTCATTTTCTTCAATGTCGGCTTTGAGTGAAGCTTGTTGCTTAATGAGTGTTGCTAAACGTGATTTATGTTCACTTTGATATATTTCACTTTCAGCTAATATCCCTTCAATTTCTGCTAATTCAATTTGCCAGTGCTGTACTTTTTTCTCGTATTTGTCTGCTTCTTTACGTAAAGGTGATGCTTTTTTACGTAAGTCTGCCTGTTCTTTCCGCAATTGTTTTTTATCAACCGTTTCTGCAGATTTTATCGGTTTTGTATTTTTTAGTGTTTGTTTTTTGTCTTCATTCAGCCATTGCTGGTAATCGTCGATGTCGCCAGAAAATTCACTGACATGACCATTGGCAACTAAGAAAAATTCATCAACACATGATTCTAATAAGAAACGATCATGAGCGATCAAAATTATTGCACCCTCAAAATCTTGTAAAGCAAAAACGAGCGCTTGACGCATTTCTAAATCGAGATGGTTAGTAGGTTCATCCAGTAATAGTAACTGTGGTTTTTCATTAACAATTAACGCTAATACCAGACGAGCTTTCTCTCCACCTGACATTGTACCCACAGGCGATAATGCTTGATCACCGGTAAAACCAAAACTCCCTAAAAAGCTTCGCGCTTGTAATTCAGTAGTTTCAGGTCTTGCACGAACAATATGTTCAATTGCACTACTTGGCATGTGTAATTGCTCAAGTTGATGCTGAGAAAAGTAACCAATGGTTAAGTCTTGTGCGCAATAGCGTTCGCCATTAATTAAGGCTATATCACCCGCTAATGATTTAATCAGCGTAGATTTACCTGCACCATTTCTTCCTAATAGGCCTATTCGGCTACCTGGAACAAGTGTTAAACCCACATCACGTAAAATAATAGTTTCTTGATTATAGCCACAGATAGTTTCTTTTAGTGCTAACAAAGGATAAGGCAAGGTCTCTGGTGTATTGAAACTAAAGGTAAATTGGCTGTCGACATGCGCTGGTGCTAAGTCAGGCAATTTTTGTAAACGCTTCAAACGACTTTGCGCTTGTTTAGCTTTACTGGCTTTTGCTCTAAAGCGATCAACAAACGAGGTTAAATGAGCCACTTCTTTTTGCTGTCTGTTAAATTGAGCATCTTGCTGAGCTAATTGTTCGGCACGCTGACGTTCAAAGGCCGTATAATTACCAGAATATAATTTTGCTTCTTTGTGTTCAATATGCAGAATTTGTCCAATGACATCATCAAGAAAATCTCGGTCATGAGATATAAGCACTAAAGTGCCGGTAAATCGCTTTAACCAACGTTGTAGCCAAATTACCGCATCTAAATCTAAATGGTTGGTGGGTTCATCGAGTAGTAATAAATCTGCACGGCTTATCAAGGCTTGCGCCAAGTTAAGGCGCATTCGCCAACCACCAGAAAACTCTTTAACGGCATTACCCAATTGTTCTTGTAAAAAACCTAA
>CAJWBY010000082.1 GCA_913020705.1 uncultured Colwellia sp.
TAGCTTCATTACCGTTTTGATCAGATACAACTAATTCATCCGGCATTTGGGCAGAAGAAAAAAAAGATAATAGAAAAAAAGATGCTACAAATTTTAAAGAGAAACGCGTAGGAAACACAAGCATATTATATTGAAATCCAAAAAAAACCTGAGCATTTACTATAAACATGCAACAGACTAATTTCAATGAACAATACCTTCTATTTAACGCTATAAGAGCATACATTATGCTTTTCCTTATAAATAACATGAAAATTATAATGTTTTTGTTTGTTATTATATGATTTAAACTTAGTCCATAAACCTAGTTATCAATACCAATCTATGTAATTCCCCGAACACTTATGCTTTTAAACTCATATAAAGGATAGTACAAATCATATTTATATTTCTGAAAAACGATCCTAATAAGTATCTGAATAACTGACATTTACTCCTATTAAAAAATTTGTTTTTACAATATATAAAGTTTAGAGTTTATGAGCGCGTCAACTTGAACAATTTTTCATTTTGATATCATAAAGTTATATTAAGGACATAAGTATGAATAATAATCTCCCTCCCTACATTAACTATCCAGGCAACATGATTATACACCCGCCCTGCAATATGGATAATGCCGATATGTATGGCTTTTTTGTTAAAGGAAAACTTGAAGCGCTACAAGCGAGTGTAGATCAATGCATCAATACGCCTGCTAATGGCAAGATGCACTTTAAAGTATTATCACCCTACATCATGCTAACATTTACTCAAGTTGGTAAAGTTGCTCCGGTCAATCCTCCTGGTAAAGATTATGGCTGGTTTCCTGAAGGTGATGTTATCCCTTGGATTATGGTTGGCAGTATGGTCGAACATAATGGAAAACAAAAACTTGACCATATCTTCTGGTATCCTCGATTTACTTGGGTAGATGATGGTATGGCAATGATCACTGGCAGAGAAGTGTTGGGCTACCCTAAATACCTCGGCGATATAATTATGCCTAAGAAAAATGGCGACCCGGCGACTAATTTTAGCTGTAGTGTGAAAGCTTTCCAGCCTTTTAATGTCGCTACAGAAATGGCGATTCACCCTCTTATTGAAGTAAATCAAACCAAAGATGGACCCGTAAAAAAAATAGAAACAATTTTTGATTTAATTGAACTCGCCATTAATACAAAAGACCTGCTCGATTTAGATTTAGCTGGAATAGAACAAATTTTTGATATATTTAAAAAACCAGGTGTTGATCAGCTATTTCTTAAACAGTTTCCTGACTGTAGCGGTGATAAAGCGATATATCAGGCAATAATTCATGCGCCAGCCGCCATCAAAAAAATTCATTCAGTCGAACTGCTTGGTGGTGAATATAAATTAACCGTACAACAAGTTGATAGCTTTCCTTTGTTGGAAACACTAGGTCTCACATTGGGAGAGCAACAAACTGTACTGCCTTTTCATGTGAATTTTGACTTTGTTATCGAGAACGGAACAGAATTGGTCAATAATTCTGATATGACAGCCTAATATCACCTTTATCAGTGCATCGGAATTAAGAAAAGCGCTAACCTCAGTAGTTTAGCGGCTGTTGATGTATATGAGTAGCAAGGATGCTGCATTACAATAATTTAATAGAGCTCTTGAGTCACTAAAGACTAGGAGCAACCAATTATGGAAATAAATAATGTCTATAACGACTAAAGGCTCCTCTGATAACGCAAATGCTACACCCGAAAAAATTGCCATTTTAGGCACTGGCGTAGCTGCTATGACCTCTGCTTTTTATTTAACAGATCAACCCAATTGGCAAGAAAAATATGATATCACCGTTTACCAAATGGGCTGGCGTGCTGGTGGTAAAGGCGCAAGTGGCTGTAATGCCGAATATGGTGAGCGCATTGAAGAACACGGTTTACATATCTGGTTTGGTTTTTATGAAAATGCGTTTAAAACAATACAAAAAACTTATAGCCTCCTAGACCGACCAATAGGTGCCCCACTTCGTACTTGGGAAGAAGCCTTTAAACCTCACAGTTTTGTAGCATTAGAAGAATACATTAATGAGAAGTGGGAAACTTGGCCTATTAACTTTCCTACTAACAATTTAGTACCAGGTACTAGCGTTAAAAGCTCAAGTCTTTGGGAGTTATTACCTTCGGCCTATTCTTGGATCAATGAAGCCATTGATGAATTAGAAGTTCACCTAATTGGTAACCATGCTAGTCACATTGAGAAATGGCTGACAAAACTATCTAAAGAAATTGGCAAAGAACTAAAAAATATAAGTCACGCAACACTTCATTTAAAAGAGCTTATAGATTCTTTACCAAAGAAAGCTAAAGATCATGATAGCGCAGTGATTAATGATATCTTCATGTTATTTAAAGCATTTAAAAAACTTAAAGATTTATTTCCACTGATTTTAGATCCCATACTAAATAATCTACCTGGCGTACGCCGTTTATTCATTATTATTGATTTAGGTCTCACAATCATTATCGGTATGATTGAAGACGATGTTTTCACCAAAGGATTCGATGTTATAAATAACTATGACTACAAAAAATGGTTAATTAAACATGGTGCCAATGAAAAATATACGGCCAATTCTGCCGCAGTTATCGGATTCTATGACTTGGCTTTTGCCTATGAAGATGGCAGTGAGAAAAAACCCAATATAGAAGCTGGCACAATGCTTAGATCTTTTCTTAAGATAAGCCTTGAGTTTCGGGGAGCAATTATGTACAAAATGCAAGCCGGTATGGGAGACACAATATTCGCTCCTTTCTATCTAGCCCTCAAGGAACGTGGTGTAAAGTTTGAGTTTTTTCACAAAGTGGAAGAATTGATTCCTGAAGGAAATACCGTTTCAACAATTAAGTTAACAAAGCAAGTTAACCTAAAAACGGGTGTTGCAGAATATAACCCTTTGGTAGAAGTTTATGGGCAAGATTCTGTAAAAGGAACGCCACCTCTCGACTGCTGGCCCAGTAAACCAAATTATGATCAAATAGATCCAACTCAAGCAAAATTATTACAAGATAATAATATTAACTTAGAGTCGTTCTGGTCAAATTGGGGAAAGATCTACCAAGAACATACATCGAAAGCCCTCCCCGAAATCACCCTGAAAAAAGGGGTGGATTTCGATAAGATTATTTTTGGTATTTCCGTAGCGTCATTACCGCATTTATGCCCTAAGCTATTAGAAAAAAGCGAGCCATTGAAGCTCACCACTGAAAAAATAAAAACAGTCGTCACTCAAGCTTATCAAGTATGGAATAACGTTACTCTGGAAGGTTTAGGATGGTCTCATAATCCTAAGTCTGATCCTACAGCACAACCTGTTTTATCAAGTTTTGTTGAACCCTTTGATACTTGGGCATGTATGGACCAGTTACTTTGTAGAGAAGATTGGCCAGCGACCCATCAACCCAAAAATATCGCTTATTTTTGTAATGTAATGCCTGTCGACTCATTTCCTCCTGCTAGTGATTCAAGCTTTCCTGCCCAGTGTTACGACACGGTTAAGAAAAATGCCATGAAAAACCTTACAGAGGATATTTACAACTTATGGCCAGCAGTCGCCCAAAAAGGAGAATTTAACTGGGATATTTTGGTAGATATTCACGATAAAGAAGGTGAAGCTCGTTTTGACAGTCAATTCTGGCGAGCAAACATTGACCCAAGTGAACGCTACGTTCTGTCTGTTGTCGACAGCACAAAGTTCAGACTAGCTACTGATGAAAGTGGTTTTGATAACCTTTATCTGACCGGTGACTGGATAAAAACAGGCTTGAATGTTGGTTGTGTAGAAGCGGCAACTATGGCAGGCATGCAAACATCGAGAGCAATTTGTGGACACCCAGAAAGTATACATGGGGAAAGTGATTTTTAATTAATGAGTCATTCACTATCGAAAATAGCATTAGCGACTGATGATTTCTTATGAATTTCAAACAAAAAGCCCGAATATCGCTATTCGGGCTTTCTTTTCAATATTTGGTTATGGAATTAAAATATATCATACTGCCACACAACCTTAACAGATTGATTTTAACATAAGATTAAAAGTAAACTAAAACATCCTACATTATATCCTTGACCTAATAACTCCTACTAATTGCTGAATTATTTACTAAAACTCAATTTAGCTTTTAAAACGCCTATAGCAAACTAATGATAATTATTGTAATGAGATACTATAGATATCAGCACCACTTAGGCCTTGCATTGTAACAGCTACTTGATCAGTATCTATCGGTGAAAAAGCACGATAGTTACGTACGCTAAATACAGGAAAGGTCATTATATCTTGTTCAACTCCGTTAGTATCAATTCGAACTAATTTATCAAGTTCTTGATCACGCTTTAAATAATGTAAGGCGTTATTTAAATAAAAGAAGCTTCCCCAGTCTTTGCTGTTCAAATCGGGTGTGACTCGATGACTTGTTGTTTTGTCTTTTGACAAATAGAAGATGCCATCAACATTTTCTTTACTGTAATAAATGCCACCATCTGCTGATTCAATAGCAAACATTCCATGATCGGCAGTCACTAACTCAATTGAATGGTTTATAAAGCTATAACGATAAATTCCCCAGTCACCATCTACGTTAGATGAGAAGAGTATAGACTTACCATCCATTGAATAGGAAGGGTTTCTAACATCACCCTCTATTTCAAACAACTGTGTTTGCATTCCTTCAGGCAGAGTTCCATGAAACATTACAAATTTTTCTGACTTAGGTTTTTTAATTGAGACTACAAAGCTATTTTCACTAGGTGACACCGTAGGAATCGTAACTTGTCCTTGATTAAAGGTAAGTTGTTTACTGGCATTCTTATCTTTAAGCCATAACTCCCAGCCTCCAGATCTATTTGATAAAAAGATCATCGCTTTGCTTTTTGCAACATACTGACCGTATAAGTCTCGTGATGAAGAAGCGAGCTGTTTTATTAACTTCCCTGAATCTAACGAATGTATTGCAATATGTTCTTGAGCAATATGTTGAGAAAAATAAAGTAATTTCAATTGCTCATCAACAGCAATAGAACCAACCCCACTACCTCGATAAAACTCCTTAATAATTTTACTTTTCACATCGTATTTTGAAATAGCAAAAGAATCTTCTTTGGATGAGTTATAGTAAAAAGCGTTATTAGCATGGTCCCATGCCAAACCAATTAATGTATTTTCATTTTCTACAATAAGTTGCTCTTTACCTGTTTCATCTATTGAATATATTGACGAATTCAATCCTGTAGAGCGAACAACTAGCATTTCCTTACTATCTGCAGCCCATTTCATCATCAGATCTTTTTCTCCTGCATTTGGAAAGCTGTAAGGTTTGAACGTTTTATCTAAAATATGATAGACAACAACAGCAACACGATCTGGGAACGTCTTAGCGTAAGCTACTTTGGTACCGTCTGGTGACCAGTCAAGGCCCTGAAAAAAGCCTGAACTCATACAATCATCAGCTATTAGTTGATCGTTATTGCCAATAAGTTCTCGTATATGTAATGAACAACCATTTAGATCGTCTTTTCTAAAATAAGCCAGTGATTGGCTGTCAGGTGACCAAGAAGGGGAAACATCATGTTGATTAGTCATTGATACTTGGCGGAGTGTCGGGTTTGTAGTGCCAAGCTCCTCAATAAAAATTTGCGATTTTTTCTTATTTCTTCGCCACTGAAATGCTAAGAATTGACCATCAGGTGATACGGCGGCTTGTTCTTCAACGCCCTCAAAATTAGTTATTTTAGTTGGCATCGATAGAGGAGTTTTCACGGGTGCAATGACATCATTTTCATTATTAATAATGATTATAAAAATAGCCGTTAGCGTGATAAAAAATAAGCTTAAATATTTAATATACTTATTCTTAAGTGAAGAGTTAACCTTTTGAATAGCTTTAGGTAATTCATCTACAACTTGCGGTGTTGCTATCATTTGGTAGCCCACTTTCGTTACTGTTTTTAAGATAGCTTCGGGATCTAAGCCTAATTCAGAAAAAGACTTTCGCAGGTGCCAAATTGCATTACCTGCCCCCCGCTTACCTACTTCAATGTTTCCTAGCCAAATTTGTTCAATAGCTTGTTCTTTAGTAACGGTTGTACCAGAGTGAAGAATTAATAGTTTTAAAAACTCAAAAACTTTTGCAGGTAAAGTAATTGACTGCTGTCCAACACGAATCGTCATATCATGACAATTGATAATACATTGATTAATCTGATATTTATGATGAGGTAATGTAATCATTCTTACAGATTTTATTCCTTAAAATTGAATATATATCTAGTTGCTTTTAGCGTATAGAACATGATTTCAGAGAATTGATTGCTCGATATACTATATAGCTAAAAGCTATTTGCAAACATTATAATTTTATAATAATAAAAATTGTTGCATCCTTTATTATTCATGTTAGCTAGCCGTGTCTAAACAAATCGGTGAAATTTAATGATTTTTACACCTCAGAGTTAGCTTCACTCCAATTAGTCACCTCAAAAAAGATTCGATTCATAACAAGTCATCATCAAAAGATTCAAACACAAACTACTGATAAATAAGAAATTGAAAAAGAAATGAAATAAAAATGAATGATAATTGAAAGCCCTCCCATTGCCTGGCCCTTAGTTACTATTTATTAATAGAGCAAGATCAGATTTTAGCAGCTAAAAACGACAACTAACAAATGCTGAGATCTGAGTTTCTTAAATCCTAATAAAAAGAAGAGGCATAAATGATTTTCAAATCATCAACCGTCGCTTTAGTTATTTCATCGGTGTTAGCTGTTTCAGCTAACGCCAATGATGCACAGAATGCTAATAATCAGCTTTCTGTTGGAAAAATAACTAACAGCTCACAAGAATTGAATACAGATGTAAAAAGCCCATTTGTTATTTCCAAAGAAAACACTGGTGTTTACTTAATCACCCTTTCAGAAAAAAGCGCTTTAGATGCTTCATACGCACAACTGGGTAATAATAGAAGCTCAGTTGTTACGAAAATAGAAGCTCAACAAAAATCCCTACTTAAAACAATTCGTAGTTTGGATGCTTCAGCAGTTTTAACCCGTAAAGCACGATTAACTGAAAATGCGCTTTATGCACAAATTACTCATGAGGCTGCAACGCAATTAACCAATAACACGCACGTTATCAATATTGAATTGTTAAGTGAAGAGCCAAGATATTCATCTACGGATGAGTTCAAAAAATTTCCTTTCTTAAATATTAAAGATGCTGGGGATTCTGTTACCGTTGCTATAATTGGTAATGGTATTGACTATACACATAAATCTTTAGGCGGTAATGGTGACTATGCTAGTGCATGGGCTAATAGAAGTAATGCGTGGGATGGTTTCCCAACTGATACCGTTATTGGCGGTTTAGATTTTTCAGCGGATGGTGAAGGTTATCATTCGATTGATTACAATCCGATTGAAGACGCTGCTGATATAAACGCTATAGCAGGTGATATTCCATCAGGTACTGCAGTAGCTGCACAAATTTTAGCGCATGCGCCAGACGCAAAAATTTTATCTTACAAAACCTATGATTGGGCAAGTAAGTATTTCTTCCCTGTTTTAGACGTTATTATTGATCCAAACCAAGATGGCGACATTAGCGATCGTCCTGACGTTATTGTAATGAACGCTTACGGTAACGGTGCTTTTTATGTTGAAGACGACACAAACGGTTCTTCAGTAACAAGAGAAATAAACCTAGTTCGTCGTCTTTCTGCTGCAGGTTCGCTTGTTGTTGTTGGTGCAGGCCGAACTTATTACAACTCATACTTTAATCTTGCATGGCGAGGTGCGGTGCCAGAAGCATTAACGGTTGGTTCAGTAAACATTAATGATGAAAGTGTTGTTTTGTCCGACTTTACACCAGCTGGCCCTACACGTGGGACACATCAATTAAAACCTGAAGTAGTTGCACCAGCAGAAGATATAGTTGGTCCTATTGCTGGCACTGGAGATGTTGAAGGAGAACTTCCTTCGCACACGACTTACGCAGCAGCTTATGCGGCAGGAACAGTAGCGAAAATTTTAGCTAACTACCCTGAGCTGAGCCCATTAGAAGCTAAAGCATTAATTGCTAATACGGCAATTTCTACTGGAATTGTTGGTTCAACAACCTATCTTGAAGAATTAGACCGCACGGTAACTACTGTTGCGGAAGTTCCATTTATGGGAACAGGTTTAGTGAATGGTGACATTGCTATAACTGCTGATGCAGTTGTTTGGGAAACAGGAAATTACCAACCTGGTCTTGCTTTTGGCTTTGTTGAAGCATCAACCTCAGCGGCTGTAAGTAAAGACATTACCATTAAAAACTTAACTGATGAAGTGCAAACGTATTCATTAAGTACATTCACTTCGGGTGAAAAAAGCAATAATGCTGCAGTGAGTTTCATTTACCCTGAAACCATTAATGTACCTGCAAATCACTCTGTGGTTTTCAATGTCACTATGGTAGTTGATGCAAGCAAGTTAACCGAACAAGGCATGTCATCTACAAATGACTACACCATCGCTAATTTCACTAAAGAAAATGTTAATGGTTACATTGTATTTAATAATACAGATGAGTCATCTGCTCAGTTAAAAATGCCATGGCAAGTTTTCCCAAAAAACGCTCAACCATTATTCAAAAGTAACCTTCAGGAAAGTTGGGAAATTCCTTATGAAGCCAATGATTGGATAGATCAATTATGGGCTGCTTGGGCGAGTGCACTTAGTAATCTGATTGACCTTAAAAATGAAGGCGTAGCAACAAAGACAATTTATACTATTCCTCTGATGCATTCTTCACCAGCTATTACTGACAGCAAAGTTGGCGGCCAAGGGCACATGCTTAAAAACATTGGTGCCAATGTTTTTGCTGACCAAATGTGTGAATCAGGTAAAAAATTGAGTGTTGCAGTACAAATGTTTGATAAATGGGATATTCCTATGGCAGAACATTTTGATAAAGCAGGTCATTTACTCACTTATTTTAGTATTTATACTGAAGAATATACCGAACGCATGGGTGCAGATCCAATTGCAATAGATAGTGATAGTAATAGAACTGATAATGACGTACTTGCTTATATTGAAGTTTTCATTGATAACGATGGCAAACCTCAAGCTGAATTTATTGATTACGAAAAAGAATATGAATGGTGGAACCCATCTGGACGTTTTACACCTTCAACACTTGGTACTGATGTAAGTATTGGTGACGATACAGTAGTTGCTAATATTTGTTTAGAAGAGTTGTATCACGATGATATTCAGTCACCTGAATTATGGGATGGCGAATTAGGTTGGCAGTTTGCGACTGACCGTGATGCTGCTCCAGATTTTGATGGCGAAATGATCATCTACAACCCTGTAATTATGGGACGTTCTTTTACTGAAGTCATTGACCATACAGGCGAATTTAACTATCCACCATGGACTTACACCAACTGTGATCCAAATGGTACTGATTGGGGTGGTAACCCTTACCCTGAAGATTATTGTATCGAAGAAAAAAATAGCTTTCTTGGCTCTCATACAGGTATTGCTAAGTTAATGGATGACGAAGAAGCTGAATTAACTTGGTCTAATAAAGTGGTGTTAGCACCAGGAGAAATGGCACGTTTATCGGTAACAACAGTTAATGATTGTGATGCCAATCTTGTGCGTTTTGAGCCTTTTATTCCAAATAAAGCGTGTGGCCCAGGTGTAATGATATTTGAACTTGGTACTGATAGCACAGGTTTTTCTAGTACCGATTTTGGTGCTGACATTGGTGTTAAGCCTGGTCAAGGTTTTCATATTTATGAAAATGCTGAAAATGGCACTGTGGTAGGTAAATTAGCAAGCTATGCGGTTCGTTTTCTCTCTCTAGATGAACATAAAGGACCCATTTATTTGGTGAACGCATTACCGGGTACTCCTTTTTCTGTTGATACAGATGGCACTATTACTATTGCTAACAGTGATGCTTTAGATTACGAAGAAACCAAATCGTTTACTTTAAAAGTGCAAGCTGATTACGTTAACCGTGATACTCAAGTTGTTGATGTTGTGATTAAAATAAATAATCGCAATGACGTTGCTCCAATGGCAGTTCAAGCCTTAGCAGCAATTTCTGGCCAAGTAGGTCAAGCCTTACAAACATCACTCTCTGATGATTTTACTGATGCTGATGGAGACGGTATTACCTTTAGTTCAAGTAACTTACCAACAGGTTTAACACTTTCAAGATCAGGGGTTATCTCGGGTATTTTACAAACAGCTGGTAATTTCCAAGCAAGCATTATTGCGAGTGACGGCGTAAATGAAACGCCAGCAACTGTTAACTTTTCAGTTTTGCCTTCAACGCAAGTATCAACGCCTGTAGCAGACAGTTCAACGAGCAGTGGTGGCAGTACTGGCATGTTATTCATGCTATTTGCAGGCCTTGCATTTATTAACCGTCGAGCACGTAAGTAATTTAAAATTGAGAGGCCAAGGTCTCTCAAAGAGGAATATATTGTGAATTTCAAACTAAATAAAATCGCCTTAGCGCTACCAATGAGCTTGTTAACGCTTGGCGCAGTAGCGGCAATATCTGTAGATGATATTCCGAAAGTTGAGCTTTCTAAGGTACAGAAAAACAGTCAAATAAAATCAAACAAACAGTATTTTGAAAACCGTTACTTTGTTTTACTTGAAGATGAACCACTTGCATTATATCAAGGTAATGTTAAAGGCTTTAAAGCCACAAACGTTGCTGCATCTCAAGGAATTAACAGTGTTAATAACGGTAAGTTGAATTTAAATAGTTCAGCTTCTGTTATGTACAGTGATTATCTTGCTACAAAGCAAAACCAAACAATTGCTAATATCAAAAAAACGTTAAAGCGTGATGTTAAAATTGAAAGCCAATTTAAAATAGCGATTAACAGTTTGGTGATGGATCTAAAACAAAATGAGGTGCTAGCTTTACGTAAAATGCCTGGTGTTTTAGCGGTAGAAAAAGAAGAAATGCAGCAGCTATTAACGGATGTTGGCCCTCAACATGTAGGTGCTCCTACAGTTTGGGACAACGCTGGCATTGTAGGTTCAAAAGGTGAAGGTCTGATCGTTGGTGTTTTAGATACTGGGCTCTCTTCTTATACATCAAAAGGCTGGAGTGCTGGTGACTTTGACAATAAAGACTTTCATCCTTCATTTGCAGATGTAGGGGTTGATGGTTACGACCATACTAACCCTAATGGCAAAGGTGTTTACTTTGGTGACTGTGTTGAGTCGCCTTTCTGGTGTAACGATAAAGTTATAGGTGTTATCTCATTTGAAGGGATGAAAGCCTCAGGACTTTGGGATGCACGTGGAGAAACTGGACAAGATGATCATGGCCATGGAACACACGTAGCTTCAACTATTGCAGGTAACCGTGTTGATGGTGTTCATTATCCAACGGTTTATGCAAATTTGGAAAGTGAGTGGAGTCATAAATATTATGATTCAGAAACTGCAGTTTCAATTAGTGGTGTTGCACCACATGCGAATATTATCGCATATAAAACTTGTTCAGTAGATGGCTGTGCGCCTAGTGCTGCTGTTGCGGCAATTGAACATGCTATTGCCAACAATGTTGATGTTATTAATTATTCTGTTGGTGGTGGTGCTGATTCTCCTTGGTTTACGTCTGATGCATTAGCATTCTTATCTGCACGTGAAGCTGGAATACATACTGCTGTTGCTGCAGGTAATTCAGGCACCAATGGAGAAAAAACGGTTGGCTCTCCGGGTAACTCTCCTTGGGTTACAACGGTTGCAGCGCTGAGTCATTCACGTGATTTTACTGCTGAAAAAGTAGCGACATTCTCAGGTGGAAATGCTGATTTAGGTGCTCTAATAGGTAAAGGTGCTACATCAGGTCTTGCAACACCTACTGAGCTTTTTTACGCGGGTGATTTAGAAAATGCAACTGACGCTGAAACAGCAGGTGGTATAGGCTTTTGTGGTGATTATTCATTACCAAGCAAGTGGGATGCAGATTCTATTGCAGGTAAAGTTGTTATCTGTCGTCGTGGTGGAGTCGACTCAAATAGTGAACCATTATCACGATTATCAAAAGGTTCAACAGCATTATATTCAGGTGCAGCAGGGATGATATTTATCAACTCAGAAGATGCCTACGATAATGTTGAAAATGACCTTCATGTATTACCTACTGTTCATTTAAATAAAGCTGATGGTGAAACATTATTAGCGTGGCTAGCTGAAGGTGCAGATCATCAAGTAAGTTTTACGGCTTCAGAGCTTGAACTTAATGATGAAAAAGCGGATATAACCGCTAATTTCACTTCACGTGGTCCTGATTATTTCACTGATGATTACATGATCCCTGATGTTGGTGCGCCAGGTGTAGACATTATTGCCGGTGGTTTAGGCGATTATATGCAAAGTCCTAATTTAGATGTATGGGAAAAAATTGGCGGTGAATTCCGTTTTATGAGCGGTACCTCAATGGCATCTCCTCATATCGCAGGTATGTATGTATTGATGAAAGCAGCTCAACCAACTTGGACACCAGCTGAAGCACAGTCTGCATTAATGATGACTGCATATACCGCAGTGAAAGAAGATGATGACTTTGATGGTGAATTAGCCCGTGCAGATATGCACAGAACAGGTGCTGGTAGTGCGCGAGTTAATTTAGCAGTAAATGCTGGTTTAGTGATGAACGAAACGCGTGCTGGTTATGAAGCAGCGAACCCACAAGCAGAAGAAATGGGGATCAGTGGCGATATAGCTGGCTGGCATGGTCAACCACATCAAATGAACATGCCAAGTTTATCTAAAGGCAATTGTTTACTGAATTGTGATTGGGATCGTACTTTTAAAGCTACTAAAGCAGGTTCATGGACTGTGAGCTTCGAATACTATAACGAAGGTTTTAGTATGAGTGCAGACACTAGCGAGTTTACCGTTAGTGAAAGCGAAGAAATATCACTGACTTTCTCTGCTCAAGCTTCACAAGGTTTAAATGTTGAATGGGCAAATGGACGCGTTGTATTAACACCGAGCGATAGCTCAATGCCAGTACAAACTTTACCTATTACCGTTAACTTTATTGCGGGTGTTGCTCCTGAAAAAACACACGTTATTGCCAAGCGTACTAGTGACTCTGTTCCGGTTTCAGGCGTAATGACTATCGGTACTAACGACTTACAAATCAGTAAATCGGGTATCGCTAAAGCTGACATTTATGATCTTGAATTAATGCGTGATGCTACGAATGACATTATTTATCATTGGGATAACCCTGAAGATAAAGCGATGTACGCAATACCTTTAAATATCCAAGCAGACTCAAAACGTTTAGTGATTGAAGTATTAGAAACAACATCACCAGATATTGATCTTTATGTGGGTATTGATTCTAACCTTGATGGTATGCCTGATTCTTATGAAATACAGTTAATGCCTTACATGAGTGCAACGGAAACAGCATTCGAAGTTATTGATGAAATTTCACCTCGTAACGACACTTATTGGGTGATTGTACATAACTGGGCTGAAGGACCTGCTGAATTGACTGAAGACCAAATGATTTGTGCAGAAGGTCAAGAAGCGGATGAAGGTATGGAATGTGCTGAAGCGCCAATAATGGATAGCGTAAAATTAGCTATTACTAATGTTGCTCACGACGATGACAGTTTAACCGTAACAGCGCCTATATCAGCAGAACCTCTTGAAGAAATAGCTATTCGACTAGCTTGGAATCAAGAAATGTCTGAAGATGATATTTATCATGGTGTTTTCTGGTTAGGCACTTCGGCAGAGCTAAATAAAAACATTGGATCTGTGAAAGTGAATATGCGTCGTGGTGAAGATGATGTGCAAGTATCTACACCGTCAGTTAATGGCGATAAGCTGACTTTTGCAGTGAATGTTGCCAATAATAATAGTGGTGAAGAACGTGTTTATGATTTCAGTGTAGAACTTGCTGAAGGCGTAAATGTTGATTTGTTGTTCTCTGATAGTAGTACAGCAGTTACCAATATGGCAATGAGCGCTTCAGATATAGAATACAGCTTTGAAGGTAATGTATTAACTTGGCAGCATACACAAGCTGTTGATGCACCATCAGTTGCATTTAGCCTAGTGCTAGATACCGCTAGTGTTGTAGGTATGGTTGATGCAACGCCAGTTATTGAATCTAAAGTTGGCAGTAGCGATGAAATAGAAACATCTGTTACAGAGTCTATATTTATTGAAGGCCGACCAACGTTCAGTGCTTCAGCTTCAATGACTCTAGTAAAAGAAGGTGAACCTGTAACATTAACAGCAACCATTATAGATGCCGTTATTGAAAATCCTGAGTTGTCTTACCTATGGACGCAAACTTCTGGGCCATCAGTATCATTTTCAGGAACTGGAAGCTCAATTACTTTTGATGCACCTAAAGTATCATATGACCAAACACTTACTTTTTCATTAGTTGGCTCCAATGGTTCAAAAACCAGTGCAACTGAAGGTGTTAGTGTAAATATTGAGAATAAAAGCAGTGGCGGTGGCACTGGTTTAGGGTTCTTAATATTAACGTCATTAGGATTATTACGTCGTAGTAAATAAAATGTTGATAGCAATAGGTCTACATATTGAAAAAATTTTTAATTGATAGGTCACTCACTATCGCAAATAGCATTAGCGACTGACAATTTTTTATGAATTTCAAACAAAAAGCCCGAATATCGTTATTCGGGCTTTCTTTTGAGCTTAGATGATTCTGTAATAAAAATCATATAATACCGCCTACTTCGAACTTAACTATTTTTTATTAAATTAGAAAGAGGGAATGAGTTATTACTGCCCCCCACTTTATATAGCCCTGAATCCTAAGATATTACGAGCTATTAAAGTTTATTTACTAAAATTTCAATTTCTCGTTACATAGTAGACGACATCTATAAACTAAATAAAATACATTGTATTCCCCCACCCTAAAGATCTGGTCATCACTCTATCCTTCTATTTGTTAAACGTCGGAGTAAAAAATATGATTATCACCTTGTGATCTATTATTGATCTTGATGCGTATAAAAATTAAATACTAACAAAGGTTTGATTATATGAAAAAATGGCTTATTAAATATATTTCTAGTCATTTGACTGCAATTGTATTACTTCCATGTTTCCTTTTATCTGGCGTTATTTTTTATGACGTATCCGTTTCCCTAAAAAAAATGTCTGACGCAACACAGGTAGAAGCCAACGCCTTTTTAGTGCACAAGGTATTAAATTTAGTTCATGAGACCCAAAAAGAACGTGGGAGTTCCGCTGGCTACTTAGGCTCTAAAGGCAAATTATTCAAACAAGAATTAAGTAATCAACACAATAATACTGACAGTAAACTGAATGAGTTACGTAAATCAATTAAAGAATATGGCGCATCAAGTACAATCGAAAAGCATGTAAATAAATTTTTTACATCATTTAATGATATCCAATCAATTAGAAACTCTGTAACAAACTTATCAATCCCCACCTCCGAAGCCATAATGTTTTAAAAAGATATTAATAAGGATGGCTTATCCATAGTTATTGAAGCAGGCCGCCTAACGAGAGATGCATTAATTGCAAAAGAATTGTTTTCAATTTACAGTTTTTCAAGTGCTAAAGAAGCTTCAGGCATTGAGCGAGCTGTTTTATCAAATGTGCTAGCCTCTGATAATTTTACTGCTGATTTAAGATATTTACATATCAAATTATTGACCGAGCAAGATGTTTATATTCATGAGGCATTAGATGCCTCTCCACCTGTAATGCATAATATTTTTGAACAAGCCTTAGAAGCACCTGAGTTTAGTCTTGTTAAAAAATATAGAAGCAGTGTTAAAGATAAAAACAGTGACTTTGACATTAGCCCTACAGAATGGTTTCAAGCAGCAACTCAGCGTATAGATAAACTAAAACAAGCAGAGGAAAGTGCACTACTGCTAGTAGATAAAACAGCTAAATTAACTAAAAAAGAATCGATTACCTTATTGGTTGTTGAAACGTTAATATTAATTATTGGCTTAACGATTACATTCTCATTATTTATCTCTTTAAGAATTCGCCATCAACAATCGGATAAGATAGTAAAAGGTATAAATATTGCCGTTAAGGAACGGAATTTAACCGATCAAATCGAAGTAGTTACCTTTGATGAACTTGGTAATGCAGCTGCTAATATTAATACACTGACGCAGCAGTTCGATGATGATTTGGTTGAATTCCATAATTTGTCAAACCTTATCTCAAATGCAACACACGAAACAGCTGCGGCGATAAATCAAAGCCAAAATAACCTTATTGAGCAAGAAAAAGGTATTCAAACCATTGCATCTGCAGCAGAACAAATGAATGCTAATATTCTGCACATTGCTGAATCGATGAATGATAATGCCCATGCAGCGAAGCTAGTAACTGAACAATCAATAAAAGGTCAAGAAGTCGTAAGAGAGGCTGTTGTTGTTATTCGAAATGCTTCAGATGATATGGAAAAATCAGCGACTTCAGTCAATACGCTCAATGAACGTGTGGGCAATATTTCAGGCATGGTGGACATGATTCAAAGCATTGCAGAACAAACTAACTTGCTTGCCCTTAACGCGGCTATTGAAGCGGCAAGAGCAGGAGAACAAGGCCGAGGATTCGCAGTTGTTGCTGATGAGGTGCGTAATCTTGCGCAAAGAACTCAACAATCTACCCTTCAAATATCTTCACTGGTCACTGAGCTACAACAAAGTTCAACACAGGCTTCTCAGATTATTATGCATGGCAAAAAGAATGCAATTCTAGCGGCTTCAAAAGCTGAAAAAATTCAAACGTCTTTAGGGGGCATAGTTGATTTGGCAAACCAAGTTGAAAAAGTTACTGAATCCGTTTCAGAAAACACTCGCCAACAAAGTAATGCTATCGATGAAGTAAGCCGCAATATCACAGATATATTTAATACCGCGACAGAAAATGTTGCAGGGACAGCACAAATATCAATATCAGCGTCAAATATTGCAACGTCTGCAACACAAATGAATAGATTAATAACACGCTATACGATTTCTAAATAGGCTAAATAATTTAATTCTCTGAGAATTAATTCTATAAAAAAGCCTGAATATCACTATTCAGGCTTTCGTTTAAATGGTTAGAGCTTCAGTTATAGATTTAACATCTATTACATCATGCCGCCCACCTAAAACTTAAACAACTGATATTTAGATAAAAAATAAAATACACAAAGTGGGATACCCCGTTTTATACCCCGAACGCTCAAAGGGCTTTGTTAAGTTGTTAAAAAATAATAAAAATAAAATATTTTTTATTAAAATTAAACTTCATGGTTCACCACTAATCCAACACAAAGTCTAAAATTGTTAATACTCATTATCTGCATAGCCACCCATAGCGGTATTAGGGTATTAGTTGAGCTTTACGGCAACTGATACCCAAAAGGAGACCTTAACCTCATAACATTTTTACAACATCCAAATGTTTTTGTAATATTGATTTCACTAATTCAAAACGTGCAGGTAGTACTCTGTTTCTCTTAGTTACCATATATAATGTTTGCATTACTGGCTTTTTTGGGGAGAATATTTTTAACTGTTGAGGTTCTTGAAAAGTATCTACTGCACTTTTTGGTAACACGGTAAAGCCTAACCCTTTGGCTACAGGATGCAATATTTGGCTTATTTGATTTACATAACCAGTAACTGGGATCTCCTTAATACTCAAGTGAGTAAAATATGATTCCTGACTATGTGCTAAATAAAGAGATAAATAATGTTCTGCATCAGGGTGATCAATAAGACCAAGCTCGGTTAATAAATTTTTGCCATAAACGTCAGCTTCAACACTAGCGGGAAGCACTAAGCAAAGTTGCTCTCGGCCAAGTTCCACTACATCAAATAGACTATGGTTTGGCGCATCAGTGATGATACCAAGGTCAATTATTCCCGTTTGTATTTCATTTAATATCTGATGATTAGGAGCAGCTTTTAGTTTAACAACAATCTGAGGGTGTCGAACTTGTAAATCTAATAACTTAGCATAAAGCATCAGTGCAAGTGCCCCAGAGCAAGCTAAAGTACAATCTCCAGAAAGCGGGTCGTCGAACGCTAACATTTCCATTAACCCTTGCTCATTTTTAACTAATTGTCCTGCATATTGATAAACTATACTGCCTTGCTCAGTTACTTCGAAGCTCTTTTTTTCTCTGCGAATTAAGGAATGGCCGCATGCTTTTTCAAGTTTACTAATATGCTGGCTGACCCCAGGCTGAGTCATAAATAACTTTTCAGCAGTTTTCGTAAAATGCCCCATATCAACGAGCGTTACAAACGTATTTAACCAAGTAGGGTTTAGCATTACTAATCATCCATAACAATAAATTATCATTTTAATTATAATTGATAATTTCAAATAATAAATAATATTCCATACAATAACTTCATTAAATTAAATCACGAATTAAACAACTAGGTTTGGAGCAAATTATGAAAATGAATCATGTAGGTCTTATGGTTGGCGATATGGATAAAGCCGTTGAGTTTTATACTAAAGCGCTTGGTCTTAAAATTGTAATGGGAAACACTAAGGTAAAAGAAGAGCGTGAAACAGCCATAGGCAGAATGTGTGTGGCTATTTTTTGGTGAAGGCTTTAAAGGCTTTAACATTGCACACCTAGTTACGACTGACGGAATTGGTGTTGAAATGTTTGAAATGAAAGAGCGTCAAGAACGTCACGAAGTTGATTTCACACGCCTTGGTATATTCCACTTTTGTCTTCAAACAGATGACTTCGAAGGTGCTATTGCTCGCACTGAACAATATGGCGGTAAAGTGCGTATGGACATTATGCGCTACCATCCAGAAGACGAAAGTAAGCAAGCAAAAATGGTTTACTTAGAAGACCCGTTTGGTAATTTGTTTGAGCTTTACTCGCACTCTTATGAAGAAACTTACGCTTCTGATTATGAGTAATCTACGAGCATAAAAGTCCAATAAGGGGGAGTCCCCCCTTATTAAGCTGCTTACTGACATTTATTCTGAAATTTTAAAAATATGGGTATTCCTTGTAGATAGTTAGCAATAGAAGTTTAGCCAAAGTAGATTTACACAGTCGGACCTCCACTTTCACTCTAAACAGTCGCAGATCATCAATTGGTATTCATGTTCGTTTAGTTGTGTCCGTTGCCGTTAGAGAAGCAATGTGTAACGTCAGCTCTACGCCCTGAGACCTTTAACAAGCTTTTTCTTTAAAAAGTAATGGGGAATTCCTATCGCTCAATGCTTT
>CAJWBY010000083.1 GCA_913020705.1 uncultured Colwellia sp.
CGAGAGTTACGGCTATCTGCAACAACAACCTGATAGAATGGACGCTTTTTGGCGCCGCCACGAGCTAAACGAATGGTTACCATATCGCCCTCTATTATTTAAGTGTTAAAACGAATTTTCCAGACAATTTCTGTCACCCTAGGTGACAGAAAAGCTCGCGTATTTTACGCTTCCTAATTTAAATAGCAAGCATAAAGATTAGGCTAAGGGATATCGTCACTAATTTATAGTGAAGTAAAAAACAAAAAAGTGGCTAATAGCCACCTTTTTAGAATTAATAAATTAAGTTGAAAATTAACGGCCAAACATTCCACCGCCCATACCACCAGCACCACCTGGAGGCATCATACCTTTCATTGAACGCATCATTTTTTGCATGCCTCCCTTACCTGACATTTTTTTCATCATTTTTTGCATTTGTGTAAATTGTTTTAATAAACGATTTACGTCTTGAATTTGTGTACCTGAACCTGCAGCAATTCTACGTTTACGAGAACCTTTAATTATATCTGGACGCTCACGTTCACCTTTTGTCATCGAACTGATAATAGCTTCCATACGCAAGGTAAGCTTATCATCCATTTGATCTTTGATTTTATCTGACATATTGCCCATACCTGGCAATTTGTCCATCATGCTTGTCATGCCGCCCATGTTTTTCATTTGCACAAGTTGTTCACGGAAATCTTCTAAGTCAAAACTTTTGCCGCTTTTAAATTTCTTAGCTAATTGTTCCGCTTTCTTTTTATCAACCTTTTGTTCAACTTCTTCTATTAAAGAAAGTACATCGCCCATACCAAGAATACGAGAGGCAATACGGTCAGGGTGAAAAGGCTCTAGCGCTTCAATTTTTTCCCCCACACCCATAAATTTAATAGGCTTGCCGGTAATATGACGAATAGAGAGTGCAGCACCGCCACGAGCATCACCGTCTGTTTTCGTTAAAATAACACCTGTTAATGGTAATGCGTCACCAAATGCTTTGGCTGTATTTGCCGCATCTTGCCCTGTCATTGCATCAACTGTAAATAAAGTTTCTACTGGGTTAATAGCTGCATGGAGGTCTTGAATTTCAGTCATCATGTCTTTATCGACATGTAAACGACCTGCGGTATCAACAATCAATACATCGAATAAAAACTTTTTAGCATGCTCAATAGCAGCATTAGCTATATCTATTGGCTTTTGCGAAATATCACTTGGGAAAAATTCAATACTAATTTCATTTGCTAAAGTTTCTAGCTGTTTAATAGCGGCAGGACGATAAACATCAACACTAACGACTAATACTTTTTTCTTTTCGCGCTCAGTTAAGTATTTTGATAGTTTTGCAACAGAGGTCGTTTTACCTGCTCCTTGCAAACCTGCCATTAATACAACAGCTGGTGGAGCTGCTTTTAAGTTAAGGGTTTCGTTCACTTCACCCATAGCATGTTCAAGTTCTTTTTGAACAATTTTTACGAATACTTGCCCTGGAGTTAAGCTTTTTGAGACATCTTGGCCAACCGCACTTTCTTTTACTTTAGCGATAAATTCACGAATAACAGGTAAGGCGACATCAGCTTCTAGAAGTGCCATACGTACTTCACGTAAGGTTTCTTTAATGTTGTCTTCAGTTAACCGGCCTCGGCCACTGATATTTTTTAACGTTTTCGTTAAACGATCGGAAAGATTCTCAAACATGTTCGACTCTATATTTTGCTGAATATAAAAATTATTGCATATTATACCCACCAATAAAATAAGCGAAAGGATTAATACTACTTCTATTAAGATTGTTCATACTCAACTCTCTTTAACCCAATGGATTTTGTATGACATTAAATAAGTGAAAATAAAATAAATAAATCATCGTTATTTGATGTTGAGCAATGCAGCTCAAGGGAAATATGATAAGCTGCGACTTGGTTTAAACTTTATATAAATAACATAGTGATTGTCTTGGAATATTTATCTGCATTACTGACAAATTTTTTAGCGTTAAGTGCTGAAGCAAGCCCTTGGTTATTATTAGGTTTACTCATCGCAGGTTTAATGAAGTCTTGGGTGCCTACGAAGATTTTGAGTCAGCACTTGGGTGAAGGGAAACTCGCCATTGTTAAAGCCGCTATTATTGGCGCTCCTTTACCTTTATGTTCATGTGGTGTAATTCCCGTCGCTACCGAGTTACGTAGAAGTGGCGCTTCAGCTTCAGCAACCTCTTCATTTTTAGTTGCTACTCCAGAAACAGGTGTTGATTCTGTATCGGTTTCTTACGCATTGTTAGGCCCTGTATTTGCTATTTACCGACCAATAACAGCCATTGTTTCTGCCATTATTACCGGTCTACTCGTTTCAACAATTAAAAAAGAAAATATCAAGCGGCCAAACGATTCAATTGATAAAGTGAAATCTTGTTGTTCGAGTAAACAAAAACCAGATCCCATACCAGAACCTGCGGTAGCAAAAACCTCATGTTGTGAGAGTAAAAAAACAGCGAATAACTCGACAGGCTTCTTCAATAAAACAATCTCAGGTATCCATTACGCAGCAACTAAACTTATTGACGATATAATTATTTGGTTATTAGTGGGGTTAATATTTGCCACACTCATAAAAACGTTTCTCCCTGAATCTTTTTTACTAAGCTATGGTAGTGGCTTAGGTGCAATGTTAGTGATGATCGCTATTTCAATTCCTATGTATATTTGTGCAACAGCTTCTACCCCAGTAGCCGCTGGTTTCATTTTAGCCGGCATATCACCTGGAACTGCATTAGTGTTTATGATGGCTGGGCCTGCAACGAATATCTCAACATTAGGCGTAATTAAAAACGAAATGGGTAGCGGTGTTTTAATAAGGTATTTATTAGGTATTTCGTTAAGTGCAATTGGTTTTGGTTTGCTACTAGATTATGGTTTAACGTTCTTCAATGTAAATATTGCTCAACAAATGCAGCATAGTCATGAACTTTTACCCTTTTGGTTTGGGCTATCATGCGCAGGCTTAATTGCTATGTTATCGATTAAACCATTGAGAAAATTGGTTTTATAACTTTAGTATCTGGCGTATTACATGCATTCTGATAGAATCGTTTTCCGATATATTACTTAACTTTTAAATTCTAGTGTGGGAGCACGTTGTGAGTTTTTCCGATATTTTTTCTTTGATTGCTTTTTTGGCTTATACCGTTGCTACTTCAGCAATGCTATTACGTTTATTTCACCCTAAAGGGCCAAATTTAGTTTTCGTATTATTTTTTGGCTGTTTAGCTATGGTGTTGCATACGTTAAGTAATGCACAATTTTTAGTCGCACAGGCTGATATCAACTTTGCTCTACCCAATGTCATATCTTTAGTCAGTTTAATTATTTGTTTATCTATATCAACATTTGCTCTACGTTTTAAAGTAAATTTATTATTACCCGTTATTTATGGTTTTGCAGGTATCTGGCAATTACTTATGGTGTTTATTCCAAGCATTGAACATGCCCCTTTAATAAATCACGAGTTCAGTGTGATAAGCCATGTAACACTTGCGTTGTTGTCTTATTGTATTTTGATTATTGCCACGCTTTATGCCTTTCAAGTTGCTTATATCAATTTAAAATTAAAAACAAAAAATTTGGAGGCTGTTAGCCATTTACCTCCATTAATGCAAGTTGAAGGGCAGCTTTTTATTATTTTGGGCATTGGCACTAGCTTTTTATTACTTAGCCAAGTAATTGGCTTTTTATTCCTAGATGGCATGATATCAAAAGAAAATTTACATAAAACGGTACTATCAATTTTAGCTTTTCTGGTATATTCAACTACACTGTGGGGCCATTATAAGAAAGGTTGGCGTGGTCACCGTGTATTAATATTGACGATATCAGGCAGCTCCCTTTTAACATTGGCCTACTTTGGTAGCCGTTTTGTTAAAGAGTTTATTTTACTTTAAATTTGAATGCGCGATCGTTGAGAGAAATAACGTATTAATATTGGCTTAACGATTCAGTTAAAAACAACATAAGGCTCCTTTTTTGGACAACATATCAACGGAAATTCTTTTTGCCACGCTTGGCATTCTTATTATTTGCTCAGCCTACTTTTCTGGGTCTGAAACAGGAATAATGTCGCTTAATCGTTATAGATTGCGCCATTTAGAAAAACAAAATCATAGAGGTGCTAAGCGCGTTAGTAAGTTGCTTGCTCGCCCAGACCGGTTAATTGGTTTAATTCTTATCGGCAATAACCTTGTTAACATTGCGGCTTCGGCTATTGCGACAGTTATCGGGATACGTTTATTTGGCGATATGGGCATATTGATAGCAACGATTACATTAACGTTAATCATCTTAATTTTTGCAGAAGTTACACCAAAAACATTAGCGGCTTTATATCCTGAGAAGATAGCTTTCCCAAGTTCAATAATCCTCTCTTTGTTATTAAAATTATTATTCCCATTCGTGGTTGCCGTCAATTGGATCACCAATGGCTTATTAATGTTAATTGGGATCAGTCCTGAACAAAGGCAAGAGCACAGCTTAAGTTCTGAAGAGCTGAGAACTGTAGTAAACGAGTCAGGGGCTATGCTAGCAAAGCGCGATCAAAATATGCTCGTCGGGATCCTTGATCTAGATAAAGTTACTGTTGAAGATATTATGATCCCACGTAACGAATTAGTGGGTATTGATATTAATGACGATTGGAAGAAAATCCAGAAACAATTGGCACAGTCAAATCATACCAGAGTTTTACTTTACCGAGACAACATGGACGACGTCGTTGGATATATTCACCTTCGTGACGCATTAAAATTATTATTTAAAAACCAATTTACAAAAACTACACTTATCCGTGCGGTAAAAGAGCTATATTTCATTCCTGAAGGCACGACGCTTAACGTTCAACTATTAAAGTTCCAACATGCTAAAGAAAGATTAGGCTTAGTTGTAGACGAATACGGAGATATACAAGGTTTAGTTACACTGGAAGATATTTTAGAAGAAGTGGTTGGAGACTTCACGACGACGATGGAACGAACCACAAGTGAAGAAGTACATGTACAACCCGATGGAAGTTACCTCGTTGATGGTAGCGCAACAATACGTGATATTAATAAAGAAATGACATGGGCTTTTCCAACGGATGGACCTAAAACATTGAATGGTTTAATCATCGAATATCTAGAAGATATTCCTGAAGCAAACTTAAGTGTTCGGATTGCTGGGTATCCGTTAGAAATTGTTGATGTTTCAGATAACATGATCAAAACCGTTAGAATTTTACCAGATCTATATCTTGAAACTAAGAAAGATCAATAACATTTATTAGCCCTATTACTTATACAATACAAAGGCCTTAAATCATCATTTAAAGGCCTTTTTTATTTTTTCTTATCAAGACTATACATAAAAATTTGATATGCTTATTTCTTCTTTTGTGGATAATACTATCAACCAACAAAGTTATTCACAAAGTTATTCACACCATATAATCTAATTACGATCTTTCCACAATTTCTGTGGATAACAATAGGCAGCCCAATAATAGCCAGCCCTCACATAATGCAATGGATTTTTTTAAAGTTTTCGAACTTTTTTTTACAATAATTATTATTGGTTAAAACGCAGGCGTTTACGAACACTAAACAATTAGATAAATGTTTAAATCAGGTTTTTAGAATCTAAAAGATAACGTTTAGTGTCGTAAATTTAGCCCTAGAGATTAAAAAGCATGCTCTTTTTACAAAAGATCATGCTTATTTTTTATAAGTTGGAGTAAAAGTTTATTACTCAAAAAATAATCGCCACAACCAGCCATGATTCAAATCAGCTTCACAACTTTTTAACTGACTGCTGTAGCGTCTAGCTCTGTTATCAACTTTTCGTGAAACTTTTACCAACCAAGGTTTCTTTTTATAAGATTTTTTCTTAAATCCACCCCAGCCTTCGTGATAATTTAAGTATTGATTGTAAGCGTCCCATTTTGATACTTTATTAATTTTTTGAGTTTTAAAAATAAACCAGCCCATGAAATCGATGGCATCTTCAAAATCATCACGATCAGCCCCTGAATTATCTGTTTCTTTAATGTAATCTGCCCAGGTCATCGTTTTTGCTTGAGAATAACCATAAGCTGTACTGACTCTTCCCCAAGGTATAAAGCCAAGTAAATAGTCTCTAGGTGGAGCCGCATCAGCTTTAAAAGAGCTCTCTTGAAACATCATGCTCATTGGCACATGAATAGGAACTCCCCACCGATCTTTAACTTCTTTTGCCGCAAAATACCAGTCACGGTGCTCACGAAAAATTTCACAAAGATTTTCGGGATTTTTAGGGGGAGGCGTTGCACAGCTTGACAGTAAAGTAATACTGAGCATTGAAATAAATAAAGGTTTAATGAAAGACATAACATCAATACGTTATTGAATTAGATATTGTTATCATGCCAGAAAGATTAAGTTATACCAAGTGAAGTCATTAATTGATCAAGGTGTTAATTTTGATCGTTTATAGACACATTATTGATTAAGGGGAATAGTTAAAAAGACTATAAATAAACTTTTCCATTTTAAAATTAAAGTTTATTGAACTAAATTGAATATTCTTGTTCTTACTTAATGAGTGTTTTATGTTTCCCTTTGTAGTTATGTTTTATTGCGCATCCCTTTTATAAGAGATGCGTTTTTTTTGCTTTAAAATAAGTTTAAAACTTTATGAAAATACATTGAACTAAATTGGTATTAAGCACTCTTACTTTACGAGTGTTTTATGTTTCCCTAGTATTTATGTTTTTATTACGCATCCCTTTTATAAGAGATGCGTTTTTTTTTGCTTTAAATTTAGCGAATAATATAAGCGTTTGCTTGGGAAGTAATGAGCTTTCAATAAATAGATATGCTCTATTTATTGAAAGAAAAAGCTGCAGATTTTCTTTCAATATAAAAAAAGCGCGTTGTCTATGCGCACTTTTCTTTTTAACTTATTTAAATTAAATAAAACTAATTAGCGAAATAATCCGATAAAAAAGTGTCAAAATCTAATGCATCAGAATCTTCAATATTTTTTTGCTCTTCAAGCGACTTTGTTGCTGCTTCTGTAAAGTAGGCTTCACTATAAATCTGATAATCACTGTCGAGTAACTTCTTACGATAATCTTGTGCTTGTTGCAAAGCGATTTTTGTTAAGCTTTTATCTTGATTAACCACACAATCGAGAAGTTTAGCGGAAGGCGTGAAACTCGGGTCAGTCAATTTTTTCTGTTCATTTGATAAAGCTTGCGCATATTTATCAACGCCATGTGCGTTATCTAATAATTCTGCGACTTTCTCCATTGCTGAAAAAATTTCGATGCCCCAATCTTTAACGGACTTATCACAGCCATCATCATTGAGCAGTAATTGAGGGTCCCTGCCTCGGACAACAACTTCATCCATATTAGCGTCACAGTTTTGTTGCTGTTCACAGCTAAATAAAGGGCTATCGGCTAAGGCACAATAAGTAATAAAAATATCAAGAAAGTAAACTTGTTCGATGCTTATGCCGGTATCAGAGAAAGGGTTAACATCAAGTGCACGCACTTCGATATATTCAACCCCTCTATTTCTCAATGCCTCAGAAGGTTTCTCACCTGTTCTAGCAACTTGTTTTGGGCGAATAGGCGCGTAAAGCTCATTTTCAATTTGCAGAATATTACTATTTAACTGTTGATACTTGCCATCAACTTTAACGCCTAATGCAGCAAATTTTTCAGAAGGAAGGTTGATCGCATCTTGCACACCATCTAAATAACCATCTAAATCATTATAACAAATTTGCAATGATGACTGTTCACTGTTTGTGTAACCTAAATCACTCATTCTTAATGAAGTCGCATATTCAAGATACATGTATCCACTAGCAGATTTTTTAAAAGGTAATGAAGTGGCTTTATTTTTTAAAAATGAACCACAAATTGCTGGTGAACTGCCGTAAAGGTAGGGGATCAACCAGCAATATCGTTTGTAATTACGTAATAATGAGAAATATTTTTCGGAAATAAAATCATTCGTTGGTATATTACTTTCTGAAATCTTTTGCATGCTTTGCCAAAAATTTTGAGAAAATGAGAAATTAAAATGAATCCCAGAAATCACCTGCATCATACTGCCGTAGCGATTTTTTAATCCCTGACGATATGCAGTTTTCATCAAACCTACATTCGAAGAGCCATAGTTAGCCAGTGGAATTGCATCCTCATCATCAACAAAACAAGGCATACTCATTGGCCAAAGTAATTCACCATCAATTTGGCTTAACGTGTACTTTTGAATATCTTGCAATTGTGCAATAGTTGTTTCGGCATTAAAACTTACTGGAGTGATAAACTCTAACAACGTTTCTGAATAGTCCGTAGTAATATAAGGATGTGTCAACGCAGAGCCTAAACTTTTGTAATGTGGTTTTAATGACAAGCGCCCTTCTGACAAAACGCGTAATCCTTCACGTTCTATTCCTCGTCCGATCCCTGTTAAAGAAGATAGATGTTCGTCTTGGCTAAAGGCCATTACATAGTCATTAAAAGAAAGTTTCAAAATAATCCCTAAACATTAAGCGTAAGCTACTATTCACTATTTGAGGGTAATAATCAGCTTTTCAATCCTTTACAGTATTAAAAACTAATCTAAACTACAATCATCTAATGAATAAGACCTTTTTCTAAAAACATCAGACCGTAATACTTCACATATATTTTCAAAATAAAACAAAATCGACTGCCAAAGCAGTTTCTAAACATTTGCGCTTACGGTAAAGTATTGAACAAAATAATAATAAGAAAATTAATAAAATCATGCAAGACAGTCCTTTATCATTACTTCCTCCTCTTGTTGCTATCGTTATTGCCATTTGGCGAAAAAATGCGTTATTAGCTTTATTTTGCGGTTTGATTTTAGCCACTATAATGTCCACTAATTGGCAGTTAGTAACAGGTTTAACAGAGGGGTTTATCGCAATTGGTGGTGTATTCGCCTCGACGAGTAATCTTTACATTATTAGTTTCAGTTTATTAATTGGCTCTTTAGTGACCTTGATGAATAAATCAGGTGCAGTGAATGGCTTTATAGAAAAACTGTCATCATTAAATTTAGTAAAGAATTCCCGTCAAGCCAGTATGCTGCCTACGATTATTGGCACAAGTATTTTTACTGACACTAATTTAAGTATGTTTACCGCCGGTATGGCCAGTCAAAAATTATTTGATAAATACCAAATGAGTCGAGCAAAGTTAGCGTATCTCATTGATTCAACATGCGCACCAGTAAGTATTTTATTATTGGTTAATGGTTGGGGTGCTTATGTTTTAGGTTTACTGGATGACTATCAACTTCCTGACTCTGTTGGTGTTTTAATTGGTACAGTGGGTTATAATTTTTATGCAATAATCGCTCTTTTATTAGCTTTTTATACCGCGTATAGCGGAAAAATATATGGTCCAATGAAAAAAGCTGAATCGTTGGTTACCTCACAACAAGAAAATTTAGTAGAAAAAACTTCTCCTGCTAATATTATGTTGTTGCCTTTATTAGCTTTGTTAGTACTGACCTTAGTTTTACTCTGGATAACCGGAGATGGCGATATTAGAAGAGGCTCAGGTTCATTCTCAGTCTTTTGGTCAATCATTAGTTCTTTCATATTATTAGTGTTATTAATTAGCTATAACAAATTGCTTAATTTTACCGAAATCACAACTAGCTCAGTTCAAGGTATTAAACACATGTTTCCTGCTGTGGCTATATTAGTATTGTCGTTTGCTTTTGGCGCTGCAATAAAGGGCTTAGGAACGGGTATTTATGTCAGTGAACTGTTTAATGTTCAGTTACCCTTATACTTAATGGCTCCAGTTATCTTTATTGCCGCAGCGCTAATGGCTTTTGCAACAGGAACATCTTGGGGAACTTTTGCAATATTGGTCCCCATTGCTGTACCGATTGCTCAGCAAAGTGGTCTACCTATAGAATTTTTAGTCGCCGCAGTGTTAGGTGGTGGCGTATTTGGTGACCACGCTTCTCCTATTTCAGATACAACCGTTGTGGCTTCAATTGCCAGCGGCTGTGATCATTTTGAACACGTTAAAACTCAACTACCTTACGCCTTATTTGGCGGAGTAATCACTATTATACTTTATATATTTGTCGGTTTAGGGCTTTCATAAATGCAACAATTTACTATTGTTTCTGACCATGAAGATTTCATCATTGTCGAAAAACCAGCTGACGTTAACTTTCATGATGAAGGTGAAATTGAGAGTGGATTTTTCAACCAAGTAAAAAATCACGGGAAAGCGCAAGGTACATTCACTGATTTATTTCCTATTCATCGTCTTGATAAAATGACATCAGGCTTAATTATTTTTGCTAAAAATTTATCTGCTGCTCAAGTATTTCAAGAATTATTTCAACAGCATAAAATTGAAAAGTATTACCTTGCGATAAGTGATAAAAAACCGAAGAAGAAACAAGGCCTAATAAAAGGCGATATGGAGAAAAGTCGTCGTGGCATGTGGAAACTAGTTCGTAGCCAAGAAAACCCCGCAATAACACAATTTTTCTCTTATCCGTTAACGGCAGGAAAACGTCTATATTTACTAAAACCCCACAGCGGTAAAACACATCAAATACGGGTAGCGTTAACAAGTATTGGTTCACCAATATCAGGTGACCCTATTTATTCAACACAAGACTCATATAAAGAAAAACGGGGGTATTTACACGCATTCGCGTTGAACTTTATTTTTAAAGAAGAAACATATCAGTATGTTATTCCTCCTTCTTTTGGCGACGAATTTTTAAGTGAATCTTGTCAACAACAATTAACTCAACTTACAAAGCCTTGGTCTCTTACTTGGCCAAAAGTGAAATAACCTGTTAAAAGCAACCGATATTACTTTGGAAAAAATCAAGAAATACGCGTGTTTTCTTTGGAATGCTTCTACTTTGATAAAGTATTGATAGTTGTTGAGCAACCGGTGCGCACGTCAACTTTACAGGTTTAACTAACTGACTTTGACTGTCACCTTGAACCAAATATTCAGGAAGTTTTGCTAATCCTAAATTTCGTTTTACCGCTGCTAGTCTCATTTCAGGGCTTGATAAAACCATAAAAGCTTTAGGTTCAATCGCGGTAGTATTACTACTCCCTCTGAATAGCCACAATTGATTTTCTTGAGACAAGATACATTTATTATCAACGAGCTCCTCTGGTGTTCTTTCTCCTGGTTGAAAGCTTGTAGCCGCACAATAAATTGCTTGAGGAAAACTTAATAAGGTTTTAGCAATCCAATTAGATGCGGGTAATGCCTGCTCATGTAACACAAAAATCAAATCGAAGCTTAAATCCTGTTCAGGGATTTCTTCAGAATAATGTTGGCAGTGTATAGATACATTAGGATAAAGCAGGGCAAACTCCGAAATGAGTTCAGCCATTATTTGATTAAAAAACTCTAACGGGAGAAGTATTTTTAATTTTCCTTTAGGTGCAGTGGCAAAGTCACTGATACTGACTTCAGCATCCTTTAAAGCTTCCACGTGTGGCTTACAAGCTATGAATAACTGTTCCCCTGCTTCTGTTAACTGCTGAGATCGAGTTGTCCTGACCAATAACTGACTGCCCAGCTCGCTTTCAAGTAAAGCCAAACGTCTGCTTAATTTTGATTTAGGAAGCCCAAGTAAACGGGCAGCAGACGTTAGAGAACCAGACTCAGCAATCGTTAAAAATAATGATAAATTATCTAAGTTTTGCATGAACACACCTTATTGTCCTGAATTTAGAACAATCAATTCTATTAAATCAGGCTAATCATGTAAAGTTAAGTCAGATAAACTCCTTCTCGTTGAAACAATTTATCCCAATAGGAGTAAGAAATGAGTAACGTAATAGAAGTAAATAGCGAACAGTTCTCCGCTGAAGTTGAACAACATGATGGTAAAGTTCTCGTTGATTTTTATGCACCATGGTGTGGACCATGTAAAATGATTTCACCTATTGTTGATCAAATATCCACAGAGTTTGATAATTTAAAAGTGGTAAAGGTAAATGCTGACAATGCTCAAGAATTAATGGCTAAATTTGGTATAAGAGGTATTCCAACTTTATTATTAATAGAGAATGGCGAGCTGATTAATACCAAAGTAGGTGCAGCATCGTTATCTCAAATCAAAGAGTTTGTGACTTAGAGCTTTAGCTTTGAACATCGTCGTTCTATGTCAATCATGACAAGGAACGACGACATTACTGTTTTTTAAAAAAGATTCAATGAATGAATAAAGACTATGCCAATTGCTGTAGGACAAACAAACTTAGTATACCAAGGCCAAACTTTCCAAAAAACGCTATTCTCCGCGTTATCATTGCCTTCTTTTAATTCCATTAACACATCATTTCTGTGCCAAATCCAGCCAACAAAAACACAACATAACATTGCAATAATGGGTTGTCCGTATTCAGTTGCAATTGTAGCAACTAAGCCCAACATCACATCAACATTGCTTATTATACCAATACTGATCAAGAAGATAATAAAGCCAATAATCTTAGTTGCTTTTTTTCGAGCCATACCATGTCGTTCAACAACATAGGACACTGGACCTTCAAGCATAGATATTGACGATGTTAATGCGGCCACAGACATCAATACAAAAAAGGTAAAAGCTACAAATAAACCGATATAACCCATTGAAGAAAATAAGCTAGGCAATACGGCAAAAACGAGACCAGGCCCTGATACTAAACTACCATCATCAGCAAAAATCGTAACACCTTGTGCTTGTGCTACGTACATTGCCGGGATAATTAATAAACCCGCTAAAAACGCTATCGATACATCAATCAGCGTAACTTGGGCACCCAGTGTGACTAAATTTTCTTTTTTAGAGATATATGAACCGTAGATAATCATAACACTCGTACCAAGCGATAAAGAGAAAAATGCCTGTCCCAATGCACTTATTAATAAATCAGGTTCAAAAATTCTGGAAAAATCTGGGTTTAAATAAGCATTCAACCCTTCACTAGCGCCATCAAGTGTTAACACGTAACCAATTAAAATAATCAATAAAACAATTAATAAAGGCATTAATCGTTTAGACCATTTTTCGATGCCGTCTTCAACACCTTTTTGGATAATAAAAATAGTTAAAAACATAAAAATTGCAGTAAAAAGAGCATTACGTATGAAGGATTGACTAATAACCCAATCAGCAACGTTAGTGACACCTGCAATTCTTGCTACAGGTTCAATAGCATAAGACATCATCCACCCTGCTAAAATACCATAGAAGCTGAGTATTAGCGCTGCACAAATTACACCACCAAAACCGACAAAAAAGGCAAAGCGTTTATGAAAAAGGGTACGAGACATTTTTTGTAATGACGTGACTGCATTCGCTTGACCGTATCGGCCAATCAGCAGTTCAGCCATAAAAGCAGGATAAGCTAAGCAAAATGCTAAGACGAGATAAACCAAAACAAATGCAGCTCCACCGTTACTCGCTGTTTGCGTTGGAAAGCCCCAAATATTTCCTAAACCAACAGCCGATCCTGCCGCTGCCATGATAAAACCAATGCGAGAACTAAACTCACCTCTTGATGCACTCATTAACGTAATCTTTATTATTGTTAGAATGCAGTTAATTTACTTAATGTACTGACAAATAAACAGTGTTAATTACGTAAATATTCGCAATTTATCACTATAATCGTGTAACGCATGTAAAGATAAGATTACTCGAAGAGTAAACTAAAACGATTACGTATAAAAAAACAGCACAATATGTGCTGTTCTTTATAGACTAAAAAATTCAGTGCTTAAAATTAAGTTGATTAAACCTATTTCATGAAATACTAATCTCGGAAATTATTAAACTGAAACGATTGTTCAAGATCACCTTCACGAATTAATTGCATCACAGCTTGTAAATCATCACGTTTTTTACCTGTAACACGCACTTGCTCACCTTGAATAGAGACTTGTACTTTTAATTTGCTGTCTTTAATTAGCTTAACCACTTTTTTAGCGACTGGTTGCTCAATACCTTCTTTAAATGAAAGGTTTTGGGTGAACGTTTTACCCGTATGTTCAGTATTAGAAAGGGTTAACGCTTTAGCATCTATATTACGTTTTGCTAGTTGTCCGCGCACCATATCAACTAATTGTTTTACTTGAAAGTCACCTTCAGCTTTTAGTATTACGTTTGGTTTTTTCCACTCGATACTCGCTTCAACACCGCGAAAATCAAAACGAGTTTCTAATTCTCTCTTACAATTATCCGTTGCATTTCTTACTTCTTCCAAATTAATTTCGGAAACGATATCCATTGATGGCATGACATTGGCCTTTCAGTAATTCTATAATATAAGTGGTGTAATCTTAACAAAGCACCACTAGCGGGTAAAGGGCATCGCAACGGCTATTTTCACATGTTATGATGAATTATTATAAACTATAACTTCATAAATTTACGGTCTAATGAAAAGTCATATTAAACTCTTAATAATATTAATTTCGCTACTCATTTTAGTGCCACTCTTTTTGATTCCCAGTGAGTTAAAAATGGAAGTACTCAATATGATACAGATTGACACAGTTGGCCATATCATTGGTTTTTTTGGACTCTCGTGGATATTAGTGCGTTTATTAAAATTACCTTTTCTCAACAGCGTCATTTGCCTATTTTTTTACAGTGCCCTTACTGAATTAAGCCAATATTATTTAGGCTTTCGCAGCGGTGAATTTTTTGATTTTGTTGCTGATGTTGTTGGTATATCTCTCTTTGCTATTTTTCAGTGGTTACTTGTCATTTATGGCAAACCTCAACATTTGAAAAATTAAGATGAAAACGGTTATTGTTGGCCAAGGCGCTATAGGTTTACTTTGTTATCACAGACTTTCACAGACTAACAAAGATAATACCGCTGATAAATTAATTTCATTACTACCCTCCACTAAAACGTCACTTACGCGATACGCCTTCAGTGAAATTAATGGTGAGGCTAAAGAATTCCCATTAACAATTGCAAATAATCTAACAATAGCATCTGCTCAACTTATAATTTTTTGCGTAAAATCCTACCAAGCTACAGACGCTTTGAAAGCCATTCATCACCTAATTGCTGAAGACGCTATTATTATTGTTACTCACAATGGTTTGGGCACTCTTGAAGAAATGTCCTATTTATTTAAACCGTCTCAATCCTTGTTTACTTTATTATTGACACAGGGCGCTAAAAAAATAGCTGATTATCATATTGAACATACAGGAGAAGGCGAAAGTAATTTGGGGATTATTTGGGGTGCCCCCGTCGATGATAAAAAAAGAAATTTACTAAATTTTATGACACAAAGACTTCAGAAGGTAAACTTTCAAGAAAATATACAACAAGCCCAGTGGGGGAAATTAGCGGTTAATTGTGTTATCAATCCGATTTCTGCACTAGAAAACATTGATAATGGCAAAATAAATCTACCGATTTACCAAGAGGCTGTTAGAGAAATTATCAAAGAAGTCGTTTTATTAGGTGCAAAGGAGGATGTGGAATTATACGAAAATTTATTACTGAGTTTAGTGATGAAAGTTGCGGAGCGCACTAAACACAACACGTCTTCGATGCGTGCTGATATTTTGAATAAGCGTCGCACCGAAATAGATTACATCAACGGTTATATTCATCATTTGGGTGAAAAACATCAACTAGCCACACCGATGAATACAAAATTATGGCTAGCTGTTAAAGAACTAGAGAAGCAATACCTACCTCAGTAAACACCGCAAGGTTAAGGACGATAAACTTTAACGTTCTTGTAGCCTTCACCAATTAAATAAAGTGCTTGTAGCTTACTCATTACACCCTGATCGCAATACAGTAAATATTCTTTGTTTTGGTCGAGCTCACTAAACTTATTTGATAACTTATAAAAAGGAATATGAATAACGCTCACGTTATCAAAAGACAGTGGGTTGTCTTCTTCTTCTTCAGGACTACGAATATCAATAACAATATCATCACTAGATAGATTTTCTACTGTATCTACTGCATGAATTTCTTCTTCACTCTCTTTACCAATATCGCGTATATCGTAAATACGCGTTTCTTCAACAACTTTATCTAAAACATCAAAATCAAATTTATCTTCTTCTTCTTCAACTTTAGATAAAATAGCTTTAATTGTAGGGCGCTTGGAAATTACACCACAATACTCAGGGATGGTTTTAGCAAAGTCTTCCGTACCGATTTCACGAGCAATATCAATAATATCTTGTTTATCATAAGCAACTAATGGACGTAGAATTAACGTATCAGTTACTCTGTCAATCACGTTTAAATTAGTCAATGTTTGGCTAGAAACTTGGCCTAATGCCTCACCCGTGACCAATGCTTCAATATTTGCTCTTTTAGCAATTTGAGCTGCAGCACGCATCATCATACGTTTAAGGATAACGCCCATTTGACCATTTTCTACATTTTCTAAAATTTCTGCAACAACAGGTTCAAAATCAACGGAAAAGAACTTAACTTTGTGTGATGCGCCAAACTTGTTCCATAAATAGTAGCTGACTTGTTTTACGCCCACTTCATGCGCAGCACCACCTAAGTTAAAGAAACAATAATGCGTACGAGCACCTTTTTTGATCATTTGAAAACTAGAAACACCAGAGTCAAAACCACCAGACATTAATGATAAAACATCTTCTTGGCTCGCAATGGGGAAACCACCTAAACCATCATGACGCTCTGCAACTATAAATAAATATTCTTCTTTAATTTCTAGTCGGATAGTAACATCTGGTTTTTTCAATTTAACTTTTGCTGACTCAACATGCTGATTTAAACCACCACCAACATATTGTTCGACTTGTAATGAGCTAAAATCATGTGTACCTACCCGCTTAACTCTTACGCAGAAAGTTTTATTTTCAATTGTCTTTTTGTGTGCTTCTAAGGTTTTCTCAAAAATATTATTTACGTCAGTAAATGTAGTTTGTTGAACCTCCAAAAAGTGCGCGATACCTGGGATACATTTTAAGGTTTCAATAAGCGCTATACGATTTTCAGGATCATTGTTTTTAGTGTTAATTTCAATATTATCCCAGTTTCCCTGAGTGGTAACTTGCTCATCAACACGGCGCAAAACATTTTTAATGCTAGATTCTAAAATTTTAGTAAAGCGCTTACGAACTGGGCGACTTTTAACGGCAATTTCAGCCTGGAGTTTTACGATGAATTTCATGAACAAACGATCCTAAATATAAAGCAATAATAAAGGCCATGTTCGGCCTGTAAAAATAATGGCGCGAATTATACACGAAATTGAAATGAAGGTTAAGTTGAAAAAATCGCCATTAAGAAATAAACAGAACGCTCATAACTCAATGACTATTTGAACTTCTCATTTTTATCGATTTTTATTGTTTCAGAATAGAAACTGGCTCGGTTTCTTTGGCCTTACCTTGATTAATTGAGATTTCAACACGACGATTACGACGACGATTCAATGCATTGGTATTAGGTACCAAAGGCCTACTATCTGCATGGCCCACAGCAAGTAAACGTGACTGATCAAATTCAGGCACTTTAAGCAGTTCATGAACGATAGCTACCGCTCGTGTACTCGACAACTCCCAATTGGAAGAAAATAATTCAGAACTAATACCTCGGTTGTCGGTATGAGCCGAAACCATTATTTCGCCAGGGATCGTATTTAGCAGTTCGCCAATATCACGTATTATTGGTCGAAATTGTGGTTGTAAAAAGGCCGATCCCGAAGGAAAAGAACCATTTTCACGAATTCGAATGGTCACTTGCTGCCCTAAAGATTCTAGTTCTATTGCACCATCTTGGATTTGTTCTTCTAATTGTTCAGCAATTTTTTTAACTAATTCATTTACTTGCTCTTGTGAAGACTGCTCGAGTTCGTCTTTGGCTTTTTGCATTGCTTGTGCTGACATTTCATCAGCAGTACTTTGTGATTGTCCGCCACGTTCTGTACCGCGCTGTTCTTGTCGCCCACCCGCAGATGTTTCATCACCCGCTTGAAACTCAAGCATTTGCTGTGTCATTTCCATGGTTTGCTGTTGAATAACTTCAATAGGCGTTGGTTCTGGTTTACCAGGGCGAAATTCTTGCGCAATAATACTGGTGCCTTTGGGGATATCTTTCACTTCAATTTTATTTTGAACACCAAAAGCGAATTTCATTGAACCCGCAATTTGTTTAAATTTCAAAACATCCATTTCAGAAAAAGATAAAAGCAAAACGAAAAATTTGTCACGATAAACAAATCAGCGATTAATACTGAAAAAAACGTTACGATTACGGTCATACTGCTTAGCTGGCTGGCAGGATCTTAACGATAAAACAAGGCTGTTTTTTTCGGCTTATACGCTTGCACAAAGCGCTTGCATCGGTGGCATTATCAAAGGTGCCTAGTTGTAGTTTGTACGATCCTGCTTTATTTCGATCTGACTTTGGTTTAATGACAATGGAGCTATACTTTGCCATGACATCAGGTAATATTTGTTTAAGCTTTGTTAAAGTGCCTTCAATGCCTGTCATTGATTTAAAGGCGCCGACTTGCACACGATAGCCTGTTAATTCTGCTTGCGTTGTCCGCGCGAGTATAAGAGTACCATAAAATTCTGCGGTTAGTTTTTCAGCAGCCCTTATTTGCTGTGTGCTGAGAAAAGTACTCACCTGCTGTTGATTGGCCATAGCTTGAGGCTCTTGATTGTGACTTGCAATTGACAGCCATGAATAAGCAGCAATAGGATCTTTATCTACCCCTTCACCATTGAATAGCATTACACTAATCATCCATTGAGCATGAGCTAGGTTATTGTGTGCCGCCTTAGACAGCCAAAAAAAAGCTTTGTCAGGCTGTTTAGCGCCTAACTTACCAAAATAATATAATGTGCCGAGGTTAATTTGGGCAAGAGGATGGTTTTGCTGTGCAGCATTCAGATAATATGATTTTGCTTGTTGAAGATCAATGTCTACACCATGACCGAGTCGGTGAAAGACGAAATTACTGTGCCGCTAGTGTACGAAGGCCGCGCCGCAAAGGTAACCCTCGACAGTGATAAACTGAAAGAGATTGAAGACTATTATAAACAGTGCGAAGAAGACGGCGCGAACGAGCATCAGATAGAAGACAGTAAAAAAGCCATGACCAATATGGGCAAGATACTGGGCGACCCTGATCGTATTAGTGCATTGGCTGCCGACTTTGT
>CAJWBY010000084.1 GCA_913020705.1 uncultured Colwellia sp.
TAGCGCTTTTGTTCGTATAAACTGTGTGCCGATAATTGACTTGCTATCTGCACCTGCTTCAACGCTGTTGGCGATAATTTTTTAATTGGATAACTTGTATCTGCTTTTTTCACAGATGAATTCCCTACAAAATCATAAATAACGCCATGGGTATTCAGCACAAATTCACTCATGGTTTTTACCATAAAAAAATCTTTAACGTCGAATGAGTATTGCACGGCATGCGTTGCTAATTGCAGTGAGCGGTCATCATTTGGATACTGTTTAATAAATAATTTATCGAAGTTATTCCGTTCATCAATGCGTTGCTTATATAGAGCATTTTCATCTGTTTTTTCAGTATTAGGTATAGCTTTTAACAACTCTCGAATGGTTAGTGTTGTCGCATAAGCCGACTGTAACTTAAGTGGTGCTAACGCTTGTGTCGCATAAGGAGAGTAATAAGCAATATCTTCATAACTTTTGAGTGCCTTTATGTATTGTTGCGCTTCAAAATTAGCATCTGCATAAAGATATTCATCGGTTAAAACATCTCTCGTTATTAAGTCTGCAGCCTGCGGTAATTTGGCTAATTGCAAATAGGTTGCTAGTGCCGCTGCCGCTTCACTGAAGTCTTCAACTCTTACTTTACCTTGGCTCTGTGATTGAGCACGAGCGTAAACACGACGAGCATGTTCATCACTAAATTTAAGTAAATGAGGAAGTAACTCATCTTGTATTGATAAGGACGTTTGGTGCCAAAATTTACCCTCAAGCCCATATTGCTTAATGTAATTATTTTTTAGCTGATGCATCGACGAAAATTTTCCATCACGATGATATATGTCTAATAAGGCTAATGAATATCGTGCAGACCAAATATTGTCTTTTTCTAAGTTTATGTAAGCTTTATAGGTAAGTTCTGCATCCGATTTTAATTCTTTGTTCAATAAAAATGTTGCCAAATTTTCAAATAACACATGTTGATATAACGCTAAATATTGAGACGAATGTTGCTTTTTCACTAGCTTAACCAAAGATTCAGATTGCGCTTGTTGGCTTAATGAAACACTTAATACTCGCTGGGTATCGATAGCCAAATTTTGATAACGGTCATTCAAAACAGCAAAAGAAAATTCATTTTGATAAGGCAGTTGTTTTTCAGCCGCTATTATCGCTTCAAATACATTTAAGAAGGCAATATCAGCTTCAGGTAGCCTATTCAACTTGAACAAAGACCAACCTGACATATAAATACTATTCACTAAGTAGTTATCGTTGTTTGGTGCTTTTACTACCTTATCGTAAGCGCTAATAGCCGCAGAATAATCTTGGAGGTTGTAATAGATTTCACCACGCCTAAAATTAAGTTCAGCTAAGTATTTAGTCGTAGGATGCTGCGTAATTAAAAGCTCCATTTCATCTAAGCTTTCATCTATTCTTCCTTGTAAATCCAATGCTTTAGCCAGTTGATAGCGAATATGTTCATTCTCACTGTGTTCTGGATAATTTTTTAACAGCTTTTGATAACTAACAATCAGGGTTGTTAACGCTTTGTCATCTTTTTTCAGTTGAGCTAATGTCAGGTTTACATCATCACCATTGCCGTTGTCTGTGCCACCGAAAGACTCATTTTCAAAGACCTCTGTGTTAATTTGCACTAAACGATATTCCACCTTAGTTTTAACTTGAGGATCCGGCTCTAAGGTCAATAATTGTTGGTATATCTCAGCAAGTTTTTCAGCTCTTACGGCTTTATCTGCCGTAAATTTTTCTAATGTTAGGGTACCTTGTTGTTCAGCAAGATCAGACAAGCTTGCTCGCTGATTTTTTGGCTTATCAAGATCAGCATCATTTGACGTGCTCATACAGCCAGAAATAATTAAACAACTTAGCAAAAATATGAGTGATATTGGCCGATGTAAAGGAATACGATGCATTACAACGTTTCCTTATTTAGCAAGTTAGGGGCTAACTGTTTTTCAATGCGTTTATCAAACTTAGCCATACTTTCTAAAACGGCAGCCATTTCATGTCGAGACGTTAATAAATGAGCTTCTAATACCAAGCGTTGGTTATCGACAAATTGTCGAACATTTTTCTGTATCTTATTACTGGTCTTCTCTCTTAATTTAGCAACATTGACTAACTGTGCTTCTATGCCCGTCGCACTGTTTTCAATGCGCTCTGCCAAGTCTGATAACAATAGGCTTGAATCTTTAAGCACGGCAAATCGATTTCTTTGCTGTTTGGCTTGCAGTAAAAGTTGATCAATTTCTTTTAGCAGTTTTTTATGTTGCCATAATCGTTCAGGAAACGATTGCTGTAACTGCCAAGTCAACACACCTTCAACACGCTTTAATCTGTTTTGATACTCTTCTATATTTCTGTTGCCATCAATGCTAGAAATTGCCTGTTTACTTGCCTTAATACGTTCAAGCCATTCTTCTTGCTCTTGACTAGCAAAAACATCTCCTTGTAACTCTGATTCTGCATTGGCCACAATGTTAGCAATAGATTGTTTTTTGTCGCTTAGCTGAGCAATAATGGCGCGATAATTCGCTTGTTGTTGCGCTTCAAAAACCTTAGTCTTGCGTTTACTATTTAACGTTAAGGTATCTTTCAACCATTGATTTTTTTGCTGTTGCCCGTTCAAATGTGAAGTAATTAAATCTAGCTCAACTAATGTTTGAAAGTCTGCTTGTAGTTCGTTATCTAACAAAGCTTTTTGTAACCAAACAGAATCTGTTGAATACACGTTATTAGTGAAAAATGGCATCGTCAACTGAGCCGATATTGCAGGCTTAGTAACCGTTAATAGGAAGTTTTCTTTTTTCGGAGAGAAGGTTAATAAGTCGTCCGTCGTCAAAAACATTTGATGAAAATTGTCTAATTCCGTTATTCGTTGTTTATATAAGCGCTCTGAATTTTGGTAACTTGTCATTCCTTCTTCAAGCGACATTTGGTCGACAACTTGCCCAGCCAGTAACAACGACGCTTGCCAACCTAGGTTTGAATAGGGGAAACGTTCTTTGATCACATTAAATAATTTTAATGACATCGTATATTGTTTTATTTTTTGCGCTGAAAAAGCAAAAATAAAGAGTGCTGACTCGGTGTAAGGACTGTCTTGAGGAAAATCCTTTAATTCATAATAAGCCGCTTCGTAGCGTTCTTGTTTCACATACATTTGAGCCAATAATAATTGTGCATAATCATTAACGGCTTGTTGTTGAATTTTTTCATCATTAGTTTTTTCACTGAGCCCTTCTTCATTTTCATCGGAAAAAGGATTAAACAACAAGTGCCAAAATGTTTTAGAAGGCGGTAACCACAGCGTATTTTTTATTGCTGTTAGTTTAGGTTTAGCCAGTTCAAAATCACCCTGTTCCATATGCAATAAAGCTTGATTCAGTTTGATATAGGCATCTGAAAAATATTGTCGTTCTGATGACTTATCATCATGAAATTCTTCAGAAGCAGTGGCTGACTGTATAGGTAATTCTGGCCAGTAGGCAAGCTGATTTAAAATTTGATATTGGTCGTTATAAGGATTGGAAATTTCTGTAATTTGACTCAGTGTTTGTTTAGCCGTGTTGGTATCGCCTTGTTGAATTTGTTGTTCGGCTAATTGTAATAAAGCAATTAACCTTAATTCTTTAGGGGACGTATTCGATTTACTTTCATCAACATTATTTACCATCGCACCTGTTTGTTCTATTTGAAGTGCTTTCAATGATTCGGTTGCTTGATGATGCAGACCAACAGTAACTTGCAAACCAGCTTCGAAAAGACGACTTCGTGATGAGTGGCTATTAAAGCGTTGACGATTCAAATTAATTTGGTTGAGCGCCTCGCCGAAATCACCGGTAAAATAATAGTATAAGGCTTTCCGGTATAACTTATCTTCAAGGTGCGCGGGTGCAGCAACCGTGTCAGCTAAGGTTGGCTTAACCATTGTTAAACTTATTATGCCACTTAACAGTACGACTTTGACTATATGGGCAAAGCTCAAGTCCAAGTTAGGGTTCAAGTTAAGGCGCATAACTAACTATAAAACCCACTCTTCAACACGAACATTAGCACGATAACTTGATTCATTATCTTCTACTTTTAATTCAATCATCACTACGTCATCATCTTTTTCAAATTGATGAGTAACCGCTCTTTTGGTGCTACGCCCTTCTCCATCAAAGCCGGTGAATATCGCCGTTAATTGGTGTTTCCCTTCTTTTAGATTTCCTAAATAAACTTGCTGAATCCCACCTTTTTCAAGTGCTTTACGTTGGCGTTCAGTATAGAGAAAGCCAGCAACATTTTTGTCATTAATTTTCAGCTCAACACTGTCAACTTTGAAAAAACGACCAACATCAACAGATACAAAAACAGCAACTTGTGTACTCGCTGGAAATAATAAATCTTCTTCCAAAATAAACAGATCTCGATTTAACTTCAGTACCTGTTTTTTAATGTCTTCAAGTTCTGTTGATAACGTCCCGTTAGTTTTTGAAGAATCTGGCTCATTCGCGAAACTATTAACCGACATAACCAATGATAAAAGTAGAATGCTAATGGATAAAACCAGCGATTTATTAACGCGGGTTAGCACTGAAGAAGAGTAAATATTCATGTTCATAAATTACACCTAGGGCAGCTTTAAAACTGTCTAAATTTATAAAAAAGATTAAAAATAAACGCTATAAAACGCACGAATTACATTAGCTGAAAAACCATATAAAGCTTCATTACCTACTCCACCTTCAGCCAGCGGGTTTCTGAAGTTGTTATAATTGAAATCAATATAATCCCATTGCAAAGAAGCTTCAGAACGTGAACTACCAAACGATAAACTATCAAGTAATGAATAGGTTATTCCTATACCTACCGTCATGTTGTCGAAGTCGCTAAGTTCTTTATCTCTCGCAAGGTAATTTTGTGCATCTTTATATGCGAATAAATCACTATAAAAGTTTGCTTGGCTTTGCTCGTAATAACGCCATTTTAATTCAAGCTCAAAGGCTTCACCAAACGGATGTCTATAACCTAGCTCAACATCATTCGATTTTATTTCCCAACTGTCACTGAAATAGCGATAGTGGAAAAAAAGTGCAGCTCGATAAGGCAGGTAATAACTGGCTGATAATTTGGTCGCAAATGAATTTCGCGTTTGTGGGTATATTTCAGATTGGTAACCAACACCTGAAGGCGTTGAGTTGTCTATATAGCGGACGGTGCGATAAGGGTTATTCAAATATCCGTCATCTGCGATAGCTTCAATACTTAAACTGGCAGTTAAATTTCGGGTTAATATTTGGTTTAAACCTGCGCGTATACGGTATTGTTGGCTTTCTTCTTCAAAAACCTCGTCACCATTACGTTTGATATCATTGTCGCCATAAGAAAAACCCATACTAATATTAGTGAGATCGCCAAACGTATCATGCGAGACATTGAAGCTTAGCGACTGCGCGAAATAATCATCTTCATCGCTTTGACGTACATTGAACGACATAATGGTTTTTTCGTGTAAATATTCAATGCCTAGTTGCCCTTCGTTTCGCTCTTCAGTGTAGGCGCTTGCGGTACTGAGTACATCAACAGACGCTGATGAAATACTGTCTAAATAATAATATGCGGTAACCGATACAGATTCTGTCGCCTTTTTTCTCAAGAGAATTGACGGACCGTCGATTTTCATCCCACCACCTTCATAACTGTGGTAAAGCACATCAACGCGATCTGCTGCTAAAACGGCAGCTTGGCTTGAAGTGATGCTAAGCATAAAACCAAAGAATACACTTAAGCACATGCTTAAGTGTATTCTTAACTTAGCGATAAGTTTTGACGCTGATAAAGCACCTGCTTTCATTTTTTGCATGCTATTGAATTTAGTTACAACCACAACCACCACCTTCTGCCCCTTCTGCGCCACGCGCGGCTTCACGTCCATCTAATACATGAGCAACATGCTTACTTGCAATAGGATGACGAGACGCACTCATAATGGGGTCTGCTAAATTTTGCCTTTCATAGGGTTTTACCCAGGGCTCAATGGATAAGCTTGCGCAACCCGTTAAACTCATAAGAGAAAGTAAAAAAACAGCTTTAACAATAGTTTTGATCAAAGATAACTCCTAGGTTTATGCGTTTCATTTTCTGTTCTACTATTCTCTAATCAGCTTTTTAATCGCTTTAGCGTACTTTTTTCCGTAACCGTCTTTAAAACCACGATAGACATAACGCACGATACCATCGCGATCGACAAGAACGGTTGTTGGCATAGCCTGTACATCGTATGTCTCAGAAAGCTTATTGGTTTCATCAAAAAATATTGAGAAGCTTAAATCCAAATTAGCGAGAAAATCCTTACCTGCTTGATTTTCTTGTTCAACGTTAATACCCCATACTTGAACGCCTAAGTCTTGGTATTTATCTTGTAATTCTTGAAGTACCGGCATTTCTTTACGGCACGGCCCACACCATGAAGCCCAAAAATTAATTAAAATAATGTTGCCTCGTTGCTCGGTTAAATTAAAGTTCTTACCTTGCATATCCTTTAAAGTAAAATCAGGTGCAGGTTGGCCTATGGTAACTCCATGTACATTCATTGAGATAAAAAAGGCAAGCATAACCAACAAACTTCTGCGCCAAGACTTAATTAAAAACATATATTTTCCTTTATAGTTAACCGTGAATATTTCAGTATTTATTTCCTAGATATTAAGTACATCTACACTTAGAAATAAACAGAAAACCCAGTAACGAAATTCAGATTGTGCGTTGTTTTAGACTCACCGGTGACTTGTGTATCAAAAACATAATCACTCATGCCAATATCCCATGCTACCCAGTCATTAATGAATACTCGGTAATTAGCCGTAAAATTAACGGTGAACTGTTCGTCACCAGCAAACTCTGTGCTGCCTGCACCAAGCTCTATTGAAAATATGCTATTGAGTACTAAATCTTTGCTGAAAAAGATTTCCCCGGGAAGAAGATTGTAGCCAATATTTAAACCGTAATAGGTTAAATCTCGTTGTTCATCTGTTAGCAATGGCGCTGAATTTACTAATTTCTCAAAACTGGTTTCGCCACCTTTACCTTGACCATAGCGAGCTTTCAAATAGAAGTTTTCGGTCATATGATAGCCAATGTGTACGCCCATCCAACCACTGTTTTCGAAATCTTCAATCGAAATAATACCGCCTTGAAGTCCTATTTCGAAATTTTCTGAATCAAGTACGTCATCTAAAATTTCGCGTCGTTCAACATCCGCTTTAACGTGTATCTGAGCATCGAGTTCTTGCTCTGTAGCATTCGCGGCATAAGAGAAAGACAATGCACCTATCAATAATGTGCTTATAGTAATAAACGGTTTTAAAAAAATACGCTGAATCCTATTTTCCATGTGTGGATCTCTTCATTGGTATCTCGGTCGGTTAATGCTAACGAGAGCTTATATTCGGCTCGTAATAAAAAATTGCGAGCAATGTGATATTTAATGCCTGCAGCGGCACTCATTAAGGTATTTTGTCGACTTTCTGAGTCAGCTAAAACACTATGAGGTTGAGTGTCGATAACTCCCCCACCTATACCTATATAGGGTGTTACTGTCCAATCGGGTCTGGGCTGACTGAACAGCATGACTTCATATATATTGCTGTCTGAAATATTACCCAGTGCTTTACCTGCCGAGATTTCTGCACTAAAAACAGGTGTAAAAGCGTAACCTAGATAAACGTTATAAAAATTTGCCCCTTCTAAATCACCAAACATTACCCCACCTTCAACAGTACGGTTCTGAAAATTGTCTTGGTAATTATCTTCTTGATTTATCGCTTTGCCATTTTGACTTAAGCCAAATAAATCCTCTTCATGGAGCCAGCCTTCAATACCACGCTTATCTTTTACTTTAAGCCAGGAAGTGCGTTTAAGAAGTACTATTATATTTTCATTTTTTTCGACTATATGGACAACCGGATAACCCGCACTTGGACCGGAATGCAGTTCAACAAAAGGAACATCAATACGCAAACTATTAGCTTGAACAGACTCAGCTAATAGCTTTGGGCTAATTAAAATAAAACCCAATAAAATTATGATTTTTAGCAAGTTATTCAACATAAGTCTCTATTGTAAAATTCATCTTATTTTCATTCTCTATTTTCCAAGTCTGAATAACTAATCCTGTGCGTAAAAGGGTGTATTGTAATATTGTCCACCAATATCTAACCATTCACGCAATAATTTTGTTTCATCAGCTGTCATCATATTGTGATGAGCGACATTATTAATTACCTCGAAGAAACGTCCGCTTGACGCAGCACCGTTTGTTGAAAGTATACGCTGTACACCTACCGTAGTTAACACCGGAATAGGGTTACCTTCCGCATCTAAAATAAGTTCACCTTCACTATCAACTTCAAAAACAATATTACCGTCTTCATCAAGCACAGGGATTAATCGATCAATTAAAATACCATCAACAACTTCTTGCTCAACATCATTAAAAAACAGTTCTCGATAACTGGTTAAATGCGCAGGTTGATCACTCGAAGTATTGGGGGATAAATCTAATTGCCCCGCCGGCACTTGCGAAAAACCATCACTATCAGCAATACTATGGCAACTTGTACACGTTTGGTTAGCAATTAATGCTTGCGTGTCTTCATCAAGTAGCTCTCGGGGTAAATCCCATAATGGCTGAATATGCTCTTCGTAATTTATTTGAATACGGCAATAAGCTGTCCAGTTATCAAAACATTCTACGCCATTGGGCATTAAAGTAGATAGGTTTTCATAAGCATAATTTATGCTTGGATTTACTATTGAAATATTAGGGTCAGTCCATTGGTCCTGGTAACTGATTTCTGATGTAAGTTCTGCTAAACCATTAACCATTTCATCAGCTTGCGCCATGGTCTGCCCTTGGGTTGGAATGATGGCTTGCGTGGCATTTGGATAAGCAGCTCCACCCATTGCGCCAGCATTAATACTTGCTGATTGCGCATCTATTCTTCCATGAGGCTGTTCGCTATTAGCCGTGTGACAGCCATTACACTCTAAAACTTCTCCGGGTTTTAAGGTAAGCCACTGTCGATGTCGACCATTTATACGTTGCCCGTTCTCATCTAAGATGCTGATGGCAAATGGTGTGTTTGCCGGTACTTTAACTTTCACAGAACCATCAGGTTGAATAGGCGTGTAGCCGATAATTTCCCGCATTAATTGATTATTACTGCGACCAAAATCAGTGTTGGCTATATCTCTGACATCGTCAGGTGGCATAGGAACACCACGAATAAGTCGCAAAAAACGTGCAGGTAAATCTACAGAGGGAGTCAGTGAAGGATCACTTAAACGAGCGATCCCATCTGGATTATTATTTTGAACCGTGACATCTATGCCATCAAAATCATAAACGCTACGAATATGAATAGCCCCAGCAAGTTCACCACTTAACTGAGCATCGAGTTCGTTACCAATAACTTTGTCAGCTATAAATGTTTTTGCTTGCTCAGATGGCCTCATCACAGCTGATTCAGTTATAATTTTACCTGCCTGCGTTGTAGCAACAAGTTGCTGAGTATTATCCGTATTATTTAATAACCATAACTCGAATAATGGGTCTGCAAGTTCGACCGCTTCATCTGCCAGCTCTTCCGCGCTTAACTGGCCACATGCTTTAACCACATCGGCAACAACACGACAAAGATCCCAACTCATTAAATATCTATTACTACTGTCGGGTAACGGGTAAAGATAATTTAGTCGACCGGATTCAGAAAAATCTGATGAGAAGTTGAAATTAAAACGATCACTAAGCACTAAATCAGTTACCGCATTTGCTTGAGCGCCAGACTCTGCTGTAGCTTGTTCGTTATCAATGTAATCAGTAATGTTTATCAGTACCGGTCTTTTTTGATAAACCGTTTCATCTTGCGATCTTAGTAACATTAAAATATCACCATTTGGCATTTGTTGCGGTTTAATAAACTCTACTTGTTCATTCTCATCATCAAGCATTAACTGATGTGAGTGCCATCCAAACACAAGGGTATTGTCTGTGCCATCTGGATTCATGCTATACAGATTAATGCCGTGATTTCCCCCCATAGCGTCCCAACGGCTATAAAGTATTCGACCATTTTGTAAAACTAAAGGGTAAAAGTCATGGCTTAAATTAAAAGTAAGTTGTTCTACCGATGTGCCGTCAGCGTTCATCACATGAATGTTGAATGTTGCATTGTCTCGGCGTTCATCCAAAGCGGTATATTGCGGTTTTCCCTCGTCGAGTAATATGGCCCGCGATAAACGCTGGCGAGTAGAAGCGAAGATAATACGGCCATCAGGCAAGAAAGATGGCATTAAATCATCACCTTGCTCAGCAAGTGTGTCGCTCGTTATTATGCGCTCAAGGATTTGTGTCGATAATTGATAACGCCATATATTCCAGTGAGGTTGGTCTTCATCGTCAGCATTTTCTATTTCTGGCGCTCTAATTGAAACAAGCATTTCTTGACCATCATCAGAAATGCTTATGTCTCGAATATCAATAAGTTGATCTTCACCAAATAATAATGCGGTTAAATTTGTAACGGGTGAGTCAACAAAAGCATTTTTCTTGGCTAATAAATTAGCGCCAGCATTAAAAATAGCAGGATCACGTGCGTCAAAACGTGCAGGCGTTACACCATTTTCATCTGTTTGGGCATCAAGGGTTCGTTCGATATAGACAACAGGGTACTCAACCAGCACTGGGTCTGGTTCTTCGTCCTTAATTGATGTTTCAGTATTACACGCCCAAAGCAACAAAACGACAGACATGAGTAATATGTTATAGCCCAGCTTCGGCTTCATTTAATTCCCTTAACGCATAATTTAAACAACATACACTATAGCTAAAAAGTGTAAAAAAACTTCTGGCATTATTACCCTATAACGCCAGATATTCAACCTTAAACTCAGACGCTGTAAAAAAATCCGACACTATTTTTCTAATTATTAACTTTTTGAGCGTATTCACTGCAAAAAGTTAATCAACGATGATATTATCAGTGCAATATTTATAATTTACGTCTTTTTTCACTTAAAAGTGTAAAATTTCTTGACATTATTATCACATAGTTTCAATGTTTCAATACTTTTATTGATTTATATTTAACCAATCGATGTTCTTTATTGGTTAAATATCACACAAAACAGTTGATTAATTGCTGATATATTAGCCATTGCTTAATCTACTACGTTTTTATTTTTGTGGCTAAAGACTTTCATGGAGATCTTATAAAAATGCAACTCCGCTCTAACATACGATTAGATTCGTATAAAAACAGACTAAAACCAACAACTTTCATTAGCAGGTTTTTTTGTTGTTTAGCATTATTCATTGCAACGAGTTCGATATCAAATGCCCATGCGGGAACCTTAGAACAAGCAAAACAGCTACACGACAGATTAACAGGTGTTTCTGCGTCAGAAATTACCTTATTAGAAATGATGATATTACTTGATGAGGATAAGCCTATTGAAGCGGCTTATAAAGCGATGGAAACGCCAGCATTCTATTCCACCACGTTAAAATTATTTGCGACTCCATCGACGAATATCGATCAAGATATTTTTGCGCCACTCAACGACTACAGTGCAACCTTAATTGGTTTGGTCAGAGACGATGTTGATTTTAGAGAAATTTTACAAGCAGATATTCTTTATGTGGGCAAAAGTAGTTTGGATTTACCTGCCTACAGTATTAACAATAATGCGCATTATCAAGCACTCGAAGATCAGTTCATTGACTTATCTGATGGTTTAGAGCGAACTTCACAATCAAGTTTAAGTGGTTTACCTGCTACCGCAACCGCTGGCGTGCTAACAAGTAGAGCCGCAGCGAAAGAATTTTTCTATTTGGGTACGAATAGAGCCATGGTCAGATTTACGTTAATGAACCATTTATGTACTGACTTAGAGCCTTTAAAAGACACCACGCGTTCTCCAGACCGTATTCGTCAAGATGTGAGTAGAAGCCCTGGAGGCGATAGCCGTTTATTTCTTAATAATTGCCTAGGTTGTCATAGTGGTATGGACCCATTGGCTCAAGCCTTTGCTTATTACGAATATAACTTTAATAGTGAAACAGACCCAACAGGTGAATCTGGCTCGCTCTCATACAACCAACAAGGTCAAACAGATCCAACAACGGGTACGCGTGTTCAAAGTAAGTATCATAATAATGCAACAACGTTTCCTTATGGTTTTGTAACTCAAGACGACCAATGGCAAAATTATTGGCGTGAAGGTGTGAATCAAAAACTGGGCTGGGATGAAAATTTAAGTGGAAAAGGTGTTGGCGCAAAATCTTTAGGGCAAGAGTTTGCTAACAGCCAAGCATTTGCGCACTGCCAAGTAAAAAAAGTATTTAACACTGTTTGCCTTCGTGACGCTGAAAGCGACGACGATTTAGCACAAATCAGTTCAACAACCGAATCGTTTAAGCAAAACGATTATCAACTTAAGCGAGTATTTGCTGAAGTTGGCGAATATTGTATGGGGGAATAAAGGTGATGAACTTCATAAGCAATTACTTTAATAATCACCTTAACAACAACTTTTGTAATCACTTAACGAAATATCTTTCAACATTCGTGTTAGTGCTAACTTTAGGCGCTTGTGGCGGCGGTGGCGGTGAAGTAGAAACAAACCCACCTGCACAGCAAGATCCACAGTCGACAGAATATACGGGACCTGCACCCACAACTGAAGATATTCAAAAGTATAAAACCTTTCTTTGGGACAATATTTCCACAGAAGATAAATGTGGTGCTTGTCATACAGAAGGTGCTCAAGCCCCCTACTTTGCCAGTCGTAACAATGTTAACGATGCCTATGCAGCGACAAGTTCACTGGTTAATTTAACGAGTCCGGCTTCATCTCGCCTAGTAGAAAAAGTAGCTGGTGGTCATAATTGCTGGCTAGCTAGCGATAGTGCTTGTGGTGAAAACATGGAGCAATGGATCAAGTTATGGTCTGACGACAGAGTGGTAACAGCAAACACTATCGAATTGTCTGCTCCTGTGATTCGTGAGCCAGGTGCGAGCAAAAACTTTCCTGATGAAAGTGCCCTATTTAACGAACACGTATACCCAGTAGTTAATCAATATTGTGTCGCTTGTCATAGCGAATCATCGAATTCTGCGCAATCTCCCTTCTTTGCGAGTAATGATCTTGAGCAAGCCTATGAGTCAGCTAAACAAGTCATGAACTTAGACAGCCCTTCTCAATCAAGGCTCGTTATACGTTTAGGCAGTGAATTTCATAATTGCTGGAGTAATTGCCAAGAAAACAGTCTAACCATGTTAAATGCTATTACTGCGTTTAGTAACCAAATTGAAGTCGATGAAATTTCAGAAGAAATGTTGGTATCTAAATCATTGCGATTAACTGACGGTATTACCGCATCAAGCGGCGGCCGCTTTGAGTCAGATATCATCGCTTTATATCAATTTAAAACCGGCGAAGGCAACATTGCTTATGACACTTCAGGTATTTCTCCTGCGGCTAACTTGACCCTGAATGGCGATATTGAATGGCTAGGTAGTTGGGGATTAACATTCAACAATGGCAAAGCACAAGCAAGTACCGCCAGTAGTAAAAAGCTACATGATTTGATTACTTCTACTGGTGAGTTTTCAGTTGAAGCATGGATAACACCCAATAACGTCGTTCAAGAAGGGCCTGCACGTATGATTACTTATTCAGCAGGCGATAATGACAGAAACTTTATGCTCGGCCAAACACAATATAACTATGATTTTTTATTACGAACAGAAAATTCAAACGCTAACGGCGATCCCGCGTTAAGTACACCCGATGCTGATGAAATACTGCAAGCGACTTTGCAACATGTGGTGCTGACATACAATGCCACAACAGGTCGACGCATTTATGTGAATGGTAATTTAATTGAGATCACCGACGAAGATATTGCTCCATTGGCAACTTGGGACGATAGTTTCGCACTTATTTTAGGCAAAGAAGCTTCCAACCAACATGTTTGGCAAGGCGATATCCGCTTACTCGCCATTTATAATCGAGTATTAGGGCAAGAACAAATTGCACAAAACTATGACGTGGGCGTTGGTGAAAAGTTCTTTTTATTGTTTTCCATCAGTGAACTTATCAACTTAGACAATACTTATGTGATGTTTGAAGTTAGCCAATTTGATAATTATAGCTACTTATTTAACGGTGCTTCTATTGTCAACATTGATGGGACACCTGTATCTACCGCATTTGATCTAACAAGTTTACGCATTGGCTTAAATGGTAAAGAAAGTGTACAAGGCCAAGCATACAGTAATATTGACCTTTCAATTACGAGTGGACAGAATTTGACAGAGCCAATGATTATTTCACCATTAGGGACGATTATTGGTCTTGAAAAAGGCGCCAGCCAAGACGAATTTTTCTTAACCTTTGAAAAAATTGGTGAACATACCAACGTTACTGTGCCAGGAGTATTTACCACACCTGACGAAGTAGCTGCGACTACAGAAACAGCGCATATTGGCATTAGATACTTTGCTGAAATTAACCATAATATGAGTGTATTAACTGGCGTATCGCAACAAACGGCAAAGGTTTTTAATACCTATCAATTGGTTAAACGCCAATTACCGAGTATTGAAAATGTTGAAACCTTTATATCTGCTCAGCAAATGGGCGTTACTCAGTTAGCCATTGCCTATTGTGACACTGCCATTGAAGACAACAGTTTACGTAGCACTTGGTTTCCTGATATCGATTTTACCCAACCACCCAGCATTGCTTTAAGCAGTAGTGAACGCACAAATTTATTAACGCCGCTGTTAGCGCAACTAATTCCCCTTACTGTGGCAACGCAGCCTGACAAAACGCTGGTGTATAACGAACTAGATAGTTTAACGACACGACTATCAATTTGTGATGGTACCTGCACACAAGAACGAACACGCACCATTGCTAAAGCAACTTGTGCCGCGGTTCTTGCCAGTGCTGTGATGCTCGTACAGTAAGAACAGATTATGCGACAAATAATAACGTTAAAGACACGTTCGATAGAAAGATTAAAGGAACAATAAAATGACCAGACCTAAGCACTTGCACCCAAATAGCCCTTTATTATTTCCGGATCATCAAAAACCGATGACCCGACGAGACTTCATTTCAACAGGTTTACGAACAGGCGGACATGCGGTTGCCGGCTTGACATTATTCAGTTTATTCGCCAATCCTAATAAAGCGAATGCAACGCTTTCTCCAGATTTAGAAGCGTTAAGAGAATCGTGTGGTATCAACATTGAAGGCGCAGGAAAAATTCCTTTTATCAGTTTTGACTTAGCAGGTGGCGCTAATATTGCGGGTTCTAATGTATTGGTGGGTGGTGCGGGTGGTCAACAAGATTTTCTATCAACCGCAGGTTACAACAAACTGGGGTTACCCGGCGATATGGCACCATCAATCGCGAATCCTTTAAGTGGTTTATCAGACTTTATCAATACAGAATTAGGCTTAGCTTTCCATTCTGACTCACAGTTTTTACGGGGTATTTTAGAGAAAACCTCAACAGAAACCAGAGCCCTAATTAATGGCGCTGTTCTCCCTAGTCGTTCAGATAACGATACCAGTAATAATCCGCACAATCCCATGTACGCAATTTCGGCTGCGGGGGCTGATGGTTCGTTAATGCCATTAATTGGCTCACGCAATAGTGACTCAGGTGGCAACTCAATGTCAGCAACAAATTTCATTGATTTAAGTAAACGTCCCACCAAAATTGATCGACCTACTGATGTGACGGGCTTAGTGGATGTTGGCGACTTATTTAATTTGCTTTCGCAAAAAGACGCGGTTGCCGTAATGGAAAGTATTCAACGTATAAGTGCACAAAAAATGGCGTCAGTTAACAGCCAAGTTACCCGAGATGATGTTATTAAAGACCTGGTTAATTGTGGCTACGTGCAAAGTGCCGATTTGGCGGATCGCTTTGGTGATCCCTCAACATTAAATCCACTTTTAGATCCTGACATCGTTGGCCCTGCGGGGATATTCACCTTAGATGAATTTGATTCTGAAACGGAGTTTCAAAAAACCGCTTCTATTATGAAGCTGGTGGTAAATGGCTTCTCGGGTGCAGGCACGGTAACTATGGGTGGGTTTGATTATCATACCGGTGAACGTGGTACAGGAGAATTACGTGATTTACGTGCTGGACGTTGTATGGGGGCGTGTTTAGAATATGCGGCTCGAAGAAATATGCCATTAATGATGTATGTATTTAGCGATGGTTCTGTTGCCAGCAATGGCCGTATTGACGATTCTATTGAAGGAAGAGGCAAAGGCGAGTGGACAGGTGATAACTCATCTACGGGTGCATCATTCTTTTTAGTCTTTAACCCTACAGGTAAACCTCAACTCGCTGGAGGAAATGCAGATCAAATGGCAAGACAACAGCAAATTGGTTTTATGCGCCCTGACGCATCAGTTGATACTGCTTCTGCGCCATCAGCGAATAACGTTAACTTATTAGTTGAAACAGTATTACTTAACTATATGGCGTTACATGGCGAGCAAGGTGCATTTTCAACGGTTGCACCACAGCAAGGTTTAGGTAATGCTACAATGTTAGATTCGCTAACTGCGTTTCAACCTATTGTGTGATAGTTCAATTTTATTTGTTACCATTTTATTGCGTTAAATCATTATCGATGTGGGGACGACCTCACCTCTCTATTTTTTCAGGGGACGACCCCTAAATTTGATAGAGTGACTATATGTATTGGTTCATCTTATTTCTCGCAGGAATTTTAGAAGCTGGCTGGTTAGTTGGTATTCAAAAATCAGAATCTTTTACAAATATCCCATATGTAATATTCGCTGTTCTGTCAATGACGCTTAGCCTAGTGTTGTTCTCAATAGCATTAAAAGGCATTCCTGTTAGCCAAGCATATCTCGTTTGGTTAGCTATAGGTGCGTCATCAATTTCAATCATAAACCATTACTTTTTTGACCAACCACTTTCAATTCAACAATTGTTTTTCTTTTGTTTGATTTTTATTGGTGTGGTTGGTCTAAAGATGTCTAATTAATACACAAAATAAATTGAGGAAATTTTTATGTCTGGTGAAAAAAACTTAACAACATTAATCGCGTCAATGACGCCTGTTTTAGTCGAAAATGAATATGTATTTGGTACTCTTGAGACTTATGATTATGAACAGGTTGCATTGCTAAACCCGATAAGTACTTTTCAAGAAAAGGAAGGGTTAACCGTTATATTGACGAAAGAAAAAGCCGATGAATTTAACATTTCGTACTCTGGTGTTTTTAAATGTATTACATTGAATGTACATTCGAGCCTTGATGCAGTCGGATTAACCGCTGCGGTTTCTACTAAATTGACGCAATCAAATATTAGCGCAAATGTTGTGGCGGCTTACTATCATGATCATGTTTTTATAGCAGTTAAGGATGCCGAACAAGCATTAGCTGATCTTAATGCACTTACCCAACAAGGTATTGCAAGCTAAACATAAGACTCTAGTGGTTATTGAAAGGCATTACATGGTTTATATACTGTTGAAGTATCTACTTTGTCAGTAAGTTGCCTTTCTAATTTAACACCCTAATGACTCAATTTTGGCTAAGTTGCCCTAGGGCATGATAATTTTGTCATTAAATAATATCAGCTTTGTTGCAGTAGTTAGCATCACACAATGATTACTTCATTACAGCTATTTTAAGTCAACATAGACTGATGACTATCCTGTGTAATGATCACTCTTGACATACAATACTGATAAGTAGAATTGATAAAATATTAATTCAAATAAATAAGACAACAATTAAAGGTAAATTTATTCTTGCTGCAGCCCTTTTGACACATGTAATGTTTGCTGATTATCAATAATAATCGCTTCATACTCAGGTAATTGCTCGATAAAAGCCATACCTTCCTGTAAACCTTTAACAAATACTGTAGTAGAGAGTGCATCAACATAGGTAGAGTCTTTGCCAATAATAGAAACACTCACGACTTTTCTTGCTGAGTCACCAGTTTTCGGATTAATAATATGGTGGTACCGAACACCGTCTTCAATAAAATAACGTTCGTAATCACCAGATGTAGAAATTGATTCATTACTTAAGGGTAACTTCACGGCTGTTTTTTCTTCCGCTCTAGGGTGCTTAATACCAACATACCAAGGTCTACCGCGACGATCACCCAATAACCCTGTATCACCACCAGCGCTCACTAAAGCATGTTTTATTCCTGCCGTTTTCAACAATTCTAAACACCTCTTCACCGCATAACCTTTGGCAATGCCGCCTAAATCTATTTTCACATCAGGTTGGCTAAAGCGAACCGTCGAATTTTTTTCATTTAAAATTACGGCATGATAATCAATAGCTTTTAAAGCACTTTCAATAGATGTTTGATCCGGCCTTTGTTTTTCACGATAGTCATACTGATAACCCACCGACGCATAAGTGATGTCAAATGCGCCGTCACTCATCTCAGCAATTTTGTATGACTCTGTTAATAACTCCAAAAGTTCATTCGTGATAACAACAGGTTCAGCGCTCGCTTTGTTATTCACTAAGCTCAACTCACTTGTTTGTTTATATGGGCTCATTGCGTGATCTATGCGATGCATCTCCTCTTGCACCAAAAAGGTCATCTGCTTTGAAGTATTTTTGATATTCTCAGCGTCATCTAACCAAAACTCTACATGTGCTTGTGTTCCCATTACTTCAAAGCTATTACTGAACCATTCTGCTGAAACAATATGAGTAAAGAAGAAAAATATTGTGGCCAATACGATACGTTTTAACATCAAATGTTTATCTCTTTTTTATAATAAATATATTTTTATGAGTGTTTGGTTGGTGGAATTTGATTTTTTCAGACAACCGGAAACTGACAGCTAGCTTAAATCATTTATCCCAATAAAACTGCTTAACAGGAGCATCATCGTAAATTGAATAACTATAATATACAAAATTAAATTATCATTAATAATTTGAATTGAGCTAACTTGAA
>CAJWBY010000085.1 GCA_913020705.1 uncultured Colwellia sp.
ACGTGTTGTCATTTTCATTCTCCGGTTAAGTTCATTATTCCTTAACTGGGGTAGTCGAATCAATTAAACCACGTCACACCTATTAGGATCTCAAATACTAAGCTAACGATTAAAGACACTATTGCGACACTTCCATGCACTTCTAAGTTAATTACAGCCTCTTTAACTGAAAATGGTAATAGGTAGTGCGCTAGGGAATATATTCGTATTAAAAGCTCTTTAAAGTTCTTACCTAAAGGATTTATCACCCGAGAAATAACTATTGAGCTAAAGTCTTCAATTTTAGCAATCAATACAATGACTACTTTCAATAAATACTTTACTGCACTTTATCGATGGATACTTGCCAGTGATGCCTTGATAACTGTAAATATTTTCGTGGATTCGAAAGTTATCGAGGAGAAAAATATAACTGAAGGACGCAAATCTTATACGCCAATTCAGTTAAAGGGGGGGGGGACTAGTTAACTGTCAAATATCTAAATCTCTGTTAACTCTAACCAGTTTAATTTCCAATTCTTATCAAGTGACTTTATGACTAACGAGAACTTTCCTTTTTTAAGATTGAACGTTCCACCTTGTTGAGTTTCCCATTCATTGTAACCTCCTGTTTTAATAACTTTTTCGATGAGTACTTCTTTATCATCAATCAAAACCCTAAAGCCTTTTGTATCTCTCGGAGAGGCAACACGGTAACTAAGGGTATATTTCCCTGATTTTTGTACTTCTATTTCATAAGTTATTTCTGCGGTTTCTGATATTCCACCAAATCCAGTTAGGTTATATTTACCATCAATATCAGAAGTTCTCGTTACGCTTGTTCCATTTATTTTAACGGCGCCCTCAGCTTCTATTCTTCCTGGTACTATACCTACTGGTGCTTTCGTCGTGACCAAATCACTATAATCACTTTGTTGATGTTGTCTAACTGCTACAACAGTATATTCATATCTAAGGCCCTCAACATTTGCATCTTTAAACGTTGTTTCTACTAAATTAGATGCCATTAGTTTAAAAGAACCACCAATACCTGCATTTCGATAAATACGATAACTTTCAATCCCTTCTTGTAGACTTTTATCCCACGTTAATATCGCTAAACCATTTGCTTGATTTAATGTTAAGTTAGTGACTTTGTCTGGATAAGGAAGTACAGCATCACGTCTTTTTTGTTCATTTATTTGGGCTATTTTTAATTCTTTTGAGAATGATTCTGTATTACTTGATATTGAAGAGGCTTTACCATCAAGCGCTACTCGAAAACCTTCTACGCCGCCGACAAATTCTTCTCCCATTACCCCTCTTTGGCTAGTTGAAAAGGTATTCCAATGCCAACTTCCTCCTCTACTTACGCGGAATTCACATACGTCGTCAATAAGTGCTTCACCATTATTAAGTGCATTCTTATAGCTATTTTGATAGCAATCGGCAATAAACTCAACGACATTACTTACCATGTCATGTAAACCAAATGAATTCGCTTTATACATACCGACAATACTTGAGTAAGCTGAGTGATCAACACAATTAGACTTCCCATTAAAAAAATTCACATAACTGGTGTTAGTATCGCGCTGTAATATATTTTCGCCGGTTAAATCTGCTGTATTTTCATAATCACATACCATGGTTTGTTCTGGATCGTCACCAAAATAAAATTTGGTTTGTGTACCTGCTTTTGCTGCGTATTCCCATTCTGATTCGCTCGGTAATCGATAGGGGTTTCCTGTTTCTTTTGCAAGCCAATGCGTGTAGGCGTTGGCCGCTTTCCAACCGATACAATTTACCGGCTGAAAATCACTTGTTGTTAATGAATTATTGTCCCAGCTGCCTGCAGTTGCGCCATAATTAAACCAACCATTAAGTTGGTGAATACACTGTGATGGCATTTCATATTCAGTTGCTTCTACAAATTGCCGAAATTCTTTTACCGTAATTTCATACTTCCCTAAACTAAACGCTGAAATTTTTACATTATGAATAGGTTGACTGTCTTTCTCGCTGATGTCTCCCATAGCAAAACTGCCTGCAGGTATCATAACCATAATAGGCTCTATGGGTTTTATGGGTTCTTCAGCATAAAGCTGATAGCTAGTGGTTGTGAAACAAAGTGTGAGTAAGAGTTTATTTAATTTCATTTGAGCTTCCTTTTGTAAAGGCGTCAATAATGAGCAGTAGACGATTTAAAGTCTTATTAAAAAACTAGGATGTACAAAAATAGAAAAATTATAGAAAAAAACTGTGGGTTAACTCGATGTAGTTGTTATGTTTATTTTTTTATGGGGTAAGTTGAATAAAAAACGGAGTATGATTGGCATCAGTCCGTTTTTTATTCATTTGTGTTTTATTTACATATTTTTATCAGCAATATATTGGTCAACTAAACGAGTTAATATGTCTAAAGGAACCGCGCCATTTTTCAAAATTACGTCGTGAAAATCTCTTAAATCAAATTTATCACCTAAGCTAGATTTAGCTTTGTCACGCAACTCTAAAATTTTCATCATACCTACTTTATAAGATGTAGCTTGTCCTGGCATAACGATATAACGTTCTATTTCTGAAACAACATCACTTTGAGCCATACCTGTATTGGCTACCATATAATCAATCGCTTCTTGTCGAGTCCAGCGTTTATGATGAATACCAGTATCAACAACTAAACGAACTGCACGAAATAACTCTGCTTGTAATCTACCGATGTTATCAAAAGGGTCATCTTGAAAGCCTAAATCCCAAGCTAAACGTTCTGTATATAATGCCCAACCTTCTGTATAAGCAGTAAAAGGAGACATTCTGCGAAACAGAGGCATTCCTTCTAATTCCATTGCAATGGCAATTTGAAAATGGTGGCCAGGAATACCTTCATGATAAGCAAGAGTTCTCATACTATATTTAGGTGTTGCTTTAATATCGTATAAGTTGGCAAAAAACATACCCGCTCTACTGCCATCAATTGATGGTTGCTGATAATAAGCTCCCGGTGCTGTTTTTTCCTTAAACTCAGGTATTCGACGTACCTTCATACTTGCTTTAGGGCGAATACGAAAAGCTGAGTCTAAGCCAACATTTATCTCATCAAGTATGGTTTGATAATCGATTAGGATTTGGTCGCGACCTTCTTTTGTATCAGGATAATAGAACTTCTCTTCAGCGGCTAGGCTTTCAATTGCTGATGTGAATCCTTGGCTTACGTCATAGTTTTCGTTTTGCAAAATAGCCATTATTTCTAACTGAATACGATCAACTTCCTTTAGCCCAATATCATGAATATAGTCAGCACTGTAATCTGTCGTCGTGAAAAACTTGAGCGCTTGTGCATAAACTATATCGCCATCTGGTAATTTCCAAATACCGTCATCATTTGTGGCTTTATCAGCAACTCTCTCAAAGTAATTGATGAATAATTGATAAGCTGGATGCACTGATGAAATAATTTCTTCTTTAGCTAAACTTAATAGTCTGGTTTGGTCATCGGTAGAAATACCTTCAGCGTCAGTTAACTTTTTTTGCAATGAAGAATAAAGTATGTTTTCTTCAACAGGTTTGCTTACAAACTCTTTCATTTCTTCAAGTACACGATCGATTACAAAACGTGGAGGAATAATTCCCTTTTGCTCACGTAATTTTAAACCTTCAAGGTTTTGCTCAAATTTAACTTTTACTTTGTGAAGGCGAGAAATATAATTTTCTGCATCTTCAACAGAATTTACCTGATGTTGGGCATCCATAAAACTAGGGTAACCATTTTGAATACCAAATAACTGGTTCACTGGGTAGTTATGATAACGGTATGGTTCAGAGGCTGAAACAACATCTAATAAATACATAGCTATTTCTTTTGATAACAACTCTGATTCGTCTAAATCACTATCCTTATAAGATTGTAGTGTTTGTTTTATGGTTTTCATTTGGGCAAAAAGTGCATCAGTTTTTTCTGGGCGGTCATCATCGAGCTCAGCGTTATGGCCAGTAATGCCTACAGATTCTAAAAAACCTAATGACGTTAGGGTCTCTGGACTTTCAAATGCTTGTTTTAGCATAGTTCTATCCATAAATGCTCGTAGCATAAATGGTTTGTCGGCATACCATTCGTGTGAAGCGAATGAGCCACCTAGTATTATTACGGCCAGTAAGGATAGGCCGATCCATTTAAAAATTGATTTAATCATTTAATTTCCTTAATTATTATTGTTATATGAATTATTTATATTAATAGTCAATAGTGTGGCACATCTAAAAGAATAATATAAAACTTATAATGAGTAAAAATAAGAGTCCCAAAGTATTTTTATTTAACTATGCCCGTTGTGATTATTACAAGAAATAATAGTAAGTCGCTTCATCCATTTCTAAAATATTAAAATTTATATATATGAATTAAGTGGCCACAGTTTATTATGATGGCCACTTAAAACGGCTTCTCTATTAATAAGTATTAGTTACTTGAAAGTTTCTGCATCAAATAAGTATGCTGTAGGGCGATACGTTTCGCTGTTTCTTTGAGATTAGCTGCTGCTGAATGTCCACCATCGATGTTTTCATAATATAAAAACTTATGTCCTTGATCTTCCATTCGCTTAGCTACTTTTCGTGCATGTCCGGGATGAACCCTGTCATCTTTAGTAGACGTTATAAAGAAAACTTCAGGATACTCTACGTCAGGATCAATATTGTGATAAGGAGAAATACTGCGCAAGAACTTTCCTTCAATGTCATTTTCAGGGTTACCATATTCGCCCATCCATGATGCACCAGCTAACAGAGTATGGTAACGCATCATATCGAGCAAGGGAACAGCACATATAACAGCATTGAATAAGTCTGGTCTTTGAGTAAACATAACACCCATTAGCAATCCACCATTAGATCCTCCTTCAATTCCTAAATGTTTAGGGGATGTAATACTTTTAGCGACTAAGTCTTCAGCGACAGCTATAAAATCATCATAAATACGTTGTCTTTGCGTTTTTAATCCTGCTTGATGCCATTTAGGCCCGTACTCTCCTCCACCACGAATATTAGCTAGAACATAGACACCGCCTCTTTCTAACCACAACTTTCCTCGTGTTGCTGAATAACTTGGGTTCAATGAAACTTCAAATCCACCATAGCCATAAAGTAGGGTAGGGTTTTTGCCATTCATTTCTGTGTTTTTACCACGAACTACAAAATAGGGGACTTGAGTACCGTCAGTTGATGTAACAAAAAATTGTTCGCTCACCATATTATCTGCATCAAACCAGCTAGGTAAAGATTTTGCTTTAGCTTTTTCACCTGTAGCTGTGTTGTAGGTATATAAAGTGTCAGGATTAAGGAAACTCTCTGCTGAAATAAAGGCGACTTCTTCCTTATTATTAGTACTTCCTATAGAGACTGAACCATTAGACGGGAATGCTAATTTTTTAGATACCCAAATATGGCCATCCCAATCAAATTCATAAGCAGAACCAGTCACATCACGATAAATACTCATGAGTATTTTAGATTTAGTTATACCAAAGTTACCAATTGAAGATTTTTCATCAGGGCTAAAAACAAGATTTACATGGTCAATTTTGCCATCTTTCATAAAGTTAGCAATGTTAAAACTGACTAAATCACCTAAATTAAATCCACGCCAATTTTCATTTAATTTAAGTAACATTTGCCCTTTAAATTCACCACTGAGACTTGATTTTTCTGGCACAGGCAGTTTTATTTTTTCTCTAATACTCCCATCGTTATTACGTGGGAACCAATAATATTCTGTATTATAAAATGTAATAGCACGCGTAGTCATAATTTCACGACGACCATCACTTAATTCTGTAACGCCACCCCAATATCCAACATCGGCTTGTTCGCCTCGATCTATTTCAACAGCACTCGATAATGGAGTACCTCTTTTCCAAACTTTTGATACCATAGGGTAACCAGAGTCAGTCATGGTGTTTTGCCCAAAATCAACCCCGATAATCGTTGTGTTTTTGTCGATCCAAGCCATACTCCCTTTACTTTCTTGTGTTACAAAGCCGTCTTGTACGAAGGACTTGGTTTTTGTATTAAATTCTCGATTAACTACCGCATCTTTACCGCCATCGGATAAGCTCACAATACAAAGCTCATAATCAGGCGATAAACAATTATTACCTTTGTAAACCCAATTTTTATTTTCAGTTTTGGATAGCGCATCAAAATCTAAAACAGTTTCCCAAACAGGAGCGTCTGATAGGTAACTAGATAAACTAGATTTTCTCCACACACCTCTTTCATGCTGTTCATCTTGCCAAAAATTATGGACTTCACCACCTCTGAATGAAACGTATGGGATTTTATCTTTGCTATTTACTATTTCCAGTACTTCATTATTCATCTGCGTAAATAGAGGATCGTCCATTAAGCGTTCTAACGTTTGGGTATTCCAGTTTTTTACTTCGCTTAACGCCTTTTCGCCTAGAACTTCTTCAAGATAGAGATGATCTTCGTCAGTTTGTCCTAGAGTGTTGTATGCGATGGTTTTATCAACATTCATTACAGGAGCCTTATTTTTCATAGATTCGTTGTTGTTTTGGCAAGCAGCTAAAGACAGAGCTGCGCATAATAATAGTGTCTTTTTTGGATGGTTAAATGCAAACATGGTTCCCTCAGTGTGAGCGTTTGTTAAATTTTTATTAATATAATCAGAGATTATGAATACATGCAAGTATCTAAAAATATTAAGTTATTTTAGGTGGGATATTAAGGATTACTTAGTTCTTTATCTAAGATAATAACAAAAGTTATAAGTTTACTCTGTGAGTTGGAACGCTATATGCTGCAAGGTTTGGGTTAAGATTGCGATATGAATTTTTTATAAAAGTGCTCAATAGTTTGAACACTTTTATAATTATAATAATAGGATAGGTTTTAAGCCTCGTGAGCTTTCATAAACTCGATGGCTTTACTAATGGCAACTTTTACATTACTTTCCATTTCAAACCGTTCAGAAGCAGGTAAATAAAATGACATGTCAACTTCATGCCTAATATAACGAGTTGGCAATTGATTTAAAACAACACAAGTTAAATCAGCAATAAAATCAACATCGTATTTGTCTTCTAATTTTAATGCTGCAAAGTGTTGCACGACTAATTTTTCATAATAATTATGAATGTCATCAGATATTCTCATTCCAATCCTCTTCAATTTACAATTAGTTAAATTTATTTGGTTCTCATATAAGATTAATGCCAGATGAAGTAAAAAGCGAGTTATTTAACTGATATTATCTAGGTTTTTCGGCAACTTCAATTTGACGTTCGATTCTCGAAATAGCTTGACGGCAACGACCTAAACGTTGATGAAGAGCAAGAACTTCCTCGGATAATGTCTTAGCTTTGCTTGGCGATGCGCTTTTTCGGAGTAATTCTCGTTCATGGAGCATTGCAAGCAGCCTTCTTTCAAACTCATGATGTTCAGACAATTGTTGATATAGTGCTTGGCTAGACTTAAAAAGTTGTTTAGCTGCTTTTTTATAACGACGGGCGTTAATTGCTGTTAAACGATATTGGGCTTCTTGATGTATACCTTTGTTTGATCTTATTGCATTAAGTATGGCTGAAATTTGTTGCTCTATAGATTGTAATCTATTGTGAGATAATTCTTTTCTTCCATTGATAAGCAACCTTGATAATTCTTTTGTTTTTCCACGTACTTCGTCTACATACGGTTGTAATCTGTCACTATTCGTAGAAAAGAGTGCTTCTGAAAAGATGTCTTTATCTTTGAGTAAATAGTGAGATTTTGTGTGTTGGTTCTCAGCATCTATAATTTTAGCTTGTTCAGTTAGATCATCTAAAACTGCAGTGATTCTATCGAGTGGCAATTGCATAAGTTACAACTTTTTAAACATTATTACTGAGTGAACCATGCATGATATGCCAAATTCACTGACATAGAAATAACTACTATGATGAAAACAGGGCGAATAAAGCGATTACCAAACTTAATTGCCCAATGAGCACCCACTGCTGCGCCCAACATAATAAATACTCCCATTGAAATACCGATAATAACGTTAACGTATCCGAAGTAGAAAAATGTTAAAAGACTACAAAAATTACTCACGAAATTTGTTGAACGTGCCAATCCGCAGCTAAGTAGAATGTTTATTTTGTAGAGTGCACTTGAAGATGCCGTCCAAAACGCCCCCGTACCAGGACCAGCAACACCATCGTAAAAACCGAGTATAAAACCTTGAGCACTTTGTATTTTCTTTAAACGTGATGAGAGGGGAGGCAATCCCTGTATGTCAGAGACAATCGTTTTTGAAAATAAAGTATAAATAGCTGTGACGACTATAATAATAGGAATGGACTTTTCTAAAAACTCGCTTGATAAATAGCCAACAGCAAGCGTACCAAGAATAGCACCAATGGCAGTATATAAAATAGATAAACGCCAAAAGTGCGGATCGAATAACTTTTTACGATAAAAAGTGATGGACGCTGTCAAAGAACCAAAAGAGGCTGCTAATTTATTTGTGCCTAGCGCAATATGAGGAGGTAAACCTGTAGTAAGTAAAGTTGGCACTGTTAGCATTCCACCACCTCCAGCTATCGCGTCAATGAGCCCCGCAGCAAAACCAACGGCACATAATGTTAACCAAATTTCAAAATTAAATGTTGGGTCGCTAAGCATAAAAAAAATCAACTAAATTAGTGGTGTAGCTGCATTGTAGCATGTTTTTTGTTCTAGGTTATGTCAATTTATTCACATTTTATGTCCAAATATCATGAATATTTTATTAAATAAATTTGACTTAGTACGAATGAATTAGTAAAACTAATAGGAGCAAATATATTTTCAAATAATACACTTAGTTTAGTTACTCGAATTAACCGATAAAGCGTTCTTTTTTTGAGCAAGAAATTAGACGTTAAGTCGCGTAACAAAACCGATGTATTTAGATGATTTGCTGGAATTTGCCGACTTTTTGATGTGCTTAGTTGACAGTCATGCTGTCGTCTGGGAATATTAGATTGTTTTATTCTAGAGAAATAAAAACAAAAATGGCAGATTATTAAATTTGCGTTAACATCTCCATGTTATCCACATTCAATAGCAATTGGTTGGGAACTATGTCCAAATTAAGCAAGAAAAGCCTTATCGCTTCGACGATAATAGGCGCATTAGCATTAACAGCAAGCAACTTCGCTTCTGCAGATGCATTAACAGAACTACAAAAAGCAGAAGCTCAAACATTTCAAGCTTCTAAAAAATCACAAAACAAGATCAATAGCATTTATGAACAAACTATTGAGCTTTTAGGTGAATATCGTTTAACTGTTGATGAAGCTGAAACTTTATCTCAATACAATGATCACATTCAATTAATGGTTAATGATCAGCTCGCGAACATTAAATCATTAGAAGATCAGATCGGCAGTATTGAAAAAACTAAACAGGGTATCGTTCCTCTTATGTACAAGATGATTGATACTTTAGACAAGTTTGTTGAGTTAGATATTCCTGTGAATATCGAAAACCGTAAAGAGCGTGTAGCAGGTTTACGCGACATTATGAGTACCTCAGATGTAACAGTTTCAGAGCAGTTTCGTTTAGTACTTGAAGCTTACGAAATTGAAGCTAACTACGGTACAGTTTTTGATGCTTACCAAGGTGAATTAGATTTAGGTGATCGTACGATCACTGCAGATTTCGTTCACATGGGTCGTGTATCTTTAGTTGCTCAATCACTAGACATGAAAAATGTTTGGGTTTGGAACAATGAAACACGTGGCTGGGAAGCTTTAGGCGATGAATATTTAAAACCGATTAAAGATGCTATTGCAATGGCTCGTAATCAATTACCTAAAAACTTAACTAAATTACCAGTATTTGCAGCAGGAGCACAATAATGAAAAATATTATTAAATTTGTAATGCTTGCTGCCTCGATGACAGTAGCAACTTCAGCCGTAGCTAACGATTTGGATGACTTGTTAAAACAAGTTAAAAACGATCGTATCTCTGAAGGTAAGCTTGATAAGAAACGTGAAGCTGAGTTCAAATCTGCCCGCGCTGATAAGCAAGCACTTTTGAATAAGGCTAAAAAAGAATTAGCTAATCAAAATGCTCGTAACGCTCGTTTAACTAAAGAGTATGCTGCTAACGATATTACTATCGCGCAACGTTCTGTTGAATTAGATAATGCAACAGGTACTTTAGGCGAAATGTTCGGTGTTACTCGTGCTGCTGCCGCTGATGCTTATGGTCAAATCGCTACTTCAATTGTAAGTTCTGAATTTGCTGGCCGAGGTAAAGCGCTTGACGTTATTGCAAACTCAAAGAAAATTCCAGAACTTGAACAACTTGAAGAATTATGGATTGCTTTACAAACTGAAATGACTCAATCAGGTAAAGTTTCACAATTTAGTTCAGAAGTAACAAGCCTAGATGGTTCTACTTCTACAGAAACAATTACACGTATAGGTACTTTTAACTTAGTATCTGCTGAAGGTTTCTTAAACTACAATGATGAAGTTGGTCAAGTTCAACCTTTAGCTAAACAACCTGCTGGTTACATTACAGGTACGGCTTCAGATTTCTTCACTGAAACTTCTGGTCATCACCCGTTGTATATTGACCCTTCACGCGGTGGTATCTTAGCGTTAGAAACTCGTAAGAAAGTACTTATGGAGTTCTACCATGAAGGTGGTACAGTTGGTTATGCAATCACAGTGTTATTAGCACTTGGTTTCCTCATCGCACTCGAACGTATGCTTGTACTAACTACAATTAGCTCTCGCATTAAGTCTCAAGAGAAAAACCTTGAACAACCAAATGAGAACAACCCATTAGGTCGTTTAATTAAGGTTTATCACGAAAACAGAAATGTTGACGCTGAAACACTTGAACTTAAACTTGATGAAGCTATTTTACGCGAAACACCAAAAGTTGATCGTGGTATTAACTTAATCAAAATGTTCGCTGCTATCGCTCCATTAATGGGTCTTTTAGGTACGGTTATCGGTATGATCATGACCTTCCAAACGATTACATTGTTTGGTACAGGCGACCCGAAAATCATGGCTGGTGACATCTCACTTGCACTTGTAACAACTGCATTAGGTCTGATTTGTGCATTACCACTTATCTTAATTCACAGTGTTGTTGCTGGTAAGAGTAAGTCTGTATTGCAAAAACTTGACGAGCAAAGCGCAGGATTAATTGCTGCGATTGCTGAGAAGGAGTCTAAATAATGTTATTCCTGATAGAGCTTTGGGAATCTGTCAGGAGTTTTATTGCGACAGGTGGTAACGTATTATATGTTGTTGCCTTCGCTCTCTTACTGATGTGGGTAATGATGATAGAGCGCTACTGGTTCTTATCAAAAGTTTACCCTGCAATGAAAGACGATATCGTCAATCGTTGGGATGCACGCCAAGATACTACATCTTGGTATGCCCATCGGATTAGAGATACTTGGATCTCCGAAGCGACAGAATTACTAGAGCAACGCATGCTCACAATTAGAACCTTAGTGGCAATGTGTCCACTGATTGGATTATTAGGTACGGTCACCGGTATGATTGGTGTGTTTGAGACAATGGCTCAACAAGGTACAGGTAATCCGCGTCTGATGGCTGCTGGTATATCAATGGCTACTATCCCGACAATGGCGGGAATGGTTGCTGCATTATCAGGAGTGTTTTTCAGTTCAAGGTTAGACGCTAAAGTTAAACTAGCAAAGGCTAAACTGGTTGACAGTTTACCTCATCACTAGAGAGATATTCGAATGGCACGTAAACGTATTCGTGAAGACGAAGAAGCAGTAATTGATATGACACCGATGCTAGACATCGTATTTATCATGCTGATCTTCTTCATTGTAACCACTTCATTTGTTAAAGAAGCTGGTATTGAAGTTAATAAACCTAAAGCGGCTAACCAAAGCAAGCAAAAGTCAGCTAACATTTTTGTTGCTGTTAGAGAAAATGGCGAAATTTGGTTAGATAAACGTCGCGTTGATGTCGAACGTGTTGCAGCTAATATTGAAAAGTTATTAGCAGAGCAACCAACTGATGTTGTTATCATTCAAGCAGACAAAGATGCAAAACATGGCATAGTTGTTAAAGTAATGGATGCGATTAAAGATGCGGGCATAGATAGAATTTCTATTGCTGCAGCTAAGGGGTAGTTTATGGTTCGCTTTTTAGTTTCATTACTACTAGGCGCAGCGGTTACTTTTGCACTATTTTCCTTTATGGCTTTTCTTGTTTCAAGTGGTGACATGACGAAACAAGAAGCTTTGGATAATATAGTTGTAGAAGTTAATACTACGCCGCCTAAGTCAGCAGCAGAACGTCGTCAGCGTGTACCGCCGCCGCCGCCTCCGCCGCCGAAAACACCGCCTAAGCCTCAAGCTCCCGAGCCTGAAGCAAATAATAACTCTGGTGGTTTAACTTTTAACATGCCAAGTGTTAATTTATCAGGTGCAAACACTGGTATGTCTGCTCCTGGCGCTGGTTTTGGTCGTGATGGTGATGCATCTCCGATAGTTAGAATTGACCCTAAGTATCCACCACAAGCTGCTCGAGATGGTAAAGAAGGTTGGGTTAAACTTTCATTTACTATTAACGAACTTGGTGGTGTTGAAGATGTTAAAGTTATTGATGCAAAGCCTAAACGTATTTTCGATAAGTCAGCTAAACGTGCTTTGAAAAAATGGAGATATAAACCAAAAGTTGTTGATGGAAAAGCACAACGACGTCCTGGTTTAACGGTACAATTAGACTTTACAATGGATCAGGGGTAATCATAATGAATAAGATTTTTATATCTATATTGATCATAGGTTCAGTAACGATTGCTCAATTACCATTATCTACTTATGCCAATGGCGCAGAGAAATCTGAAAAGCCAACACGTAAGACTCAACTTGTTGGTCCTACCGTTGGTAAAAAAGTAGCGAAAGCATTTGAAGCGTATTCAGTGGAAACTGAAGATGGATCAAATATTGATATTGCTTTAGCTATGCTTCTAGAGATAAAATCTAGCAAAGTCTACGACAAAGCTTTTTTAAATCGTTTTATTGGTGTGATGTATGCCCAAAAAGGTGAAGAGAAAAAGTCTCTTGAATATCTTGAACAAGCAGTTGCTCCTGACATTTTAAATGAAACTGAGCAAGCAGAATCTCTTAAGTTAATTGGTGACTTGCAAATGCAAGTTGAAGGTTACAAAAAAGCGTTAGTTGCTTATGATGCTTGGATGGATTTTACAGGTATATCTGACGCTAATGTTTGGATGAAAGTAGCTCAGGCTAATTTAGCACTCAAACAGTATGATAAAGTTATAGCACCTGCTGACAAAGCGATAGCTGAGTTGGGTGATAAAGTAAATAAAAATCCATACATACTTAAGTTAAACTCTTATTATGAACGTAAAATGTTTAAGAAATGTGTTGAAGTTTTAGAAACTGCAGTACAAATTCTTCCTGAAGAGCAGTTATTTTGGACTCAACTAGGCTCATTTTATGCGATGATAGAAGATTATCCTAAAAGTTTAGCAACAATGGATTTAGCGCATAAGAAAGGCTATCTTGATAAAGAAAGCCAAATTAAGATGCTCGCTAACTTGTATGCACAAAGTGATATTCCTCATAAATCTGCTGTTTTATTGGAAAAGTACATTGATTCAGGTCTTGTTAAACGCGATGACTCTAATCTCTTTACTTTAGCTAACTCTTGGCATGCTGCTCAACATATAGATAAAGCTGCTAGCTATTATGGTGAATTAGCTAAAATGACTAATTTATCTAAGCATTATAGCAAGCAAGGTATGTTGTTAAACCAAGATGAACAGTTTGCTAAGGCTATTGTAGCTTTAAAGAAAGCAATCGAAATAGGTGTTAAAAACCCAGGTCGATTGAATCAAAGTATTGCAGAATCGTACTTTTATCTTGAAAACTACAAACAAGCTCATGTTTATATCAAAAAAGCATTGAAAGACCCTAAGTCTCGTAGAACAGCTAAAGGTTGGGTAAGCTTCATAGAAGATACAGCGAAGCGTAAAAAAGTTTCTATATAATTTTTACTTTTCTATTAAAAACCAGCCTATGGCTGGTTTTTTTATGTCTTAAGCTTTTATAACTCATGAACTTGTAAATATTATGAAGGTTAAAGTGATGAATGGAAGTTGTTTAATAATCACATTGATGAATGTTTTGTTGTATCTAGATAAACTTTAACTAGGAATAAATGATTTTGTCGGCTAGAATGCGCGCTCTTTATTTTTAAGCCTGCAGGTATGAAAAATGTCAAATAACGAAGAGTTCAAAGACAACACATCTATTTTCCATTTATTTGTAGGCCTTGTTGTATTAGTTTCTGCACCGTTGCTGCCAATGGTAATGGGTTGGTTTACGCTTTTATCAAATTAGTTTTACCTAATTTACTCCCCAATAAAAATTAAGAACAATTGATAAATGCATATATTACTCATTGATGATAAAAAGTCTATTTTAGACGTTGTTACACCACTATTGATTCAAGCCGGTCATACAGTTGAGACTGCATCAAATGGCTTAGATGCTTTTGAAAAAGCACAAAAAACACCTTTTGATTTATATATTATTGACCATCTGATGCCTGTGATGAATGGTCTACAATTAAGTAAGAACCTTTTGAATAACCCATTTACAGCAAATACTCCTGCCATTTTTATGACAACACAAAATCTTGCTGAAGTTACCGCTTTAACCCGTTCACTTTCTTTTCAAGCAATTATAACTAAACCTATTGATGAAAGTTCTCTTCTTAATGCTGTAAATCAAAACAATCAACAAAATTCTACTCGTTATTCACTATAATTTTTATCAGTTTTGCTTTATTCTTAGGTACTCATAATATTTTCACTTTTGAATTGCTAACAATGACTGAAACACAATTATTACTTTTACAAAACGCTATCCACGCCGTACCAAATTACCCTAAAGAGGGAATTTTATTCCGTGATATTACCGGGATACTTGATGACCCTGCAGCGTATCAATTAACTATAGATTTACTTGAAGCTAAATATAAAAACTGTGGCTTTACTAAAATTATTGGTACCGAGGCTAGAGGTTTTCTTTTTGGTGCTCCATTAGCACTTGCCCTTGGTGTCAGCTTTATACCCGTTAGAAAGCCAGGTAAGTTACCAAGAGCTACTATTAGCCAAAGTTATCAGTTGGAATACGGTACAGATATATTAGAAATACATCAAGACGCCTTAACATCGAATGATAAAGTACTAATTATCGATGATCTTCTTGCTACAGGTGGAACTATTGAAGCGACTTTAATCCTTGCTAAAGAATTAGGTGCAGAAGTAACCGATGCAGCATTTGTAATATCATTACCAGACTTAGGTGGTGAAAAACGTTTAGAAAATCTAGGTTTGTCAATTCATTCTTTAGTACAGTACAGCGGCGATTAGGCAAGTAATATGAGTTATCAAGTATTAGCACGCAAATGGCGCCCTAAAAAGTTTACAGAGTTAATGGGTCAAGAGCATGTTGTTACAGTTCTAGTCAATGCACTAGAACAGCAACGTTTGCATCATGCTTATTTATTTACTGGAACTAGAGGGGTAGGTAAGACAACGATAGCTCGTATTTTTGCTAAAAGCCTAAACTGTGAACAAGGTATAACTTCATCACCTTGTGGCGTTTGCGATACTTGCCAAGATATTGATCAAGGACGCTTTATTGATTTGTTAGAAATTGATGCAGCTTCTAAAACCAAAGTTGATGATACACGTGAAATTCTTGATAATGTTCAATATGCACCAACACGAGGGCGCTATAAGGTATATTTAATCGATGAAGTACATATGCTTTCTCGTAGTAGTTTTAATGCGTTGTTGAAAACGCTTGAAGAGCCCCCTGAACATGTAAAATTTATTCTAGCGACAACTGATCCACAAAAGCTTCCAATTACGGTTTTATCTCGTTGTTTACAGTTTCATTTAAAAGCATTAACCGTTAGTCAAATAGAGCAGAAGACCCAAGAAATATTGCAAGCAGAAGACGTTTCCGTTGAAAAAGGTGCTTTAACGTTGTTAGCAAAGGCAGCTAGAGGGAGTATGCGTGACTGTTTAAGTTTAACCGACCAAAGTATCGCTCAAGGGCAGGGCAATATTACTTTAGCTAATGTACAACAAATGCTGGGTGGTGTAGATCAAAACTGGGTTTATAAAATACTCATATCGCTTTTGAAAGAAGATCCTAAAGGTTTGATGAATCTTTCATTAGATATTGCTTCTTATGCACCAAATTATAGTCGTTTAACGGCAGAACTCATTCAGTTACTTCATCAAGTTGCCATGACACAGGTGATTGGGCAGCACTTTGATTTATCACCTGAACATAATCAATTAGTTGAAAAGTTCAGTCAAGCAATGAGCGCCGAGGATGTTCAACTTTATTATCAAATTGTGCTGAATGGTCGTAAGGACTTACCATATGCTGCTGATGAACAAGCGGCATTCGATATGTTGCTTTTAAGATTGTTAGCATTTACGCCTATAAATAATGCCCAAACTATACCTGTAACTTCGGTTAACCAGCATAGTGACTTTGAGGACGTTCAATTTGATGAAACTAATATTGATAGAGCTGATGTAACTTTAGCCGCTATAAAAAGTGTTCCTGTAACTGAAATTCCTGATGAGTTTTCTGAGAAGGTTCCTGCAGAAAAACAAATAATAGCTCCATTCGCAGAAGCAATTGTTTCTGTAAATACTATAGATAGTAAAGTTCCAGAAGTGATTGATAGCCCTATTGCTGAACCAGAAAGCTTTTCTAATGCTAATGTCTTATCTGCACCTGATTATATAAATACACCCACTCATAATGTTGAACACAACAATTCAATTCTAGATACAGCAACTGAAAATACAATTATAGACACACCTTCTATTGGTGAGCCTTTGGTACAATCGCCTATTGAAAAAGCTTTAGCGACCAGAAACATGTTGCGTAGTCGCAAGAAAGGGCTAGAAAATAATGCAAAAAAGTCTGATGACGTCAAAGGGCGTCAAGATAATAAACTCTCTGACGCAATTGAACTAACAACACAGGAAGAGTCTAAAGTTAATGTTCCTGCGTTAGAAACGATTTCAGAACAAGCTTTTGACTTAAGTGTTATTGACCCTGCTAAAATTCGTTCAGCTAATCAAGTTGATAAATGGGCAAACATGATTGATGCAATGTCACTAACGGGCAGGTTGCGACAATTAGCGATACATGCAACCGTTAGTGAACAATCTACTGACGATTTACTATTACTTAATTTAGATCAAGCTACAAAGCATTTAAATAGTGACGTTGCCCATAAAAAGCTTGAACAGTGCATTTCAGATTTTTTGAAGAGACAAGTTACTGTAGAATTAACAATTGTGGATGAAACATCCCATGACCCTTATAAGATTCAATCGCATATTAATGATAAACGATATGATTATGCGAAAGAATTACTAGAAAACGATGAGATAATTATTGGTTTGAAAACTCATTTTCAAGCAGAATTAGATGAAAATACAATCGTAGCGCTATAACTGCTACTTGATATTTGTCGCGTTAAGCTCTATCTTTGGCGGCAACAGAACTTTGGAGAACATATTATGATGAAAGGCGGAATGGGCAATTTAATGAAACAAGCCCAACAAATGCAAGAAAAAATGGCAAAAGCTCAAGAGCAATTAGCTAAAATGGAAGTGATTGGTGAGTCAGGCGCTGGTATGGTTAAGGTCACTATGACAGGCGGACACAGTGTACGTCGCGTAGATATTGACGATAGCCTGATGGAAGACGATAAAGATATGCTTGAAGATTTGATTTCAGCGGCATTTAACGATGCTGTTCGTCGTGTAGAAGAGCAAAATAAAGAAAAAATGGGTGCGTTAACTGGTGGAATGCAATTACCCCCAGGGATGAAAATGCCGTTCTAGACTTGAACACCAGTAAAAATGGCACCTATAAGGTGCCATTTTTGTTTTGGGGTCATTGTGGGGTCACTTTAATTGTATTTGCTCAAATCTGAATTGACACTTTTGGTTAATATGTTTTTATCGAGACGACAGACTCAAAACCACTATTAACTGCCGTTGATATTTGGGTAATGGACTTTAACAATCAGGTAGTGAAGTAAACAACGGAATAGATTGAAAAGCCAGTTGAATCCTTTTTTGTTGTGGATTTACACTAGGAAAGCTTTGGTTTTAACTAGTTTTTATTGTCTATTGAGTCAAAATAGTGAAACTGAAGTTAGTTAATGAGACCCTGTAATATAATAAATTACAGGGTCATATTAATCTAATTTAGCTTCAACTTCATAATTGAGGTCTTAACATCATCTTGTCCAAGGTACAGAATATCATCCTCATAAGAAATGAGCCTAGTATTAGATGCACGACTTTTAGTTTTTGTTATCAAGTCGCTTGTCTCTAGGTCTACGATATGTGTTTCTTCATTGACATTGTACCTGTGGGCAATTTTACCTTGATGCTCTATTAACAGACTATTTTTTGTTTGCTTTGAAATAATCACTCGATTTTCATTAACAATATTACCAGATAAATTGTCTACAAATAAGCAGCCATGTTGGCTTTGGAAGGCTCTTTCACCTTGTTCTACAAGCTTTTTAAAGCTATTGCTACTAGCTTCAAACTTATAAATACCATTACCTTCAGCAATCATACATTGGCCGTTAGATACTAATTCGGCTGTACTAAAAGTCTACATTAAATTCTTATAGTGAGATATAAAAGTTTTAACTTCAAATCCATCCTCAATGAGTTGCTTAAGCCTATTTTCAAAAATTTTTATCTTTTTTTCTAATGATATTAAATAAATCAATAGAAGTTTTATTCATATCTATATTAATTCCCTTCCAACCATTGCTATAAAGCGCTGCTGTATTACTATACATAATTGGATGAAAGCAACCAATATCAACATAAAATCCTCGATCTCTATTTTTAAAATATTCAACAATAAAAACATCTTCCCCAGT
>CAJWBY010000086.1 GCA_913020705.1 uncultured Colwellia sp.
GGCGTTTTAATCGTTACTGTAGCTGATTCCCTTATAGGCTCTTGTTTAACTATAGGTTTGGTTACTTTTAACTTTGTTTTTGTGAGCTTTACCGATTTTTTTGTAGGCGCTTTTTTTACTGAAACTTTTTTGATGTTTTTATTAGCTGGAATCGGCTTGTTGTTGCTCGGCATTGAGCTTGTGGTTTCGAAGTTAACTGGAGAATCAGCAGTGCTTTTTACTGTCACTAACGCAATTAATTCATCGTAAGAAGCTTGTATACATTCCCGATAAAATGTTGGGTCTTGCATCATGTCACGACAACTAGAAATACCTAAGTTAACTTCACCACAGTAACTACCCACAGTATGAAATAATCCATTACCATTCATGATTGGACCTAATCCCCAACCGCCTAATATTCTTGCACCTTTAATAAAAAGTGGCACTTGTGGGCCCGGAACATTTGTTATTACACAGTTATAAGTCGGTTTTAATTGGTTTGCTAAACTGTTCTCAGTTGCGACTTTTGAACCTAATGACATTAGGTTAGATGTGGTGGCATTGGTAAAGTCAGTCATGGTTTTAGCACCAATCGCTTGGTTATATTTTTTGCCATTGCTCGTGCTCGAATGAACGTGTTGCAAGCGTTCTACCGCATCAGCGATATGTGTGCCCATTTCAACACTCATTGAAGCTATTTGATTTCCGCCGACTTTATCGGAGTCATCACGAACATTAATCGGGCATTGAGCAACCATAGATATTTCAGGTAATTGGTTTTTTGCTGCCAAATAACGGCGCATGCCACCACCGACAACAGAAACAATGGCATCGTTAACAGTTACACCTGGATGCAATGCACGTACAGATTTCATTTCTTTTAATGAAAAAGTTAAACCTTCGAAAATTCTGTGTTGTGAAACAACGTCATTAAAGAGTGTTTTAGGCACATTGCCCGGCCCTTCAATTTCACCTTTGTTAACAAGGTTCATTGCATTGGTGAATGCAGGCATCGACTTCTGGATCAACTCCATTAATTTCATCGGTTGCATTAAATTGTTCACATGGGCACGAGATAATAATTCATAATCAGAAGGCACTGGCTGAGACTTCCAATTCGTGTCATCTATCAATACTTTAGCTTCATTGGTCAAATCACATAAGGTCGCACCAATTTCAGCACTTGAACTGCCATCAATTGCTGCATGATGAGTTTTTGTTAGTAAAGCAAAGCAACCTTTAGGTAAACCGGCAATATTATCTAACCCTTCAATAATATAGGCTTCCCAAAGAGGACGGGTTAAGTCTAAGCCACGGGCGTTAATTCTAGCGACTAGAATACAAAATTGACGCCAATCTCCTGGTGCAGGTAAAGCATAATGACGTATGTGATATTCAGGATCAAAATTTTCATCATTAATCCAATACGGAAAATCAGCATCAAAGGGAACTCGCGCTAACTTTTGACGATAATAGTCACCAAGGTGAACTCGCCCTTTAATATGCTCAATAATTTCTTTAAATCTGACTTTGCCGTTTGGCGCAGTTGATGGGTCAAGTATAGACACTGTTGCAATATGCATAGGTGCGTTGTTTGTTTCCGAATATAAAAATGAGGAATCTAAACCTGAGAGTTGTTTCATAAAATTCTCTTCAACTGAGTTAACGGCAAAATAGGATAATGCTGATTACGACGTGTAAACACCATTATCCCTTTCAATATTCGGCATCGTAAGGGAAGCCAAATTAATACAAATTTATTTAGTAGCTTTTTTTTCTGCTTTAGCAGGAGCAGGGTATAAACCTGCAGTGATCGTTTCATATTCTTCTTTAGCTGCTTCAAATGCTTTTATGTTTTCTTGGTAAGCCGTTTCAAAATCAGCCTTAACACTTTGAGCAAACTGAGATTGCTTTTCGTAAGCTTCCGTTAATGATTTACTTTGTGTAAGTTCTTCAGCATTTTTTGCGCCTGCATCAAGCAAGTTGGTCCAAAAAAGGTTTGTTCTGTTGGTATATTCGCTAGCAAACTTAGCGTTAATTTCAATTACTTTTGCGTTTGCTTCTAAGCCTTTTTTAACACCATCTTCGAATTGCTTTTGTGAATCAGTCATTTTAATTACCTATTTAAGTTTGTTAGTTAAGTTATGAGTTTACTTTATTGTGCACCGCACAATAAAGTAAACTTTAAACAAGTATAAATTGTAAGTCAATACCTTTATTGTGCACCGCACAATAAAAGTGCTTGTGTTTTATAAAATTCATTTCATACTGTCAATATACGCTTATTAACTTAAGTGAATTGAGCATAAATATGGCTCTTTAAACTAACAGGAATACTCTATGAAACTCATTAAACGTTACCCTAACCGCCGTTTATACGATACTGACGTTAAAAGTTATATAACGTTAAGTACCATTCGTGACTACATTAAAGCCTATCAACAATTTCAAATTGTCGATTCTAAGTCAGGTAAAGATCTTACACGGCAAGTTTTGTTGCAAGTGCTCACTGAAGTCGAATCAGAAGGGCATGCCTCAGTACTTACCAATAAAATGCTGGAAGAGATTGTTCGTTTTTACGACACGAATATGAGCAGCGTTTTAGGGCAACATATAGAACAATCAATTCTTGCTTTTATTGAACATCAACGTCATTGGCAAGATGAAGTGACAAAGTTTAATGCGTTAAATCCAGCCAATGCGATAAATGATTTTTTTAAAAATCTTGCCCCTAAACCGCCTAAAGATGATTAATGAATCACTAGGGCTTTCATATAAACAATATAATCAAAGTCCGGTGTTTTTATAGTCACGCAGGAGACAGTTCAAGTACCTCTTTGATGAAATTATTTATTTTCAGCCGTTAGTTTTTCGGCGTAGATTATTTTTAACTGCTTTTTATTGATTTTTCCTGAGCCTAATCGAGGTAAAGGTTGCTCTGATACCCAAATGACAGCGGGCACTTTAAAGCCTGCTAAATGCTCTGCAAGAAAGTGTTGCAGTTGCTCAGTGTCAATTGACTTGTTCGGGGTTAATTGCACTACAGCGCCAACAATCTCACCTAAACGTTCGTCAGGTAGTGCAAAAACAGAGTTTTCTTTTATATGAGGAAATTTATAAATTGCCGCTTCAACTTCCAAACAAGAAATATTTTCACCCCCACGTATAATGATGTCTTTTACTCGATCTACTATATAGATAAACCCGTCTTGGTCTTTAAAGCCTAAATCACCCGTTCTGAAATATCCGTGTATAAATGAGTCTTTAGTCGCAGTAGGGTTACGCCAATATTCGACAACATTTGAAATTGACTTAATGCAAATTTCTCCCTGTTCATCTTGGGCTAGTTCGTTACCCCATTCGTCAAGTATTTTAATATCAACAATCGGTGACGTTGCCGTGCCAACACTTCCAGGTTTATAAACATAGTCGCCACCACCGTTTACTGCACCTAAAGCATTTGTTTCCGTTAACCCGTAACCCGTGCTGGGGAAACCTTGCTCAAATTTGTCGTATAATTTTCTAACATGATCAGCTGGACGAGCTGCGCCACCCGCACTAATATCGGTTAACGTAGAGGTATCAAAGCTTGCAAGTTGTGGATGATTCATCAGCTCTAACGACATAGTAGGGACACCGTTAAAGTAAGTGACTTTTTCTTGTTCGATTAATTTAAGCGCTTCTAGAGGATCCCATTTGTGCATCATTACTGTTTTACGTCCTGAATAAAAAGACAGCAAAAACAATACATGGCATGCCGTTACATGGAACAAAGGTACGGTCATTAAAGCACAGGGAGGATTGACGGGTTCTTGGCCTATCGTATCGTTTGCATATGCAGCTCCAGTATCTAACATTGCCCAAGTGTGCAAAGCGCTTAACAAACTTTCGTGGCGAGATACAGCGCCTTTTGGCTGACCGGTAGAACCTGAAGTATAAAAAATACAAGCGATAGAGTCTCTTGTTAGCGTTACTTCAGGCATGGGGTTCCCTTGGTATTTACTGACAAGTTGTTCAAAGGTTATAGCCGTGTTGTCGTTTGCCTTAGCAACAATAACCGGAATTGTTTGTTGTGATAGCCAGTCTTTTAACAGCCAAAAACGACGATCGTCAGCAATCACTAATTTTGCTTCACAGTGATTTATACCATAGGTAAATTCTTCTAGTTGCCACCAAGCATTTAATGGAACAACAACGCCACCAATACTGGTTATTGCGATAAATGCCATGATCCACTCTGGATAATTACGCATTGCAATTACCACGCTGTCGCCAGGCTTTATCTGATAATCTTGTTGTAGTGATTGTGCAAAAGATGCCGCTTGTTGATATATATCATTGAAGCTATAGCGTTGATCTAAATAGACTAAAAATTCATTATCACCATGAGTATCGATAACCGATTTATACATGACAGGTAAGCTTTCAGCTAAATTTTTAAATACGTTAAAATTTATTCCATTAATATCACGTTGTACAACTTCAAAATCACTCCCTGACTGAGCAGCAAGTTTATTCATTTCTGCTGTAATAATGGCAGACGGCGCTAGTTCAATATTTAAATCTTGGTTTTGTAACTTCATGCTAATACCTATCGCAATAGACCGTTTAAAGCGTTTGCTTTAAACAGGTGTTATTTAATCATCAGGACTTTAAATGAAGGATTACATATTGGATTTGTATTAGATGTCACCATAGTGACAAGGCTGTATGTGACTTACCTGCTATGTTTCATGACAGATCACTATAACTACTACTGGCAATAACACCGCCATCTAATACTAATGTATGGCCAGTCATCCAACTTGAAGCCTGAGCGCATAAATAAATACAACTGCCAGCAATATCCTCTGCTTGACCTAAACGTTCTTTAGGTACCATTTTTTTAGCAAATTGTTCTTCTTGTTCGTTTACAATGTATTGCGTTAATTTACTCAAGAAATAACCTGGGGCAATAGCATTAATGTTTATATGTTGTTTAACCAAATCAGCAGCAAGATGTCGTGTCATTTGTATTACGGCAGCTTTACTGGCTGCATATGAATAGTTATTGGCGTTAGGGTTGTTTAGGCCGTTTATTGAAGCAATATTGATAACGCGAGCAGGGTTATTTGCCGAAGCCGATTCTTTCAGTAATGGCATGAATTTTTGTGTAACAAAAAAAGGTGATTTAGCATTTAAGTTCATCACTTTATCCCAACCTATTTCAGGGAATTCCTCGAAAGACGCCCCCCATGCCGCACCGGCATTGTTAACTAATATATCAATTTTACTTTCATTACCTTTTATCACGCTAACAAGTTTATCTATGCCATCGTTTGTTGATAAATCAGCAACGATGGGAATACATTCTCCTAGCGTATTTAGGGTGGCAGCGGTTTCATCTAGTTCTTTCAGGTTACGTGCTGTGATATAGGTTTTCACACCATTTTCTACAAACCCTCGCGCTATCATGGCGCCTAAACCACGTGATCCACCTGTTACGACAGCCGTTTTTCCCGTTATTGAAAATAGATTTTTCATTTAGATAAGTGCCCTTTAAGACGCTAACGCCCATTGTGATATGACAGGTTCAAGTTTTTCATCCAGCATTTGATACGCTTGTTCAGTTAAATGGAGTCCGTCATTATTAAACCATTTTTTATCGTTGTTGATGTATTCATTGAAATCAAAATAATGAATTCGATTATTTATTCCACAGCAAGTCGCCGTTTTTATGTGTTTGTTCATTTTATCGATTACGTTTAATTGCTGAGCTTCTTGTTTTTGTGGACATTTCATAATGGAAAAATAACCAATTTTTGCGTCAGGATTTAATTTTGCGAGCGAAAACAGCACAACATTAATATTAGCGACTGTCTGTTCTGGTGGAACACCATAAATTAAATCGTTACTACCACAATATACGAGATAATTTTTAGCTTTAGGCAGAGTACTTAGATCACTATTGTACCAATCTAGACTTTGAGTACTGCGAATTGCATTATTTGAAATATTAAGTGTACCCCATTTAGGTTTCTGCCAAAATTCAAAAATGCTGCTACCAATCATTACAATGTCATGCATGTGTTTAAACCTCTGCTGCAAGCCAAGCGGCTTGGTTAATGGCACGTTTTGCGTCTAGTTCTGAAGCTACATCTGCACCACCTATAATGTGTATAGGCTTATTAATATTGCTGTCTAAAAGTTCTTGATATAGATCCTTATTAGGCAATTGGCCAGCACATAAAACGATATGCTCAACGTCAAGCGTTTGTGCCTTAGCGTCAACTAAGATGTGTAAACCTGCATCGTCAATTTTTGTATATTCGACGTTCGCGAGCATGGTTACTTTTTTCTGCTTTAACGTAGCTCGGTGGATCCAACCAGTCGTTTTTCCTAGGTTTGCTCCAACTTTTGTTGCTTTACGCTGTAATAGGTAAATGGTTCTTGGGCTAGGAGTAACAATTGCTTGTTTTAAACCGCTATTTCCTTGGTTTGTTAAATCAATTCCCCATTCGTTAGCATAAAGCTCTTTATTTAAGGTGGGTGATTCACCTTGATGGCTAAGGTATTCAGCGACATCAAAGCCAATACCACCAGCGCCAATAAGCGCAACAGATTTACCGACTGTTCGTGTTTTATTTAATACATCCACATAACTAAAGACTTTAGGATGCTCAATACCTTCAATTTTCGGGGTGCGTGGTTTTATGCCTGTTGCAATTATTATTTCATCAAAGTCATTGAGTAATTCAGGTGTTGCATGACAATCAAGCTTAATATCGACGTTTAAACGTTTTAATTGATGAGAAAAATAGCGCAAGGTTTCGAAGAACTCTTCTTTTCCGGGGACTTGTTTTGCTAAGTTGAATTGCCCACCAATCGATGCGTTTTTATCGATTAGTGTAACCTTGTGGCCTTTTTCTGCAGAATACGTAGCAAAGGCTAATCCTGCTGGACCAGCTCCTACCACCACAATATTTTTAGGTTTCTCTACTTTAGTGAAATTGAGTAATGTTTCATTAGCTGCACGCGGATTAACTAAACATGAAGAAATTTTATGCTCAAAAGTATGATCTAAACATGCTTGATTACAGGCTATGCAAGTATTTATTAAATTGCTTTGATTTACTTTTGCTTTATTCATGAAGTCAGGATCAGCAAGGAAAGGGCGCGCCATTGAGATCATATCTGCACAATTGTCTTCTAAAAGTTGCTCTGCAACTTCAGGGGTATTAATGCGATTACTGGTGATAACAGGAATATTGACTTGCGCTTTTACTTGTTTAGACACTGAAGAGAAAAATGAGCGCGGTACTGATGTTGCTATGGTAGGTACTCGTGCTTCATGCCAACCCACACCAGAGTTTATCAAGGTTGCCCCTGCTTTTTCTACTGCTTTTGCTAATTGAATGACTTCGTCTTGTGAGCTACCGCCTTCCACTAAATCAAGCATAGATAAGCGATAAATAATGATAAAATTTTCGCCTACGGCCTCACGCGTTCTTTTAATAATGTCTAAGGGAAGACGAATACGGTTTTCATAACTTCCGCCCCATTTGTCATCTCGTTGATTAGTACGCTTAACAATGAACTGGTTAATAAAATAGCCTTCAGAGCCCATAATTTCAACACCGTCATAACCTGCTTGTTGAGCAAGTTTTGCGCATCTAACAAAGTCAGCTATTTGTTGATCAACTTCTTCACTCGTTAATGCTTTAGGTGGAAACGGGTTTATAGGCGCTTGAATGGGGCTAGGGGATACAAGTGCAGGGTTATAAGCGTAACGACCAGCGTGCAGAATTTGCATACATATTTTACCGCCAGCCTGATGAACAGCTTGGGTAATAACTTGATGTTGTATTGCATCGGCTTGTGTTGTCATTAAAGCAGCACCTTTAGCAACGGCACCTTCAGGATTTGGGCCTATACCTCCGGTGACAATTAAACCTACACCACCTTCAACACGCTCTTTGTAAAAAACAGCCATGCGTTCAAAGCCATTTTCAGTTTCTTCGAGGTTTGTATGCATAGAGCCCATTAAACTGCGATTTTTAATCACAGTAAAACCAAGATCTAACTCAGACATTAAATTAGGAAAAGCCATAACAACACTTACTGATAAAATAGATTAAATACACTATAAGATATTTTTGAGTAAAAAAACATACTTAAAGTTCAAATTTAATTTTTATAACTAACTTAACTATGAAATACGTTTGTTTTGCCATTTCTTTTGTCGAAAGTACCAAGTCATAAAAACCGCTTTAATTAAAAAATCAGTGCCGGTTAAAATAAAAAGGGTGGTCAGTGACAGTCCCAATTTTATACAAATAAAGGGAAGAATTATGCGAAAAATTACTAGGGTAATCAATGACACTATTAGCGGATAGGTGGTTTCTCCAGCACCTCGTATTGCGCCACCTATGGTAAAGTCAGTGGTAATTAATGGCATAGAAAATGCGATGATTAATAGGGCTGGAATTTGTTGATTAAAGAAAAAATATTCGTTGGCTTACGGTTACTGTCGCCGTTGCTTCCGTACCTAAATTAGTCGATAGAATAATCTGAATAAAACCAACCTGGGCTAACAATAAATTAGTAATGGTGAATGGCCATGCCAATTGCCAAATACTGGGAAGGAGCAAAGCTCGAATATTTTTTTTTCCATTGTTATAAGGTGAGGCGCGTTAAAATGACGATAATTGTTTATCACTAATTTTTGACCAAAATTCCATACTTTGTGCATAAACTTCGCTAATGTAACTATTGTTATGATCAAAGAATAAAAGGGTCGGTGTTGATTCAGTTTTATTTTCGTTTTGGGAACTAATGAATTCTGGCCATGAAATTTTTGCATGGCTTGGCTGTCCGGTATAAGCAAATGTTTCCCAACATATTTGTATTTCTTTGACTAAGGCTGCTACGCGTGATTCTTCGCCATGAAAAGCACTAGATGTATTACCAAACACTAAGCCAATGTCGGTGATATGCGTACAGGCTAAACTCGGAATAATGGTTTTCCGTCCTAACTTGTAACCATAGGCTTTACCACCAGCAGTATGTTGAGCATTGAGCAAACGATAACAAGGTTGGGTGAACCAAAATTCAGTTAATGCTTCACTTAACAAGTTTTGCGGTGTTGGTTCTAGCCCTCGTTGTTGGCATTGTTTTGTCATTAACTGCGTAACTTGCGCTATTTTTTCACTGCCAATTAGCGGCGTTAGCGAAAGTGCTAAATGTTTCTCATCAGTAATGTTTTGTTTAAGCATGGCAGAAAACAATGTCCATTCATCGGTATTGGAACCAGAGATAATAGGTATATCTATGGCACAACCTTGTTTTATTGCTTCATAAGGAGCTAATGGGAGATCTAGGTCTCCAACAACAGGTTTGAAGGGTAATATGCCAAATTTACTATAAATATCAGGCCGTGCACTTAAGTGCGCTTGAATGCTGAGTACTTCTGATGTGGTTAATTGCTCCAACTGTTTTGCTTGCTCTCTTGGTTTGTTATGCGAAATTTCAAAACCTAATTCTCTTGCACTCACTAGAAACTCTTTTGCTAAGTCATTTGCTTGCTCAACCGTGTTGAAGGTATGTCCAGCACCACTTTGCATTATCGCTTTATGGAACAACCCCTTTGTTTTAGGCATAGCAAGTAAACAAGCAATACTCATCGCCCCGGCTGATTCACCAAATAATGTAATATTGGTTTTGTCTCCTCCGTATAAATGAATATTTTCTTGTATCCATTTTAATGCTGTTATTTGATCTTCCAAACCTTCATTACCGGTAGAAGTAATCTCGTTGTCGGTGATATCAACCAAGCGTAAAAATCCTAAAGACCCTAAACGATAATTTAATGTGACAACGATTGTATTCGTTGCTTTAGCTAAATTGCTTCCATCATAGATTGGTAAAGAACCAGCACCAACAGTGAATCCTCCTCCGTGTATCCAAACCATAACAGGTCGATGACTTTGTTGATTTTCAGTATTGTTTTTTATACTTCTGAATATATTTAAATTAAGACAGTGTTCACTTTGATTTTGAACGGATGCTTCAGACATTATCAAGTCATTCTTAATAATCAATTGTGGCGATACAGTGCCCAATCCATTGTTTTTATTTGATATTAATTTTGTGCTGTTCGTTGTGTTTCTAATAGACCATCTAGATTTTTCCATTTCAAACTGTGCATATTCAATATTTAAAAATCGCTCATTTGTTATTAAATTATTGCTGAGTTTTGAATTCATGTAATGGGTGCCTTTCTTTATTGTTGCTATTAAATCGTAAAAACAACAAAAAACTTTTAAGTAATTTAAAATACCACTAGGTCAAATGTAGGGCAAGTGGTTATTGATGTGAGTGAAATTTAGCCTGTAAAAAAGAGTTGGAAGTTCAATTATTCAACAATATAATTCTTGCATGATATGTTTACATACTGTAAGTTCGAATTAATAGTTTTGATATAAATTAATAAAGACTATCCTTATTACTAGATAGTTTAAGAGTATATAAAAATGATTAAATTAAGTTTTATGACTAAGGTTGCTTACGGTGTAGGACAAATGTCTCAAGGGGTTAAAGATGTTGCCTTTCAGTCATTCCTTATATTTTACTTTAGCCAAGTATTAGGGTTACCTGCGATTATGGCAGGGGTTGCTGCTTTAATTGCATTATTATTCGACGCAGTTTCAGATACTCTAATGGGGGATATTTCAGATAATTGGCATTCAAAATGGGGCAGAAGACATCCATTTATGATCGCTGCAGTTATTCCATTTCCACTTTCAATTTATATGCTTTTTAGTCCACCTGCAGGTTTAGACGTTCAAGGACTATTTCTTTGGTTGTTAGTTTGGTCAATTGTTGTTCGTCTAATGCTTACTATGTTCAATGTGCCACACAATGCTCTAGGCGCAGAATTGAGTGATGACTATGAAGAACGCACCAAAATAGTAAGTTATCGTACATTTTTAGGTCATATAGGCGGTATTGCTTTATCTGTTATTGCATTAAATTCATTTTTTGCTTCGTCAGACAAATACGCTAATGGCATGTTAAATGTCGAAGGTTATAGTTCGCTCGGTTTATTAGCCGCAATTATTGCTTTTGTTGCCATGATTATTTCAATCTTTGGAACAAAAAAGCTGATACCTCATTTAACTAAACCAGCAGAAAATTTAAAGAAAGTTGATTTTTCTCGTAGCTATAATGCTTTTATGCAAGCGTTAAAACTTCGTCAGTTTAGACAAATATTTGTTGTACAAATTTTAACAATGGTCGCAGGTGGAGCAGGTGCAACGTTCATGCTTTATTGGGGGAGTTACTTCTTTGAATTGTCCCCAGCTGAAATATCATTATTAACATTGACCATAGTGATGGGATTAATCCCTGCCTCTATTATCGCACCGGTCTTATCAAAACGAATTGATAAAATGCCCGCGCTTGTAACGTGTTTACTTTTAGGCACCATTTTCAGTTTTAGCCCGCTTTATCTCAGATTGCTTGATGTATATCCGGCTAATGGCACCTCGTCTTTGTTACCTATGTTATTTTTAACATACACCGTTGGTTATAGTTTTTATATTGCTGCAGGTATTGTGACCGGGTCCATGCTAGCTGATATAGCTGATTTACATGAAACTCAAACACATAAACGTCAAGAGGGATTGTTTTTTGCGGCCAATTCTTTTGCGCAAAAGGCGACATTTGGTATTGGCAGTCTCTTAGCTGGCATAGGTTTAGAAGTCATTGCCTTTCCAAAACAAGTGGATGTCTCGGAGGTGTCTGAATCCATAATTTTTAACCTAGGCTTAATTTCAATATTACCGATGTTTCTATACATAATAGCGGTTTACATTGCCTCGAAGTACGATCTTAACAAAGAAAGACATAAACAAATAAATGAGCAATTAGCTTTACAAAGAGCTAACTAACCTTAAAGCAGTTTTCAAACAACCTAACAAAGAACGAACTAATTTTATAGCAGCTTATGCCTAAGCTGCTACTAAATACTGACGTTCAATTATTACTAATAATATTAAAACTAAAACTAAATACAAATATAATCAGGGGAATAAATATGAATACTACAACATATTCTAAACAGACATTTAAATTAACGCAGTTAGCATGTGCTTTCATTGCTATGGGCGTTGGGTTTAATGCTTTGGCAGAAGAAACTGATTCTAAAGCCGGTGGAATTGAAGTTATTGAAGTGACGTCCACTAAACGCATAACAAACGTTATGCAAACGGGCCAAGCGGTAAATGCTTTTAATGAAGGTGCTATGGAAGAACTTGCTATTGATGGCGCACAGGATCTTGTTCAGTATTCTCCTTCTTTAATTATTGCAGGTAGTCGAGTTTCTATCCGTGGTGTTGGTCGTCCAAACCTTGCTTTGGGCTCAGATCCTGGTGTTGGTCTTTATACAGACGGTGTTTATAGTACAGAGAATGACATTTTTGGTTGGTGTAATTTCTGTGATATTGAGCGTGTAGAAGTTTTACGTGGCCCACAAGGCACACTATATGGCCGCAATGCTGTCGGTGGTGCAATTAATCTTATTAGTAAGGCACCAGAAGAAGATTTTGGTGGTTATGTAAATGTAGAAGCCGGAAACAATGGTTATTTACTTTACCAAGGTCAAGTAACAGGCGCTTTAACGGATAAACTTTCTGCAATTGCTACATTTTCTCAAAAAGAACGTGATGGTTTACAAGAAAATATTGCAGAAGGAGTCAACGATTTTGATGATGAAGATACCTTCTATTATTCAGGTACATTGAAAGGTAACTGGACTGAGAATTGGTCAAGTTCAATTCGTTATGTTAAATCAGAATCTGAAGAATCTTCATCACCGGGGTATTTAACCAATAGTTATGACGAAGGTGCCGGTGAATTAAATAGAACAGCATACGTTAACCAAGGATTTTCCGCTTCAGGTTTTAACTTTGGGGGTATGTACCCTGGTTCTAATGCGTTAAATCAATTAATGGGTCATACATCAGATAATCCAGCTGCATCAGATTCGAGTAAGGTTAATGTTGATACTCCTGGTTATTTAGACTCTTCATCAGAACGTCTTATTTTTGTTAATACAGTTTCATTTGGTGATTTAGAGCTTAAATATAGCTTCGGTGATGCTAGTTTTGAATATGACTATCTAAGAGATGGTGATGTAACCAATAAAGCTAATGGCGCAATTGATCTTTCAATGATGCTTGCTGAACTTAGTGGTGGTGTTTATTTACCGAACCCTGCGACAGGTGCACCAATAACGCTAGCCTCAGATATGACAACAAGCTTTAATCAAACGTCTGAAGCTCAATCACATGAATTGCAATTAATGTCGAATTATGATGGCAATATTAATTTCATTGCAGGTTTGTATTATTACAACAGTGAAGAAAGCTCATACAACGATTTTGTTGAACGTGGTTTCGGTTTAATGAATGGAGATGCTATATCGACATATTATGGTGGTGCTGTAACGTCAAGTGCATTAATTGGTGCGCCAAGTTTAGGACCATTAAGTTTATATGAAACATATGCTTGGGCATCATTTGGTTCGCTAGGTTTTTATTCTTATGAAGCAACTGAAGATGGTTCTGGCGGCTATTTGTACCGAGGTCAAAATGAGCTAGAAACAACGGCAACAGCAGCATACGGTCAACTTGAATATAACGTAACAGACAACTTTAAACTAACCACAGGCTTACGTTATTCAAAAGATGAAAAAGTTGGAACTGACAACGTATTTGCTTACTTATCTGTACCTGATACGGATCACAAAGTAGAAGACAGCTGGAGTAAGGTTACTTGGCGTGTACAAGGTGATTGGACAATTGACTCAGATACATTCTTATACGCATACGTGGCAACAGGTTACCGCTCTGGTGGTTTTAACTTAGGCGCTGCATCTGCTGGCGAAGTTGATGTTGTTGACCCAGAAGAATTAACAGCTTACGAAATTGGATACAAACGTTCAATGTTTGATAACCAAGTTAATTTAAGTTTAGCTGCTTACTATTACGATTATACCGATTTACAAGTTACTACAACTGTTGTTGAAGGCGGTGTTGGCACACCATCTTTTGATAATGCAGCAGCAGCTTCAATTACCGGCCTTGAGTTAGATATGCAAACTGCCGTTACTGATGATTTATTTGTGAATATTACATATTCTTATAATAAATCTGAATACGATGATTACAACGTTGTTGATTCTACTTCTTGTGCTTTTTACGGTACTGAAGAGGCATGTGCAATACAGGATTTATCAGGTAACCAACTTAACATGGCACCTGAAACTAAATTCAGCCTAACAGCGACACAATATTTTGAACTAGAAGATATGGGATTGATAACTCTTACAGCAGGTTATTCTTATGTTGGCGAGCAATACTCTCGTGCCTTTAACCTTGATAAGTGGGATAAGGTTGATAGTTACGACAATATCGATGCTCGTGTTAGCTGGACATCACCAGAAGAAACATTTGTTATTTCTGCATTTGTTAAAAATGTAGGTGATGAACGTGACGCTATTTATAATAGCTCACCTTCAACAGTAACGCGTATGCAAGCTTCTACATTGTCTGATCCTATTTCATATGGTCTTCAACTTCGTTATAACTTTGAATAACTAAAAATTTAGCAAAGCCCTAAAACAAGGGCTTTGCTTTTTTTATGTTTGGATATTCCAATGAGTAGTATTGATTTTCTAATAAGAAACTGTGAATGGTTTACTGATGTACCAGAAAAGGGCATAGATACACTTATTAAATCTGCACGCTTAAAGCATTTCAATCACAGTAAATATCTTTACCGCTTAGCGCAAGAAAGTGAATTTGTTTATGGTGTGGTGTCTGGTTTTGTTCGCATTAAAATCAGCAGTATTCAAGGACAAGAATTTTCAATAACCGAATTTTCAACTAATGAATGGTTAGGAGAATTTTCGTTAACTAATCAACCTATTGAGATGTTTGAAGCACAAGTATTAGAGAATTCTAGCGTTATCGAAATACCTAAAAGAGTTGTGCAATCAGTTGCAGAGCAATTTCCAATAATCTATAAAAACTTATTTCTATTTCAAGCATCACGTACCTTAAAAATGTCAGAGCTACTTGGGGGTATGTTGTTTTATCCTTTGGGCGCTAGGCTTGCTGGTCGAATTTTATGGTTCGCTCACCATTATGGAAAAGATGTAGAAGAAGGGGTTTTGATCAATAAAAAAATGAGTCAACAAGAGTTAGCTGAATTAACGATGGGCTCAAGACAGCGAATAAATAAAGCGTTAAAAGAGTGGGAACGTGATGGCATATTAAATATGCAAGGTCAGCAATACCTCATCAAAGACATCTCTGCTTTAAAAGCAAAAACATTATTAAATAATGATGAATAAACAAGAGGTAGTCTCTGTATTTCGTCATTTTACAAAACGTATAGTCACCCAGGTGACATAAGAAAATTAAAGAAAAAGATAAATTATTTCATATTGCTTTGCCTTTTCAGATTAAAACTTATCGCAAAGCCACTAAATATTTTATTACTCAAAAGGTAAAATTATGAGCGAACAAAACAATAATTCACAAACTAATGTTGAACACTTTGATGTCATCATTGTTGGCGCTGGTATTTCAGGTTTAGGATCGGCTTATCATTTGAAAAGTCAGTCACCGGAAAAAAGCTTTTGTGTTCTTGACGGAATGGAAAGCTATGGTGGTACTTGGTTAATTCATAATTATCCGGGGATTCGTTCTGATAGCGATTTATTTACTTTTGGTTATCGTTTTAAACCTTGGACAGGTAAACCTATCGCCAGTGGTGCTGAAATTATGAATTATTTGGGTGAAGTCATTAGTGAAAATGAACTCGGCCCACATATTCGTTATAACCATCATGTTATGAATGCTAACTGGTGTAACAAAACCCAGTTATGGACGATCAGTGCTTTTAATAAACTGACCCAACAAACATCTACCTTTACCGCTAATTTTTTATGGATGTGTCAAGGTTATTATCAGCATGAAAAAGGTTATATTCCAAAATGGCCAGGTATGGACGATTATCAGGGAGAAGTTGTTCATCCACAAAATTGGCCTGAAGATTTAAATTATAACGATAAAAATGTTGTTGTTATTGGCTCTGGAGCAACAGCGGCAACACTTGTACCTAACATAGCGGCAGATTGTAAACATGTAACAGTTTTACAACGTTCACCCACTTATTTCTTTCCGCGTAAAAATGAGAATCCATTAACTGACCAGCTACGAGATTTAGATATAGACCCAAGTTGGATTCACGAAATTTCTCGACAACAAATTCTCCAAGAGCAAGCTGGGTTTATTGCAACGTCTACGCAATATCCAAATGAAGTCAAAAAAGCATTAATTGAAGGCGTTCAAGCACATTTACCGGAAGGTTTTGATGTTGAAAAGCATTTTACCCCTGATTATAACCCTTGGCGACAACGTATAGCTGTAGTCCCCAATGGTGATATTTTTGCGGGTATTAGTTCTGGTAAAGCCAGCATTAGAACGGATCAAATAGAGCGTTTTAATGAACAAGGAATATTACTTAAATCGGGTGAGCAACTTGACGCCGATATTATCGTTTCAGCAACAGGTTTTAATTTGAGTGTACTTGGCGGCATTGAGTTCTCGGTTGATGGCGACGTGGTTGATTTTTCTGAAACCGTTGGCTATCGAGGCATGATGTTTACGGGGATACCCAATATGGTTTGGGTGATGGGTTATTTCCGCGCAAGCTGGACCCTTCGAGTTGATCTTATTGGTGATTTCATATGTCGTTTACTTAAATATATGGATGAAAAAAATGTAAAACAAGTCACCATGACATTACGTGAAGAAGATCAAGATATGGAATTATTACCTTGGATTGATACTAATGCATTTAATCCTGGCTACATGATGCGTTCAATGCATCTTTTACCAAAGCGCGGTAATAAAGCTGAATGGGAACATAGCCAAGACTATTGGGAAGAGAAAGATGTGTTACCCACCGTTGATTTAAATGATGAATTGTTTGTTTATAAATAAACTGAATTTTCTTAAAACGATATGATTGATAAGTGAGCGATGTTATGAATTTTATAGACGAAAAGATAAAGGTAAATGGGGTTGATATAGCTTATCAACTTCATGGTAACAACCAAAACCCTACTATTTTATTGGTACATGGTTTAGCGGTACCATTAACTGGTTGGCCAACGGATATGGTTGAATCTTTTGTTAACCAAGGTTTTCAAGTCTTACTTATAGATAACCGAGATATGGGAAAGTCACAAGAGTTAAACCACCTAAAAATACCATCTTTTCTTTGGACAATTTTAAAATTCAAATTAGGATTCTCACCAAAAGTCCCTTATAAACTTGAAGATATGATGACGGATGCTATTTGTCTTTTAGACGCTTTACATATTGATAAAGTCCACCTTGTAGGTGCATCAATGGGGGGGATGATAGCGCAATTAGTCGCGATTCATCATCCTGAACGTTTACATACGTTAACGTCAATTATGTCTACTACGGGCTATAAAGCTTTACCAAAAGGTACTCCTGAAATTAATAAAGTTTTTGCTGAAAAACCGGCATCATCAAATTTTGAAGATCGTTTACATTATCACATGAAAAAATGGCGAGTAATGGGGAGTCCTCAATATCCTTTAGTTAATAGTGAGCTTGAATCAAGGGTTTCTAAACTGTTGGAAAGAGGAATTAGTACTAAAGGGACTATAAGGCAAATTTTAGCGATTTTTGCCGCTTCAGATAGAACTAAATTACTGAATAATATATTAACACCAACTTTAGTTATTCATGGCGATAGTGACGGTTTAGTAAATTGTGATGGTGGTGTTGCTACATCTAATGCTATTAAAAACGCTAAATTGAAAATATATAAAGGTATGGGCCACGATTTCCCCATTGAGTTAATCCCTAGCATTATCAGTGACATTGTAGAGCATGTAACAGTAGAGAGTAGTAAAATAAAATGAGTTATTTTCAAGGTAAAGTTGCGGTTATTACCGGTGCAGCATCAGGTATTGGTAAAACACTAGCGCTAAAACTGGCTGAGCAAGGTTGTAATCTAGCGTTAGCAGACCGAGACATGGAAGGCTTAATTGCAGTACGAACAAAAATAATGGAATTTGATGTAAAATGTATCGCTGAAGATTTTGATGTATCCAATAAGGAAGCTTTTATTAGCTTTGCTGAAAGTGTAAACAGTGAATTTTCCGGTGTTGATATGTTATTTAATAATGCAGGAGTTACACTCATTGATTCGGTAAAAGATCAAAGTTTTGAAGATTTTCATTGGATAATGAACATTAACTTTTGGGGGGTTGTTTATGGCTCACATGCTTTTTTGCCGTTTCTTCAAAAATCACCTCAGGCACATTTAGTGAATGTTTCAAGTGTATTTGGTTTGTTATCTTTACCCGGTCAAAGCGCTTACAATTCTTCTAAATTTGCGGTTAGAGGCTTCACCGAAGCGTTGAAAATGGAAATGGCGGGTACTAATGTTTCTGTTCACTGTGTTCACCCTGGAGGCATTAAAACTAATATTAGCAATAATGCAAAAGTAACGTCAAAATCTATATCTAAAAGTCAGAACATAGAAAACTTTAACAAATTAGCTAAAACAACTCCTGAAGAAGCTGCTGATATCATTTTGCAAGGGGTGGAAAAAAATAAACGCCGAATATTGATAGGTAAAGACGCTAAACTTCTGGATCGCATTGTTCGATGGTTTCCAGCAACTTATGAAAAAGTGTTAGGTTTTGAGAAGGTGGTATTGGCAAGTCGTAAAAAATAGTCATAAAATTAATTCGGCCAACACGAATAACCCGTTGGCCTGTTTATTAATTGATACAAAGTTTTTAGTTGTAAATTAACGGTGATTTCAAGCCATTATTATGAAAATAGATCAGGTTGCTCTTCCATCAGTACATTAAACATGGGTAAAAAACTAAAATAACCTGTGGTTTCAGAACCTATTACTTTATGGGTAG
>CAJWBY010000087.1 GCA_913020705.1 uncultured Colwellia sp.
AGCAGCATTTTCATTTTTCTCGTTAGATGTGATAATACTAAATGGAGTATCTGCATCTATAAATAAATCAATTCGTTTTATGTTTTTATATTTTTTCGAAATGTTAGCTAGAGTTTCTTTTGTTTTATTAACCCATTTATCAGCTTCGGATGAATAAGTTCCAGTTTGGATAAGGTATTTTCCATCAAGCGTTGGTTGGTAGGTGTATTTTTTAAGCTTTCCTGTTTTTAATTCGATAGAAAAGCTTTCGCTTACATACTCTTTAGATTCAAAAACATCTTCAATGTAAGTCTGAAATTTTTCTCCAATAGAAAACAAATTGAAGTTTTTATCTTTTTCAAACGTAGTGTTTACAATTATTCCCTGCTTATTAATAATGTAGATATCTTGTTCTTTAGAATACATGTTTAAAGAATCTCTAATAAGAGATAAATCAGCTGTTTCTATATTGTCTGTATTTTTGAAAAAACGATTAACAAGATGATGACTTTGAACAAAAAGTTCAGCCTCTATTCTTGATTCAACAGATTCTAAACCAAAATCTTGATGAATTAAGCTTAACTCAATTTGATCTGTAATTAATTGATTTTGAATTTTAACCTACTCTGTTTCTTTTCTTAAGTTATTATTAGACTTCGGAAAAATGGTTTTTCAGTTTACACCAGTTCGATTGTATTTTGTTCTCTGGCACAAAGTTGCTGCTAATGAGGAGTTTAGAACAGCCTAGATTCCCTGAAAGTATCTTGAAATATACCCGTGATTCTTGTAAGGGTTAACCCTGATAAGTGAATGGATCTTTTAAAGAAACGATTAAATCGAATTGTTATAATACCTATAATAGCATAGCCACACGGATGTGTGACTATGCTATTTGAAACTTAGATATGTTTATTTTTTATTTGAATGGCTAACTGGGCATTTTTAAACTGGCTGTCTTCGAGTAATTGTTCACTGATTAATTGGCGATTAGCTAAAGACTTATTGCGCTTAAAACGTAACGTTTGCTGTTTGAAAAGTAACGTAAACTCGTCAAAGCTAGCCTGCCTTGCTGATAGTTCAGCTAAAGCAAGTTGATAGGAAATAGCCGCTTGTTTATCATCAAGTTCAGCGAGTATTTCCGATTTACTGACGCGTTGCCCTTCTTCAATGTTCAAACGGTTTAACTTACCCGTTACACGTGACGAAACGGTAGCAATTCGTCTGGCAACGACATGACCACTTGCATCAAGAACGATATTATTGTTTTTTTCTGTGATTTTTTTATCAGTAATAAAAGAGGATGTGGGTTGAATATTTGATTGCTTCAATTCATTGAGTTGTGTTTTATTGGTGAGAACATGTGAAGCTTTTTCAGTAGCGGTTGTTGGAAAGAAAAAAATCTGCCCTACAAAATATAAACTACTGCTAAGCAGGGTAAGAATAACAATGCCCGAATAGTTAACAGACCACCAAGTCGTTTTCACTTCTGGTGTTCTATCAATGCTAAGTTTAGACAGTTCTAAAGGGGCGTTACTATTTATGGTCATTCTATTCTCCTACAAAGTTTGTAAGAGAATAAGAAAAAGAGTGATTAGAAAACAGTGCCAAAAGTCATTGGTGTATGAAAAAAGAAATTTATGAAGTGGTAAACTGACAAGTACCTTGTTTTATATTAATTCATACTAAAGTCTAGCTGCACAGTGGCATATGCTTCTATAGGCTTGCCATCTTCAAATTTAGGCGCATAACGCCATTCTTCTATTGCTGCCAAAGATGACCTCTCAAATCCCTTACCTCCTTCAGAATCTAATATTTTGATTTCTGTTACTGTGCCAAAATCAGAAATAGTAAAGCCTATTTTTACCCAACCTTCTTTTCCTCTACGAGCATCAAAAGTGGGGTATTTAGGGTTAATTCTAAATAAAGGTCTTTGCTCTTGGCTGTCATTCCAAGGCGTCATTGAACCAATAGCAATACAATGCTTGGTTGCTTCATCACTTTTACCCAATTTTTCTAGAGCGTCAATTAAAAAAGCATGAGTGTTAAGCTCTAAAGGGTGAGTCACTCCTTCTAATGAGTCAAATACAGGTAAATTAGCCTGCCAGTTTTCAATGGCTTTGCTATATTTTTTTTGTGCTGCATGATACTTACCAGCATAAAAATTAGCGTTAACCACGCGCTTATCATTTTTAAGTAACTTTTCTGTAAAAAACGTTTGTGCGGTTAAAATAGCATTACTTTTTCTAGAGCCTAAACGAAGTAATGCTATACCTGCTTCTAGTTGTATTTCAGCATTGAAATAAGGATGTTCTTTTTCAAGAGCTTCTGCAATATCTAAAGCTTTTAGATAATAATCAATGGATTTCTTCCTTTTATCATAAGGTAGAGATTGCCCCAAAAGGATATATATTTCAGGAAGTTCTATTGCATTGTTTCCATATTCATTTTTGAAAATATTTAACGTGTTTAAAAGTAAAGGAGTTGCTTGTTTATTTTGTTTTTTATTGAGGTGTTGTTGAGCCAATATCAGCGCTAAGTTTGCTGTATTGATATTAGTTTCACCATAGAACTTACCACCTAATTGATATGCTTCTTTCGCATATTTAAATTGCGCATCTTCATCATTACTTTTTACCGCATCTTGATATGAATAGTAGGCAGTTTTAAACTGGCTATTTAATATATTCTCTGATTTGGCGTTAGAGTAAAATGAAAAAATCATTAATATTGCTAAAGATAAATAAGTCCATTTTAAAAGCATTGGTTTTCCTTACACATTGATTATTATTAAGTTAAAGTCCGTTGAGCCTATTAATATAATTTCACGTTTTAGAAAATAATACTATTAAATAATGAAGACCTAGGTATTAAATATAAACGGCAGTAATGAGCTTGAAGGATGGTTTGAAGATGATGTTAGGGCTTTTTAAACATTCCGATATAGATCGAAAACGTTTCTAGTAGAATTATATAGATTATCACTATTTGCCCTAACCAAATAATTTCGACTATAGTTTACTGAGTCGATGCTAATAATTAGAGGGTGTTATTGTGATAAATTTTATTTCGTTATTTTTATTTTATCTAGTTATATTTCCATTATCGGCACAAGCAACATCAATTCAAGTCTCTGGAGCGCATTGGAAGGGTTACATAGAGCCGAATGATAAGGGAATCTATGTAGATTTAATAAAGCTTGTTTATAAAGATGAAGCTGTAAATTTCGATATTGGTAGCTTTGCTAGAGCTAAGCGCATGTTTAACGCAAAAAAATCTGATGTTTTAGTTGGTATTTATGAAAGCGACCTTTTGGATTTTAATGATGTTGTATTACCTAACCATCATCTTGACATTGAATACCCAACGATAGTTATATTTAATCCAAAAAAAAATAAAATCAATAATATAAACGACTTAAAGGGGCTTACTGTATCTTGGTTTGAAGAATATGGTTATGAAAAGCTCATTCCCGAAGAAGCTATTAGATATCCATTTAATGACATTAATTACGCTTTTACGTTATTAGTATCTGGTCGAATTGATGCCATAATAGATCATGACTATAACCTAAACGAAAGGGAAAAACTTATTTTTAAAACATGGAAATTAGCTCCCGAACGACCTATTTGGCTAGCATTTCAAGATACTAAAAGAGGTAACAAATTAAAAAAATTATTTGACGAAAGAATCAAATATTTAATAAGTACAGGCCAAATAAAGAAAATTTTTGGTGATGAATATGAAAGAGCTAATTTCGATAAAGTTTACCCAAAAGCAAATAAATAAAATCTCATTAATACCCCGCTCCTAAAACATTGATTCGTATTTACAAAAACCACCGTAAAAATCATACCTGCTTAACTCGAAATCAGATACTTATCTTTCCTCGTTTAATGAGTTTTATGTTGAATGCGCTCAATGGTTCAATTAAAACTGAACTGGTTAGGTTTTTCGATGTTGTCCATTGCAGCTACTCGTTAACTAAGTTAGTTGGCATCTAAACATTTATTTTTCGCGTTAATCGTCAAGTAAATTTGCTTTTGCATGGTATGACTTTCGAAACTCTGTGGGAGTTTTACCGGTTTCCTTTTTGAATACTTTATAAAAAGAGGAACGCGCATTAAATCCAACTCCAAAGGCAATATTTAGCACAGTATCTTCATTTGCAATTATTTTGGGTTTTGCTGTTTCTATTCGCCATTTATTTACAAAATCAAAAAAATTTGTCTCCATCGTTTCATTTAATGTCTGGGAAATATAATTGGGCGAAATAGCAACATGCCGTGCTAGCTTATGTAACGACAGACTGGGATCTAAATGTAACTGTTGCTGACTCATGGCCGCGATAATTTTGTCTGAAATTCGTTGCGCCTGCACTTGACCAAGGGCGGAACGTTGATACTTTTGATCTGTAGCTAAATCAGCGTTTTCAGGTAATGATATATCAGGAATTTTTTCAGTGTATCGTCCTTCAAAACCAGGCTTTTGTCTTAACCCCCAATAGGCCATAGTCCACACGAGTATCAGCAATAGCAATGTGCCGAACCTGTAGCCAAACAATGAGTTCTCTTGAATTAATGTTGACATTAAGCTTGATAAAGAAAATAGCCAAGTACCTGAAATAATGATCAATACCCAAGTTAACCAGCCTAGTTCTCGTTTCTCATTACTTGCGAATAAGTCTTTGAGTTGCTTCCTATATTTAGCTAAACGAATAATGATACGGATAACATAGTATCCGGATTGCACAGCCCAAAGTAACATAGCTAGAAAAATGCTTACTACTACGGCAAGTGGAAATCCGCTGTCAATATCTGACTCTTCACTAAAGAGTGTTTGGCGCATTTCCATCGGCAAACTAATAATCAACCCCATCACAATGAGACCAAAAATGAATGGGCAGAGCTGAACCAAGTGTTTAGCTTGCATTTGCCAAGGCTTATCTGAAGTAAGCCCTTCAACATAAAGCCATAACGCTGGACCAAGAAGTAACCATGCAGGAAATATTGCAGCGATGTAAATCGTGCTCCATGCAGGTGTAAAAAAAAATACTGCAGGGCCTAAGGTAATAACACCATTAGCAACAAAGAAAATAGCCAGTGGAAAGTATGTTTGGGCATAGAATGCGCGCGACAAAAGTTGAGGGAGACAAAAACAAATTTGCCCTAATATTAGCATTGTAATGGCAAGTACAGCCAAATCGTCCAAGACTACTTCCTCTTAATGTTTTTGTGTTTTTATGATAACGCCTGCTGATTGTATTAGATCTGGTGCGATCAAAACAATAAAAAGTGTCCGCCCTTATAGTCTCAGACGACTTCAGCCTCAATAACTGTAAATATCACACACTGTCGTTGTTACTGCATCGACAAATAGTAATAACATTATGGATGATCAATTAACAAACAACACAGATTCTTAACTGTTGTTTTGACTATTGACATTCCACAATCTCTAAGGATGATTTTTAATGGATAACCTTCAAAAACTTGGTGGTCTTGCTGCACTTTCAATGGCTATTATTTACGTGTCTGCTTTTATATTTTTTGGTGCTTTTTGGGACTATCCTCCATCGGGTGCTAGTACTTTGCAAAAATTAGCTTTTCTGGAAGAGAATCAAGAGATTTTAACTATCGTTAATCTTATGATGTATGTAGTTTTTGGTGTTTTCTTGGCTATATTAGTGATTGCACTTCATGAGCGATTAAAAGGTAATACTAAAGCGCTTTCCCAAACGGCTTCAGTATTTGGCTTATTATGGGTAGGTTTAGTTATTGCTAGTGGCATGATTGCAAACATCGGGTTAGGGAATGTTATTGGGCTTTCCCTAAAAGAACCTGAACTCGCTAGAACAGTCTGGCTGGTGGTAAATACGATTGTTGAAGGAATGGGAGGAGGCAATGAGATTGTTGGTGGTCTATGGGTGCTGTTATTAAGCATCGCGGCTATTAAAGCTGATGATCTTTCTCGAAAGTTTAACTACCTCGGTATATTCGTTGGTTTTTTTGGAATTCTCACGATCTACCCTGCTGAAATTTTGACTGAAGTGTTTGGTTTAAGTCAGATAGTATGGTTCTCATGGTTGGGATTAATTATGTTAAAACAACCTTTAAAGCGACAGAAAATTTAGGTATAGATTATCCAGCGCGCTCAGTTGAGCATTGATGGCTAGCCTACATGATATTAGGTGGTCAGAGTCAATTTTATAGAGTAATTGTAATGAATGTTAATAAGTGACGGGTCGAATGTTATTGGGTGGCATAACCAATAACATTATGCCTTTAAACACTATAACTATCGCTTAATGAGTAGTGAATCTAGCCCAAGACAATAATAGTTCTCTAAAGTCTTCTAAGCCACAACTCGCTGATTCTTGATCGTCGAATTCAATATCATCAGCGCTGAGCGCCTCAGGTATCTCTTCAAAGCCATTCAGACTTGCGTTAGCAGCAATAGAAACATCTTTTTCAAGAATTCTAACCGTATATTCGCTACCAACAATTTCCTGCTCTAGCGCGCTTAAATGATCAGCTTTATCAATCACATTTAATAACGCCGTTAACTTTTCAGGATCATTACCTACTTCTACTTCTAACCAAGGACCAAAAACCTCATGCTCTAGAGAGAATTTTGCTTTGGCATAGCGAGTGGTAGGATCATTGATGAATTCATATTCCATAGGATAACTCGGAAAGTTTTCGATACCTTCATTATAGAAGATTTATTGAATAAGGGGGAGTTAACATTCTCGATTCCTCCCCTTTAATCATATTATCTGCCAAAACGTTATTGGCCAGAAACTAAACTGGCATTTTTCTATCGGCAAATGCCTTGGCTTTAGAAAAACGTTTGCTTGAACGTTCTCCGAGTTTAACAAGCATCAAATAACAGAAAGGTACCAAAAATAAACTGGTAAACGTTGAGAATAATAAACCACCAATAATTGCTACAGCCATCGGATAAGCAGCACTGTCACTTGATGCTAGTGCTAGAGGCACCATGCCGATAATCGTTGTCGCTACGGTCATAAATATAGGTCTAATACGACTGACACAAGCTTCAATAATGGGTGTAATTATATTTTCAGTATCTACTTTTAATTTGTTAATTTGATCTATAAGTACAATACCGTTATTAACCACTATTCCCATTAAAATTAACATACCGATCATGCCTGTATCACCCAGGCCCATCCCTAAAATGGCAAAGGTCCAGTACACACCAATAAATGCTAAACCGATAGAAGATAAAATAGCAATTGGCATTAATAGCGATTCAAAAAGAGCGGCCATTACAATAAAAATAAGGGCTAAGGCAAGCAACATATTCATCATCATATCTTTCGCTGCTTTTTCATCTTGCGCAAACTGCTGTCCTAAGTTCCAATCATAACCAGAAGGAAAAACAATATTGTCCATAACTTCTTGTATTTTCTCTGACGCTTCAAAACGACTTAAATCAGCTAAATTGATAGAAATCTCTAACGTCGTTCTTTGTTGTAAACGCGTAATTTGATGCATGACTGGTTGCGTATCAAAAACAACTAATTGCTGTAAAGTAATGACCCTACCTTTACTCTCATAGATAGGTAACTCTTTGATGAGTTCAAGGGGAACAGCTTGTTCAGCGTTATATACCAAACGAATATCAACTTCACCTAATTTTGCATCACGAAATGACCTCAGATTTGTGCCACGAAGTGCGGTAGAAATACGACTCGCGATATCTTGGGTGTTTAAACCTAAACGTGATACTTTTTCGCGATCAATACGTAACACAAGCTCCATATTTTTATCTTCGCTACCAATACCAACTTCGGCAAAACCTTCCACATTACTTAACTGACTAATAATAGATTCACTCATTTCCATTAAACGTTTTGTCGAACTCCCGTTTAAGGTAACTTTTACTAGTTTTTCCTTTTGCTCTGACCAATCAAATGAAGGTCGAGCTATTGCAGTGTCTGGGAAACCTTTTTTAATTTCAGCTTTTAAATCATGAAGCGTTTTAGAATAACCGTCATTCAGCTTAACGCGAGACATAGCAAAACTTGACCAAATTCGGCTATTCACTTGTTTGAATTCAAAGGCTTCTTGGTTGTCATATAAATATTGCTCCATTTCATCAACTAATTTACTGACATCTGCCAATTTTTGTTGTCCTTGAATATGGTAAACAATATTGATTTCTTTCTCTGTTTTACCTTTTTCATTGTTAACATTGACCATTTGTTTGGTAAACACACCGCTAATGCAAAGCAATAAAATGACGACTCCTGTTATTTTAGGGTGGGTGAGTATTCTGGTTAAATTGGGACGATACCAGCGGTCTAATTTTCCTTGTGTGACAACCGACGATAAGGCCTTATTGTCGACACGACTCAGCATAAGTGGAATAGCCGTTTTTGAAATAATTAACGAGGCAAAAAGTGGTAAACAAATAGCGACGGCTATTTGTTCTACTAAGATGGTAATAAAGTTTTTTTCACCCATAAGAAGTGGCATAAAAACAATCGTAGTGGTGAGAGTTCCGGTGATAATCGCAATACTAACATTATCAACTCCCTTAAGAATTTTCTCGACTGACGTTAATGATTTTTCTTGTTGCTGAAGAATACTTTCACAAATAACCACCGAGTTATCGATAAGTAATCCAACAGCAATAAACAGTCCGGCAAGGGTTAACATATTCAAGGTGTAGCCCATAAAGTACATACCCGCTAAAGCAAAGCTTAACGAAATAGGTACAGAAGCAACAACAACAAACGTAATGTGGCTATTACGCAAAAATATAAATAAAACGATAAAAGATAAAACGATTCCAAGTGCGCCCGCTTTTAACAAGTCGCCTAATGACTCTTGAATTTCTTCACCACTATTATCTTTTATGTCAATATTGATACCTTTAAAGTCATCTTCTTGGCGAAGCGCTTCAATGAGTATAGCGATGTTATTGGTGACATCGACAACATTGGAATCAGACTCTTTAAAGACTTCTAAACCGACTGACTTCTTACGGTCTGTTCTTATTTCACTATTTTTTGGCGGAGAAGCTAAGCTAACCTTAGCGACTTCACTTAACCGAACACCCGCCTTTACTTGAAAGTTTTTGATATCAGCTAAACTTTGGTATTCGCCCTCAGGTGAAACTCTAAACTTTCTGCCGCCGTTAAGAATTGAACCCGATTTAACGAGGAAATTACTCTCTCGTAAGTCTTGTACTAACTTCGCTTGATCAACACGATTCATGGCTAATTTTATACTGTCTAAGTGAATTTCAATGTTGGGCTTTACAACGCCTCGCATTTCAACCTTGCCAACACCTTGAAGCCGTTCGAGAGGGTTTTTAAGTTTTTTATCAATAAAGTCATAAGCCGTTGAAAGATTTTTATCGCCTGATAACACTATGCTTAACACGGGTATGTCTTGAGTAGAAAATTTTTCCACCCATACTTTCTGCACATCATCAGGCAAAAGATGGCGTACCATGTCAACTTTTTCACGTACATCCAATATTTTACTGTCGAGATCAACACCCAGTCCCATAATGACCTGAATTGAAGCACTGTCTGCACGACTTCTCGATCGCAGTTCAGTGATACCACCTAAAGTAGAAACAGCTTCTTCTATAGGCCGCGTAATTAAACGTTCGACCTCTTCAGGTGTAGCGCCACTGTATGGCACATTAATAAAAGCAACGGGAATGTTCAGTGCTGGCCAACTTTCTTGCGGTAACAATTTACTGGCTATAAGACCGGTGACGAAAAGTGACAACATCAACATTGCCGTAGTAACCGGGCGTTTTATCGCTAAGGCGGTTAACCAAACTGTTGCAGGTAAATCAAAGATGCTCTGCTTTATTTCTTTCTTTTTAGCTGTTGAAGGAGTCATATTATGCCTCAGCACTATTTTTAGACAGTTCACTATCCGTTCTTGGATTCTCAGGATCATTGCATTCAACAATGTATTTCTTCCTGTCGAACAAGCTATACAGCACAGGAATTAACAACAAGGTCAGCACAGTAGCGACCAGTAAACCGCTCATTACTGTAATAGCGAGTGGCGCTCTTAATTCAGCCCCTTCCCCGCTACTGAACGCTAAAGGTGCTAAGCCTAAGATAGTGGTTAATGACGTCATGATAATTGGACGAAAACGTGAACGACTTGCTTGCATAATCGCTGTTAGTTTATCAACGCCTTTATGTCGTAACTGATTAATTCTATCAACCAATACGATCGCGTTATTCACTACGATCCCCGTTAACATGATTACACCAATTAGCACGATAACACTGATATTAGTGCCCGTAACGTACAATCCTAAAACAGAACCTAACACGGCAAGGGGAATAGAAAATAAAATAATGAAGGGATTTAATAACGACTCAAACTGCGAGGCCATCACTAAATAAACCAAAAATACAGCTAAGGCTAGCGCCATCATTAATGAAGAAAAAGAGCTTTCCATTTCTTCATTTTGGCCGGCAACTTTTGCTTTAAGATTGAAAGGTAAATAGAGTTCTTTCACTAAGTCTTCAGCCTTAGCTGCCGCCTCAGATAAATCACCGTAAGCTAAAGATGCTGAAATAATAGCAACACGACTTTGATCAATGCGATTAATTTCATTAGGGCCAATACTTTCAGTAATACTGGCTACTGAAGATAAAGGTAACGATTTTGCTTGTTGTGAATTAACCGTTAGCTGACGGATAGCTTGTGCAGAATTTCTAGCGCTTTCATCTGCCCTGACTAAAATATCAACTTGTCTGTCTTGTAAGTTATATTTACTTGCTACCGAACCTGCGATTTTAGTTACTAGCTGATCCGCAATGTCTGAAGCCTTTAGCTCTAAACTTGCTAAACGTTCATTATCGAAACTGATTTTCAACTCAGGCTGCCCTGCTCGCAAACTATTATTGAGATCGATAAACTGTTTGTCCATCGACATTATTTCCATTAACTGGTCGCTGTATTTTTTTAGACCCTCCAGATCGTATCCTGACAAAATAATTTGTAGAGGACGTTCCGTGGTGAACATTTCTGTTTGTACAATTTCTGCACTTACATCTGCCATCTGTGCAACTTTAGCGCGTACAACCGACTTCACAGCTTCAATATCATCACTACTTTTAAGCGCAACTAGAAGCTGCCCCCAGTTTTCACCACCTTTACTGGCTGAACTCATCATTAAGCTGCCACTTCCTGCTAATGAATAACTGTGTTTTACACGTTCATCTTTAGCAATTGTTGCCGCGAGGTCTTTCAAGCGTTTGTCTGTAATATAAATAGGTGTGCCTTGCGGCAAGGTTAATTCAATCGTAAATTCTGACTTCGCGACTTCAGGCACTAATTCAACAGCAATTCGAGGGAATAAACTCATTACGACAAAAGCAAAGGCGATACTAAGACCCACTAAAACCGTCCTATTTTCGAGGGACAATTTCAATAATTCACTGTAAGCAGATGCTATTTTTTCAAAATATAAGCTAAATACTCTATGCGCAGGTTTAAAAATAAAACTGACGATTTTTGTAAGTAAATTTGTAATAAGTAACAAAGCTTTAGTTAATATTAACGGTAAATAATTAAACACTAATAGGAATGGAAATGCTGAAATTTGAATGATTATTTTAACAATCTTCTTTCTTGATGTAAGCGGTATATTAGGCGTTTCATTTTCTAATACTTCATCGTTATTTTCGTCCAGCATTTTATCTTTACTAAATTGGCGCGATGCTAACATCGGAATTAACGTTAACGCTACGACCAAGGAAGCTAATAAAGCAAACGTAACTGTCATTGCTTGATCACTGAATAATTGTCCGGCGAAACCTGTAACAAAAGCTAAAGGGAAAAATACGGCTAAAGTGGTCAAAGTAGAAGCAATTACGGCACCAGATACTTCATCAGTACCTTTGACTGCGGCTTCAATTATACTTGCGCCTTTTTCACGATATCGTGCGATATTTTCGAGAACAACGATTGCGTTATCAACCAATAAACCAACGGCTAAAGCAATGCCTCCCAACGACATGATGTTAAGACTGATATTATTAGCGAACATTAAATTAAACGTGGCGATAATTGAAATAGGTATCGCTAATGAAATAATGATGGTGTTGAAAAAGTTACCTAAGAATAAATACAGGATGAGCATGGCAAGAAGCCCACCTAAAATAGCGGCACTTTTCACTTCATCTACGGCATTAACGATAAATTCAGATTGATCATAAATAACGGTAAAAGTAAGTTCTTCAGGTAAGGTTTCTTCAAGCTCTGCTAATTTATCGTTAACAGCTTTGGCAACGGTTACCGTATTCGCATCACCCTCTTTGTATATGGCAAGTTCAATCGCTTCATTGTTATTAATACGCGTAATATCTGTACGTTCTTTTTCTCCATCAATCACTTGTGCAATATCTTTAAGATAGACAGTTTTACCATCGGCTTGCTTAATAATCATATTGCTAAGTTGTTCTAACGAAACAAATTGATTAACCGTTCTCACTAAATATTCTTGTTGACCGTCATACACGCGCCCCGCAGACATATTAATATTTTCACTTTGAATGCGTGAAACGATGCTTTGTGCTGTTATGCCTCGGCGTGCTGCTTTTTCTTGATCAAAAACAACTTGTATTTCTTGCTGCAAACCACCACCTAACTGCACGGCAGCAACACCAGAAATAGTTTCAAGTTGTCGTTTTATTTCTTGTTCGGCAAATGTACGTATTTTTTTTAATGCGCGAGGATGGGTATTTTCAGTTGATAAGCCTAAACGAATAATGGGATCAAGTGCGGGATTAAAGCGCAGAATAACAGGCTTATTAACATCTTTAGGTAACGAAATAATATCGAGTTTTTCTCGAACATTTTGCGTAGCAAAATTCATTGCTACGCCCCACTCGAATTCAATAACCACATCTGACTTCCCAGCTTTAGAAATCGAATGTACTTTGCGAATACCTTTAACAACGCCTACTGACTCTTCAATAGGTTTACTGATTAATTGTTCAATTTCAGCAGGAGCCGCGCCAGGGTTTTCAGTTCTTACGGTTAACGTTGGATAAGAAAGGTCTGGCAACAAAGAAACAGAAAGACGTGAAAAACCTACCATGCCAAATAACATCACAGCGAGCGTAAACATCGCTACTGTAACAGGGCGCTTAACCACAGTACTAACAATACTCATAAAAAATAATTCCTTTAGATTTAACGGTTAGGTAAAAGCAAAACCATATTCATTTGTTTGTGTCGCTTAACTTTCTGCCGCTTCCTTTACGGTATTATTATCAGTACTTTGTTTTGTACTTTCTTCTTCAGGCTCTTCTTCGCCAATTATTTTCACTGGGCTATCAATTTTTAAACCTTGTTGACCTACAATCACTATGGGTTCTTCCGCGTTTAATGGCGTTAATATTTCAACAAAACCATTTTGTTCAAAACCGGTAACAACAGTAACTTTTTTTGCTTTATGATCTTGAATAACGAATAAGCTTGTTTCCGTGTCTGTCACAAGCAAAGCATTTTGTGGCACTATTTGCGCATTGTCATGAACATCAAGGGTTAATGACACTTTTGCGAACATGCCAGGCTTCAAGACATGATCATCATTATTCACTTTCAACGTTACTTTAAAAGTACCTGACTCTGTATCAATAATCGGTGAAATCAAACCGACAGTTGCTGGTACTGATTTTTCGTTAGCAGGGAAATTCAAATAAGCTTTTTGATTAATATGAACATTATTCATTTCAGATTCAGGCAAATAAACAACACCTTGCAAAGTATCTAATGCAACTATTGTGAACATTTCGCTACCTGCGTTTGCGGTCATGTTGCCTTCTTTAACCATTCTTGAGGCAATAACACCTGATATTGGTGCCCTAACTTTAGAATCTCGCACTTTTATCTTGGCAACTTTCTGTTGGTTTCTTCTCGTTTTAACTAAAAACTCGAGTTTTTCTAAATCTTTAGCTGGAATTAACTGTTTGCCATCGATGGGTCTACTACGATTATATTCTGCAACGGCTGAATCAACATCGATGGTAGTACGTTCTAGTTCTAATAAATAGTTTTCAGAATCAATCTCAGCTAATACTTGCCCTTTGACTACAGACATTCCCTCTTCAACAAGTATTTTCTCAATCATTCCATCAACTTTATTGGTCACTTTACTTTCAGATTTTGCTTCAAGTACCGCAGTAGTTCTATAGGTATTTGTTATGGTTCGATTCTCAACGAGCGTTGTTTCTACAGGTACCTTATATACTTTTTTTTCTTTCTCTTCGGTTTTATCTTCATTACAAGCGCTTAAAGCTGCAACTAAAAATAATGGTAATAATAATGAGGTTAAGAATGAATTCAGGCGCATAACGATCCGTTGTATTTATAATTATAATTATGCTTATTTTATCCGCATAGGTCACTAATATACAAATAGCTTTTGTTGGTTATTAAAAATTCAATTGTAACCAGTTATGATTATTAATATGCATAAATTTATTCAATAAAAAAATGTCTAAAATGTATAACTGCGGCTAGAGTTTAATAAGATATTTAGCAAAAATAAATATAAGGTGAATATGTCCAAATCAATGACATTCGAAAAAATGGGTGGGAGAAATAGCCTCATACATATAAATAAAATATTTTACGATAAAGTTTATAAACATCCGTGGTTAAAACAATATTTTGAACAAATTCCGCAACAGCACATTGAAGACCAACAAGTAGATTTTATGCAAAAAGTACTGGGTGGAGAAAACTTATATGTTGGAAAGGCTCCACCTTTAGCGCATATGCACATTTTAATTAATGAAGAGATTTTTCAAGTAAGGAAACAATTATTAGAGGAGGCCTTTGCTGAAGCTTTCGCTAAACAAGAACTTATTGATAAATGGCTTGCTTTAGATAACTCCTTTAAACGCGTACTTTTTAAAGATTCTTCTGCACAATGCAAAAGACGATTTAAAACTGATGATATTTTAGATTTTCCTAACCCACAAAGATGACTATCTGCTAAAGCTAAAAATATTCATATGCTTTTCAAAAGAGAATAATTAAATTTAAAGCCCGAACTTAATGCATTATGATTAACAGAAAAATTTTATCTTATTATCAAGGTTGTTAAATGTTTCTCATTAAATTTCTCCCTTTAGCCATTTTTACGTCAGCTTTATGTGTACTTCCTGTCATTGCCAACGATAAAGGTGAATCACCTGTTCGTGAACTCACAGGCTTTGAAAATTTAAATGAAAGTCAACCATTATGGGAGTTTGGGGTTGGTGGCGGCGCTATTGAAGTAGCGGACTACCCTGCTTCCGGCGAACGAAACTTTATCGCTTTAGCGGCTCCGTATGTCGTTTATAGAGGCGATGTGTTTCGTGTTGGTGGAGAAAATGGTATGCGTGCGGTGGTTGTTGAAACCAACGATTTTGAATTAGATTTATCCTTTGGAGGGGCATTCCCTGCCGACAGTGAAGACAATACTTCGCGAGCTGGCATGCCTGAATTAGACTTCCTTTTTGAAGTAGGTCCGCAATTAATTTATCGCGTTAAAGATTATAAATTTAAGAACGGCGGAGATGGGAGGTTAAAAGCTCGGTTACAAGCAAGAGCAGTTTTCTCGACTGATTTTAATAGAATAGATGGTCGTGGCTTTGTTTTCGAACCCACTATTTCTTACCAACAACGCGGTGTTATTTTTAAAGAAACGGGGTTAAGAGTAGCATTCAGTATGAGTTACGCTTCGGAAGAATTACAAGATTATTTTTATCAAGTTGACTCCTCCTTTTCGAATAGTAGTCGAGCACAATATGATGCTAAAGCTGGCTATTTGGGCGCAGCCCTTTCGATGGGTTTATCATTTCCTATTCATAAAAATATCCGAGGGTTTTTAACCGGTTCAACGCAGTTTCATCAAGGTTCAGCAAACCAAGATAGTCCACTCTATGAAAAAGACATCACCTACAGCTTCGGCATTGGATTTGTTTGGCGAATGTACACAAGTGACACTAAAGCAAGTTGGTAGTTATATACAATAGGTAACAATTGATCGCACCAATAAAAAAGCAATGCTTTAGCATGAGAAAAGGGGAAACTATAAGAATGATTCAATCTTTTCAGTAATGTAAATACCAAATATTATGCTTAATAATATAATATTTATAATGAGTTGATGAACTTACATTTCTATTTACGGTCTACTTAGCAAAGGAAGGTATTTCGAAGGAGTTTTACAATACAAGGTTTTAAATTTTCAATTTCCATTTCAGTCATCCTGCATTTATTTGTTGTTTTATTATTAATTAATACAACAGATAAACCGATCAAGAATTTGACTAAAAAGCCTAAAATGAAACCTATTAATAGTTTCATATATTACAAGCCGATTAAAGAAATAAAAAAGACCTTAGAAACAACGGTAGTTAAAGATGAAATAACGAAAGAACAAGAAGAAATAATCCTACCTAAAAAAGACGTTAAATTAGCGAATAAAGATAATCCCCCAAAAACGCCACAGGATAAGCTAAAAGTACAAAACGAAGAGCCAATTACTTTAACAAAAGTGACAGTTCCACCGTTAAAAGATAAACAAAAGGAACCAATAAAAAAATACAACAGCATGCAAAGTTTATCTCTCCTTAAAGATAAAATTAATCAACAAATCATCAATCAAGAAATATACAACTATTCAAAGCCTAACACAGGTTCTGTTATGCTTGGTACACCCAACTATGTTCCACACTCTTTTGTTGAAAATACTGAAAAAAAGACAATAGATTCAACCGATACTCAGGTAGGAAATGGTTTTAGCGTTACAAAAAATGATAATGGAACTTGTACGTTAACTGAAGATTTATCGATTATTGGACTTCAGGGAAAAACAACATCCAGTTTTGGGTGTGGCTTATCTAAAGAAGAAAAGAATTTTAAAAATCATATGAAAAATGTCCTTAAAAAATTAGGAAAGTAAATGAGTATAATGAATATCCTTTCCTAGTACCTAAACCTACAGTTAAATATTTAAATACAATGCACTAAACTGAAAGTTTGACTTCATCATTACAGATTATGAAAGCAATACACTTAACTAATGATAAGAGAAAATTGATAATTTTTATCAATTTTAGAAGGTAGTTATTTAGGTTCTTAGATTGAAATTTAATGCCCCATCATTGTTGACGCTTGCGAGAATGTTAAAAAGCATCTATAGCTTATGTCTAAAGTAATAAATATGGATGATTATGAGGATGTAAAAACCTCGACTTTAGTATTATATGATTTCACACTTTTAATTTTTTTACATTAATATCAATAAGTAACATACAGTCCACAACTAGTATAACTGTGACTTCTACCACCTATACACAGTGTGAATAGTGCTTATTTGATCAAGTGATTAGTAGTAGAAAGAAAATCAGGTAGAATATACACAAAATTTTACACTGCTAATTAAAATCTTATTAGCATATCAAGTCAGAGAGAGAATTACATGAGCCTTTATTTAGAGTACATCAAAGAAATTGAAAATCGTAAAACCGATCTTAAATTGGCTCCTTTGCCAATTGATGCTGCCGATTTATTATCTGAAATTATTGCTCAGATCAAAGATTCAGGAAATAAGCATCGCGATGATTCACTTAACTTTTTCATCTATAACACTTTACCAGGCACGACCAGTGCTGCCGGTGTAAAAGCTGCTTTCTTAAAAGAAATTATTCTAGCTGAATCTGTCGTTGCAGAAATTACCCCAACGTTTGCTTTTGAATTGTTATCTCATATGAAAGGCGGTCCTTCAATTGAGGTACTTCTTGATTTAGCATTATCTGATGACGCAGCAGTAGCAAAAGAAGCGGCAGAAGTATTAAAAACACAAGTATTTTTATATGACGCTGATACAGCACGTCTTGAAGATGCATTTAAAGCAGGCAATGCACTTGCGAAAGAAATTTTAGAAAGCTACGCTCAAGCTGAATTCTTCACTAAGTTACCTGAAGTGGAAGCAAAAGTTGAAGTAGTAACTTACATTGCCGGAGAAGGTGATATTTCAACTGATTTATTATCTCCAGGCCATCAAGCACATTCACGTGCTGACCGTGAATTACACGGCCAATGCATGAGCACCCCTGAAGCTCAAGCAGAAATTAAAGCATTACAAGTTAAGTACCCTAAAGCGAAAGTAATGCTTATCGCTGAAAAAGGTACTATGGGTGTTGGTTCATCACGTATGTCTGGTGTTAACAACGTTGCTCTTTGGGCGGGTAAGCAAGCAAGTCCTTACGTTCCGTTTATCAACATCGCACCAGTAGTTGCAGGTACTAACGGTATTGCGCCAATCTTCTTAACTACGGTTGACGTTACTGGTGGTATTGGTCTTGACCTTAAAAACTGGGTTAATAAAGTAGATGCATCTGGCAATAAAGTAACTGACGCTAACGGCGACCCTGTATTGGAAGAAGCATACTCAGTAGCTACTGGCACAGTATTAACAATTGATACCAAAGCTAAGAAACTTTACAACGGCAGTAAAGAGCTAGCTGACGTTTCTTCTGCATTTACACCGCAAAAACAAGAGTTCATGAAAGCTGGCGGTTCATACGCAGTAACGTTTGGTAAGAAACTACAAACATTTGCAGCGCAAGCGTTAAATGTTGAAGCACCAGTTGTTTACGCTGCATCGAAAGAGATTTCTGTTGAAGGCCAAGGCTTAACAGCAGTAGAAAAAATCTTTAACCGTAACGCAGTAGGTGTTGCTTCAGAAACACCATTACATGCTGGTTCTAACGTTCGTGTTAAAGTAAATATCGTAGGTTCACAAGATACAACTGGTCCTATGACATGTCAGGAATTAGAAGCGATGGCTGCTTCTACTATTTCTCCAATCGTAGATGGTGCATACCAATCTGGTTGTCACACTGCGTCAGTATGGGATAGCAAAGCAAAAGCGAACATTCCAAAACTAATGTCATTCATGAATAAATTTGGTCTTA
>CAJWBY010000088.1 GCA_913020705.1 uncultured Colwellia sp.
TGTTCAGATTTTGCCTCTAATTCATGTGCCCCAGCTTTAATGACCCAACGGCCATTGACCATCACATCGTTCACCATGTTTTGTTGACTAGCAAAAATCATACTATCAAGTAAATGTTGATCATGGTGAGCAAATAAAGCGACTTTCGATGTGTTAAGCACCAGTAAGTCAGCTTGTTTTCCTATCGCTAATTCACCTGTATTGCTGTTAGTACTTTGAGCACCACCTAACGCCGCTTGTTGCCAAAGATTTCTGCCTACTGAAGCTTCATCATCTGATGCTAAAATAGCACGCTGTTGTTTGATTAATCTTTGGGCATATTCTAACCAGCGAAGTTCTTCCACTGGGTTCACCGAAATATGGCTGTCGGAGCCAATCGCTATTGTGCCCTTTTCTGCTAAAAACTCGGTCGTTGGAAATATTCCATCACCCAAATTAGCTTCAGTCGTAGGACAAATTCCTGCGATTGCTTTGCTGGCCACAATGCCTTGGCGTTCTTCCTCATTAATGTGTGTTGCATGAATCAAACACCATTGTTCATCTAATTCTGCATTATTTAATAACCATTCCACAGGGCGTTGACCATAATGCGCTAAACAATCGTCGACTTCTTTTTGCTGCTCTGCAATATGAATATGCACAGGCGCTTTGTTGTCTAAGCTACGAACATGCTTCACAGCTTGTTCTAACGATGGTTTATCAACCGCTCTTAATGAATGTGGCGCAATACCAACATTCGTATTTTCAAATTCTTTGCTTAGCGTAAAACAGTCGCTAACTAATTGATTAAATTGTTCAACTGAATTAATAAAACGCTTTTGACCATCGTTTGCTGGCAAAGGTCCAAAACCACTAAAACGATAAAGTACGGGTAGCAATGTTAAACCCATACCCGATTGCTGACTTGCCTTAAAAATAGCTTTTGCCATCTCTGCAAGTTCAGTATGGTTATCGCCATTTATTTCATGATGAAGATAATGGAACTCTGCGACACGGGTATAACCCATTTTAAGCATTTCAATATAAAGTTGCGTTGCAATTGTTTGCGCATCTTTTACGTTAAGTTGATCAATGAACTTATACATGACACTTCGCCATGTCCAAAAACTATCTTTCCCTTCACTACCTTGCTCACTAAAACCAGCGAAAGCACGTTGAAATGCATGAGAATGACAATTAACCATTCCAGGAATCACAACACCCACTTTTTCAGCATCGCCTGTATAGCCTGATTCGATAGCGGTGATAACGCCGTCTTCGATTGTTAAGGTTTGTTCCGTCTGCCAACCACTGCTCAGTAAAATTCGCTCTGCAAATAATTTCATCGATAACCCCTTTATTAATTTTTTTGTTGTGAGAATTGAATCAAGGCTTTAACTAATTGCTCAAGCTTAGGAGTTACTTCAGCTGCTAACGCTTCATTATATTCACAACTGGGTTCTTGCATATAAGTACGTTGGGATAACTCTAATTGTACCGCATGTATATTTTTTTCTGGCTCGCCATATTCACGGGTAATAAACCCCCCTTTGAAACGTCCATTAGTGATCATGCTATAAGGCGAATAATCTAGTTCCTCCAGTGCGACCAATAATTCAGGATCACAACTTTTCCCATCTGCTGTACCAAAATTAAAGTCAGGTAATTGACCGTCAAAAAATCTTGGGACTTTTGACAAAATAGAATGTGCTTCAAGTAGAACTGCTTTACCAAATTGGGTCTGAATATCAATTAAGGTGGTTTTCAGGGCCTGATGATAAGGCTGCCAATAAGTATTCACCCGATACTTTATTTCAGCTTGATCAGGATTTTCCCCATCCAGATAAAGTGGTGCTAGATCGAAAGATGTAGTCGGACAAAGTTCTGTACTGTTAGCGCCCGGATATAAATCAATACCTTCAGGGTCTCGGTTTAAGTCTATTACATAACGACTATACTTTGGCATAATAATATAAGCGCCAAGTGCTTTAGCAAACGCATATAGTTTGTCTTTATGCCAGTCTGTATCAGCGACACTTTTTCCTTGTTCCGTCATTTTATCGGCAATGTAGCCAGGTAACGCTTCACCATTATGTGGCATGCTAATAAGTAACGGAATACAGCCTTTTATCAAAGTATAGCTATCAGACATTTTCAACCCTTTAATTGTATATACAACTTCTATTCTTTAATTTATCACGCGGTTGCCATATCAAGCAAATTTATTGATCAATGACGATGATGTAAATAACAATTTGAGCCCGGTTACACGTATAAAACGCTTGCTATTAATCTATTAAATTCAGCACTATTTTTAATAGTATTTGCTGGTTAGTCACTTATAGCATAGAGTGTATTTAGAAAAATTTCTCTTTGGCTTTCAAACGTAGACTCAAAAAATTAAACATGGATGATGACATTACTCTTAATACAAAGAACATTTTAAACAGTCTATCCATTTGGTTTAGATACACTTTATTTTGTAGCGTTTTATTCGCCACATTTAATGCCCATTCAGAACAAGTTTCCAATAAAAAACAAGCCCCCCTTAAAATAGCATTACCTGATCGTTCATCGCTTAATGCTGCTTCGGGAGAAAAATTCCAATTATTAGTTAATTTTTTAAAAGAATATTGGCAGATTTGGGCGATAGATAATCAACGTGAAATCTCATTTAGCTATATGTCTATGGACAACGCTTATCAATCACTCGCCAATAATAGTATCGATATTGTTGCTATAACACGTCATCAAAATAATCGTTCAAATCTATTATTCAGCATCCCTTATGCTAAGTGGAAGCAAAGTGTATTCCGTCGTATCACAAGTAATAAAAACAATGGCATTCAAATTGGTATTCACTCTGAAGATAGAAACGCTTTGGGTTTTCTTGGCGAGCATATTGAACGATATTATTACGATGACATTGATAATTTATTTGGTGATTATCAAAAATTTGATGCTTTATATTCATCAAAACCTTGGTTACTTAAGAAAAAGTTAAATGAATATAAAGTCAGTGATGATTTCCATGTTAATAAAAACGAAATTCCTGAGATTTTCTTTCGTTTTGCTATTAACAAAAATAACAGAGCGTTGATGCACACCATTAACGATAGCATTCGTTCTGTTAGCCTACAGCAAGCAGAATTATGGAATAACAAATATATAGAATTAAAAAAAGGAGATATTACCTTAACCTTTGGGTCTTATTTTACAAATTTATCGAACTCAGAAAAAGAATATATTATTGATCATAATCTGCTCTACTTTCCTGTGCAATCTAATGGGTTTCCTCCTTATATCATTACTAAAAATTTTAATCACATTACTGAAAGAGGTTTCACCATTGATTTATTTGATATTGCTACTCAGCGAACAGGTATTGTCTATAAACCTGTTTATGTCAAAAATGTGGAGCAAGTTCTTTCTTATTTAGATCAACAAAAAATAAACATTCTCCCTCTCGTAGAACGTAATCAAGACCGTGAAAAAACGATGGTCTTTTCTGTTCCGTATTTAAAGGCGAGTTACAGTATGGTCTACCGTCACAATGACACAATAATCGATGGGTTAAGTGGTATTGGTAGTAAAAAAATTGCGGTAGTAAATGACTTTAATGCGACAAACTTATTAATAGAAAAACTACCCTTTTCAAACTTTAACACTTTTGATTCGATGATTTCGGCTATTTCTTCTGTCTCTTTGGGTGAATCAGATGTATTTATTGGGGACTCGCTGATTTCATCCTATTTAGTAAAAGAGAATCAATTATCCAATTTAACCAGCCAACCAATAATAAATTTTAATAATAAAGCTCAGTTTTCTTTCGCCAGTAAACTCGGTCATGATGAAGTCGTTAGCTTACTCAATAGAACGATCAAAAGCATTTCCGCTATGGACTACGAAAGACTTTATGCGAAATGGAGCCGCTCAGCCTTTCATGAAAATAATGCGGATAAACAAATAGCTAACGCTTATCGAAATGTAAGTTATTTTTTCGCAGCATTCATGCTATTTGGTCTCATTATATTTTGGATTTATTATCGCCAACTCAGAGTAACAAAACTTGCTCAGAAAAAGATAAAACATGCCTTATCAATTGCTGAGTCGGCAAAAACAGACGCTGAAAAATCAGCTCAAGCAAAAATCACGTTTCTTGCGCGTATGAGTCATGAAATTAGAACACCAATGAATGGGGTTTTAGGTATGGCAGAAGCACTTGCCTTTACTTCATTAAATAAAGAGCAAAACGATTTGCTCGAAACACTTCAGGGTTCTGCCACTAATTTATTAGCTTTATTGAATGATGTACTCGATTTTTCTAAAATGGATGCAGGTAAACTTACTTTAGAATCTGTACCGGTTAATTTTCATCTACTGTGTAAAAATATTATCAGTGGCTTTAGCCACATTCAGCACTATAAATTGCTCGATATTAACCTAAACATAGACAGCAAAATAACACACAGTTATTTAACAGATCCTACGCGTTTAACACAAGTGCTTAATAACTTGCTCAGTAATGCAATGAAATTTACTGATAATGGGCAAATCGATTTAACCGTTTCAGTGGTTGAAAGTAATACTACCAATAACAAGACCTACGACACGCTTTACTTTGACGTTAAAGATACGGGCATGGGAATAGCGTTAGACAAACAAGCATTTCTATTCACGCCATTTATTCAAGCCGACGATGACATTACACGAAAATATGGAGGTACCGGTTTAGGATTAAGTATTTGCCAAGAAATAATTACAGCAATGGGCAGTAAAATTGAAATTGATTCTACGATTAATCAAGGTAGTTCCTTCAATTTTACTTTGAAACTTAAACAATCTAATTTAGAGAGTGCTGCTGATAATCGTCGTAATAAAACTCGTCTAATTAATGCCACTGACGATAATCGCTTTAAAGACCTTCGGATCCTTATCGCTGAAGACAATCTCGTAAACGTTAAGGTGCTCAATGCACAACTTGAACGGCTAAATATAAAAGCGGACATTGCTTACGACGGTAAAGAAGCTCTAGACTTACATAGGAAAGAAGCCTACGACATTATTATTTCTGATTGTCATATGCCAAATATCGACGGATTTGAACTTGCGCAAACACTTACAAATAAACCTCAAGACCGACCTCTTTGGCTAATTGCTGTTACAGCTGACGCACTTAGTGGTGCAGCAGAAAAATGTACGGCTGCAGGCTTTGATGACTATATGGCCAAGCCTTGTCCACAAGAAGAAATTACTAATAAACTCAATAATGCTTATCGTCAGTTATTGAAAAAACAACAATTAGATAACTCTCCCAAGCAAACGTACACGTTATTTAATCTTGAAATGTTACTTAAAAATAATGAAAACGATATTGAACTCAGTAAAAATGTGGGCCAACTTTTTATTGTTTCTTGGCAAAAAGATGAAAAACAATGGTTAAATGCGATTGAAAGTAATGATCATAAACATATACAAATACTTGCCCATAAATTAAAAGGAAGTATTCGGTATTTTTCCCGTGATGAAATAACTCAAACGATCATAGCGCTCAGCCAGCATGCAAAGGATAAAAAGAGTAATGATATAAAAATATCTGCGACACTGCTCTATCAACAGCTTGATACTCTAATCAATGAAATCAGTACTTGGTTATCATCTAAATCGTTTTAATTATAGACAAGTCAATATACCAATCGCTTTATTCAATCATAACAAACTGTTTTTATCATTTTATTAAATTCAATTAATGACCCATACTCATTCCACTTAACAGATTCCAACCATTTAAAGAGAGCGATTATGTTTACCAATAAAGAAACACAGCAAGTCCCAAACACTACATTTCCAATCATAACTTCTGAAGGATGGGCAAGTCGAAATAGTGATGAAATTTTTGCCAATAAAACAGTTGTAGTGTTTTCATTACCTGGCGCATTTACTCCTACATGTTCATCTTCACATTTACCAAGATACAATGAACTTGCAGCAAAATTTTCTACTAATGGCGTTGACGAAATAATTTGTATTTCTGTTAATGATACTTTTGTGATGAATGCATGGGCACAAGCTCAAGATGCAGGAAATATCAGCTTTATTCCTGATGGTAACGGCGATTTTACTGATGCAATGGGGTTACTGGTAGATAAAAAAGAAATTGGTTTTGGTAAACGTAGCTGGCGCTATTCGATGTTAGTGAAAAATGGTGTTATCGAAAAGATGTTCATTGAACCTGATTTACCTGGCGACCCATTTGAAGTATCAGATGCAGATACTATGTTAGGTTATATTAATCCTGCTGCTGTTCAATCTCAAGAGATTACAATATTTAGTAAGCCAGATTGCCCATACTGTAAAAAAGCTAAAGCATTATTAACAAGCAAAGGTCTAAAATTTGAAGATTTAACAGTGGGTACGGATGTAAATACTTCTATGTTCAGAGCTATAACAAATTCAGATACTGTTCCACAAGTATTTATTGATGGTAAAAACATTGGTGGTAGCGAAGACTTAGAAGCTTACTTTCAGTAAATTTCATTTGGGTGAAGCTTTAATAAAATTTTAATTAAGGCGACTTTAGCTTAATTAAAGTTACAAAAAAGCCGCGATATGTTCGCGGCTTTTTGATATTTATATCTATTGGAATCTATAATGCGTACTTTTTAGAAAAACGCTTTAGACTAAGTCCATTACAAGTGATATCGCGAATATCATAATCTGTAGCATTTGCTGCGGCGTTTAATCCTTCTTTCACAGCTAAAATACAAATTTTCGATGCATCATTTGTGTTTGCTGGTAATAATTGTACTTTAGTAATATCCAACTCTAATGTTGAATCTACGTAAAAGTTATTAGCAAAACGACGTAAACTTTCACCATTACATTTAACCGCGAAAACAACTCCCTCTCCCAGTTTCTTCGCTTGCTTTAATGCAGCTCTATAACCTTCTTGTCCAGCAATAACACATAAATTTGATTCTGCTGTGTTATCCGTCGGCATAATTCTCACACCATTTTGCGAAGCATATGAAGAACTAACAAATAAAACAACTGATAATAATGCTACTAACTTTTTCATAATAAACCTTAATTAACTAAAATATAAATTTGTTTCTTTCAAATTCAAAAACTAGAGTAATTATACTAAAATAAAATTAGATGTAAACTTTTTTCGTAATTAAATCTCGTAATTAAACAACAAAATAGCTTTTTTATTTAATTTTATCGTTGTTTAGATCGAATAAAAACAATAATGATGTAATTAAATTACGAGTGTATTTTAGGCGGAATGCAATATATAAGATATTGTTTATTAAAAGTAATTATATATTTACAGGGGCTGTTTAAAGTAAACTAGAAGTTAGTCATGTAAATAAATATAAAATATGATCGTATTGATTTACAGTAACGATGAAATGTTTGTTGTATCGTGATATTAAAATGCCTGTAATCAAGACACGAATATTAGGCTAGACCATTTGGGTCTAGCCTAATAGATTAGACTTTAAACTTACCAACCAAATCATTCAGTCCGGTGAACTCTTGCTGTAAACTATCGCAAGCTTCCTGCGTTTGTTGCAAGTTTTGTACGCCCAGCTGATTCAAATCCATCAGTTGCAATATATCTTCATCAATCGATTTAATCACACTAACCTGCTGCTGTGTAGCATCTGCAACCGCATGATTTTCATCATCAACTTGATGTAGCGTATGTATAATGAGTTGCATTTTTTCATCTGCTATCGTTGCCTTTTCTACACTATTTGCGCTATTTTTCTGACTGGCTTCCATCGAAGCAACAACCGCATTGGTACCGCTTTCTAGGTTATCAATCATAGTTTCAATTTCTAACGTCGCATCTTGTGTGCGTTGTGCTAATTGCCTTACCTCATCAGCTACAACAGCAAAACCTCTACCCGCTTCTCCTGCACGAGCCGCTTCGATAGCTGCATTTAAGGCAAGCAAATTGGTTTGTGAACTTACGCCTTTAATGACATCTAAAATGCTGACAATGTTTTTAGTTTCGCTACTCAGCTTCTCAATTTCATCACTTGAACGAATCATGATTTCTGATAAATGCTCTATGGATTGGATATTTTCACTGAGTGCAGTTAAACCTTCATTCGACTGCGCTTGCATACCTGATGTTAAATCAGATGCAGTTACTGCGTTATTCGATATTTTTTGAGATGAATCATTCAATTCAGTTACCGCAGTAGAAACGCTATTACCACGGTTTAGTTGTTCACCCGCCATATCGATGCCAACTTTCGAGCTTTGGCGTACTTGATCAATATGTTGTTCTAAATTTGCAGCAGACTCTTGCACTTGTTGCATTGAATCGTGCATCGTTTCAATAAAATCATTAAAATTATGTGATAATTCACCAAATTCATCTTGGCTTTCAACAGATAAACGTTGGGTTAAATCACCGTCACCCGTCGAAATTCCTTTAATCGCCACATTCAATGTATGTATAGGCTTCATTAAATGGCTAAACAAAAAGTGCAAAAGAATAATTGTCACTAATAAACTCATGAACACAACAATAATCGCTGTATTACGAGCATTAACCATAGGTTCGTAAGCTTTTTCTCTATCGAGTACGACACCTACATACCAATCAACTGATTCAATACCTTTAATCGGTATAAAAGATACAATAGTTTTATTGTTAATTTCATTTAATTCGATGGAAAGCGCTGGAGATTCCCCTAATAATTCACGCACATTTTTACCAACATTTTTCACATTAGGGTGACTCAAAATATTTCCATCTGACGTCATTAAATAGGCATAACCTAAATCAAGAAAGTCGATTTCATTCAAAATCTCTGATATTTCTCCAAGAAAAATATCTCCACCTGCAGCTCCAACAAATGTATCTCCGTCTAAAATAGGCGCGACGGCAGTCAAGACTTGTTGATCAGTCGTTGCATCAATATACGTTTCAGTAAAAGAAGATTTACGTCCATCTTTTGCTAGGAGATACCAAGGACGCTGTCGAATATCGAAATCATCGGGTAGTACTATGGTTAAATCATCAAGAATGAATTTACCTGTACTCGCTAATCCAACAAAGGTATTTTTCATCTTGCCAGCTTTTACGGCTTGTTGTACCGCATTGAATATTTCGTCATGGCTATTAATGTCAGTAATATTTAACGCTACCGCATCAATGATTTGCAGTCGATTAGTTAACCAATTAGCAATATTTCCAGAAACAGAATGCCCTATTTCGTCAATTGCTTTATTTAGATTTTTGTGGGTGTTATCCTTCAAAAAAACATAATTAATTGAAGTAGATACAGACAAGGCAACTAACACTAATACTGTAGAAACAATAATAATTTTACGGGAAAAATTTAATTTAAACACGCTTGAACTCTCTTACATCATGATTCAATTTAATTGCATAACCTTATCATTGCCAAAAAATAGATCAACTTTCCGATACATTTAATTTTACAAAGCTACTTCAAAATTAATCTGTTAAAATAAGTAAATAATTTACAAACAATATCAATGATAAAAATATGGACAATCAACCATTCAATCCTTTACATGGTGTCACATTAAAAGTACTTGTTACCGAACTTGTTGAATATTTTGGTTATCCTGCGCTTGGTCAGCAAATAAAAATAAACTGCTTTACCGAAAATCCAAGTATCAATTCGACTTTAAAATTTTTGCGTAAAACCCCCTGGGCTCGTGAAAAAGTAGAAGCACTTTATGTTAAAAATCTGCACAAAGTACATAAAAATGAACTGTAATAAATAAATATAATTAGTAACACAACCTGCTCAGCCCAATAGAAAGTTAGTTCTTAGCTTATAGCGCAATAAACTAATCACTTTGTAAAAAATCTGTCACACTGGCTTCATATTTATCATTTTTGGAGTCAAGTATGAAACCCATTCACCATTATATATTAACTTGGCAATGCCCTGATACTTCAGGAGTCTTAGCTAAAGTTTCTCAAAATCTTTTCCAACATGGCGCGTTTATCACTGAAACCTCTCAGTACAGTGATCCCTATACGGCCACCTTTTTTTCACGCATCGCGTTTGATGACAGAAACTTAAACGTTTCAATAGATGAGTTTCGCCAAGCAATCGCTGAACTCGCAGAACCTCTTTCGATGAACTTTCAATTACGCGAGCGCGATAGTTTTCCAAATGTAGTTATAGCGGTATCTAAAGATGATCATTGTTTGGTCTCTTTGTTAACCAAAGCAAAAGCAGGTGTATTGCCTGTGAATATTGTCGCTGTAGTTTCAAATCATCAAGACTGTGAATCATTAGTTGATTGGCATAAAATTCCTTTTCACTATTTACCGGTTTCAGCACAGACTAAAAAACAGCAAGAAGATCAATTTCTCACGTTATTGGCAGACTATAAAACCGATCTATTAGTGCTTGCCCGTTACATGCAAATTTTGTCAGATGATTTTTGTCAACAATGGCAAGGTCGTGCGATTAATATTCATCATTCATTTTTACCCAGTTTTAAAGGCGCAAAACCTTATCATCAAGCTCACCAGCGCGGGGTTAAAATTATCGGCGCAACAGCACATTACATTACAAGTGACTTAGATGAAGGGCCTATCATTGTTCAAGAAGTTAAAGCGATTAACCATGGTTTTACGATAGAAAAAATGGTTCATAGTGGTCACGATATTGAAGCAACAGCATTATCTCATGCGGTTAGAATGCACGCCGAGCAGCGTATATGTTTGAATGAAGGAAAAACAGTTATTTTACTTTAGCCACCTTCTTCATAAGGCAGTTTTAGGAAGTAACATTAGCACACTCAAATATCCGCAATAAACTTGTTCAGTAAAGCACAATATTCACTTTGTGCTTTACTGTTTTTATCGTGTATTTCTGCTACATTGGAGCATATTCTCTGCCTCACTTAGTTGCCTCTTTCCATGATCCAATACAAAATTTTTCCTGATAATTTAAACAGCCACTTATTTTCTGTTGAGCTTTCCTTTGCTACTCAAATAGATCAAACCTACCATTTGTCATTACCTGCTTGGTTGCCAGGTAGTTATATGATCCGTGACTTTGCTAAAAATATTATTGAAATTTATGCGCATAATGATAACCAAGAAAAACAGCAAACGATTAAGGGTATTCCACTTAATAAAACCGACAAGCAAACTTGGCAGTTTGTCGCTACAGGTACTTCTACTGTCATTACATATCAAATATTTGCTTTCGACTTATCAGTACGCACCGCGTATTTAGACAGTGAACGTGGTTTTTTTAATGGCAGTTCCACTTTCTTACAAGTACAAGAATTACCAGACGAAAAGTGTTCGTTGTCTATTTTACTCCCAGAATCAATCATCAAAACATCACCTGATAAATATACTCAGTGGCAAGTTGCAACAGGATTAACTCGAGCCAAAGCCACTGAAAAATATCAATTTGGTGATTACATCGCCAACGATTATCAAGAGCTTATCGACTGCCCCGTTGCCATTGGTAATTTTGATGCTTTCGAATTTACCGTTGAAGGTGTGATTCATCATTTAGTTTTTACCAGCCAACACTTTGGTGACAGAGAACGCTTAAAGGCTGATATTGCAAAGCTTTGTCAACACCATATAAACTTATTTGGTGAAGCGCCCTTTAAAGAATATTGGTTTATCACTCATTTATTGGGTAGTGGATTTGGTGGACTCGAGCATAAAAATTCAACTATTTTGCAAGCAAGCCGCTTCGATTTACCGAATCCGAATAAACCCAATGAAACCAGTGAGAATTATCAAACATTCTTAAGCTTATGTTCACATGAATACTTTCATGCCTGGAATGTTTGCCGTATAAAGCCAAAAGAATTTCATCCTTATAATTTACAAGAAGAAGTGCATACTCGTCAGTTATGGGCTTATGAAGGCATAACGTCTTATTACGATGATTTTTCATTGTTTCGTACAGGATTAATTACTTTTGAAGACTATTTAAAGCAATTATCGAAAACGGCTACACGAGTTTATCGTGGACAAGGTGAACTCAAACAAAGTGTTACAGACTCTAGCTTCGATACTTGGACCAAATTTTATCAGCAAGGGCCTGATGCAGTTAATAATATTGTTAGCTATTATACAAAAGGATCTTTAATCGCACTTTGGTTAGATTTAACCATTCGCGAAAAGTCAGCAGGTGTTTATAGTTTAGATACATTAATGCGTGAATTGTGGATACATTTTGGTAGAACCAATATGGGTACAAGCGAAGAAGATTTCATTAATATTGCGAACATACTCTGTAATGACGATATTACCGACGCTTTCTTAACGTTACTCAATAATGCTCAACGTGTCGATTTAGCACCATTACTTAACCAAGTAGGCGTCGCTTTTACCCCACAAAAATTTAAACAACTTAATAGTTTAGATACCATAAGTAGTAATGCATATTCCCCTTATATAGGCGCTCAATACAAAGGAATGACATTAGGTGTTCAAATTACTCAGGTAATAGAAAGTTCTCCAGCGGCACAAGCTGGTTTAGCCGTTAATGATGTTCTAGTATCCGTTAATAATATAAGGGTGAGCGAAAAATCATTACAACAACTTGCTGAACATTTGCCCGAAAACGCTAAAGTAACCTGTCATTACTTCAGAGACGATCAATTAATTTCTAGTCAAATTAATTTTATTGATTCACCACTTGCTGCTATTGGCATTACAGAAGTGGATAGCACACTGAGCGAAAAATGGCGCTGTAAGCGTTGACTTTACAGTAAAGTGTAAATCTTTTGACACGAAAAGCCTAAAAGCTAGATTTGGTAAGCAACACACAAACTAGTAACATAAGTTACTTTATGTGAACATTGCCCCATATAAAATTATTATTAAGAATAGGTAAAGTATTATGATTCAAATCAAAAGATTTCATCACGTAGCTTATCGTTGTATAAATGCAAAACAGACCGTTGATTGGTACAAGAAACATTTAAATATGGAACTTACTGTCGCCATTGCTGAAAACGAAGTACCTTCAACTAAAGCGCCAGACCCATACATGCATATATTTCTTGATGCTGGCATGGGCAATGTTCTCGCCTTTTTTGAAATCCCTAACTCACCTGATATGGGTCGTGACGAGAACACACCTAAATGGGTGCAACATATTGCCTTAGAGGTAGAAGATATTGATGCACTTGTTGCGGCAAGAGATGATTTAGCGGCAAAAGGTCTTGATGTCTTAGGACCAGTAAACCATGGCGTATTTAAATCAATTTACTTCTTCGATCCAAATGGTCACCGTTTAGAGTTAGCCGCAAATACCGGAACGGTTGAGCAAATGGCAGAACTTAAAAGCGTAGCGCCTTTAATGATTGCAGAATGGGATCAAACCAAAGTTGCACCAAAGCATGCTGCTTGGTTACACGAAATGGATTAAAACCCTCTATCAAATTACATAGGCGAACTCAGTAGAATATATTGTATGCTGCTGAGTTCATTATCCTCCCAAAAATCTATTACTTCATTTGTTGCTAATTAATTACGAATACTTTCTTATTCATTATTTTCTAAGTTCACTAAATTATCTGTCTATTAAACGAAGAATTTCGTATATAAAACCATCGGACACGCTTAGTATATAAGCGATTGTTTATGTAAGACATTCGCCATACAAATAAATAAAAGTTACTATTTATTAACTTAATAAAAAACAAATAATCATAAAAAACAACAACTAAAAACGACTAGCTGATGAAATGTAAATAAATATGTATTTATCACTTGCGACTTTTACAAACTAAGGCATACTACTTCCGAGCTATTTTTTAGCCAAATAACAATATGGAATGAATTGCACGGAAAGCATTTAAACATTCTCTTGTAGAGTGTTACTTTTTAAAGAATACGGATGATTAATTTACTATCAGGATGATTGTTGATAATTAGGTCTTTGACCACAACACGGAAAGATATAGAAAGTGTCAGGATGACCAATAATAAAAAATAAATTAAGTATTTAACGCAACATAAAAAATAATAATACGTTAAGACTTAATAGGAAGCGCTAACAGGTTAGGATAACCACTTAAATTAATACGAAAGCGATGACTTGTTCATCGTTTTTTTATGCCTGAAAATTAATCATCAACCCCTATCGCTGTTTCCCACAATATAACGTAAAATACACCCATTGAATTTATTAGTGATATTATTTTATGTCTCGTAACAAGAAATCTAGAAAACAAGGCGCTGGCTCAATTGGTGCAGTAAAAGATGATAAGAAAAAACCTTTAGTTCCTGTCGATAGAAAACCAAAGAAAAAATCAGGAAAGCAAGCGGGAAATCGTCAGAAAGAAGCTTTTGATTCAGGTGTAGACGCTAAGGAACCTGCTAAAAACAAAGATCCACGTATTGGTAGCAAAAAACCAATTGATCTTGGCGGACCAGTAAAAGCAACGGCACAACCTTTTAAAGCAAAAATAAAAAACAAAGTGAAAGCTGATAGCTCCCCTATCGCTGCTATTCGTGTTGTTGAAGCTGATACCTCTTTAGAGCAAGAATTAGCTGCTATTGAAGACGATAGCCGTTTACAGAGTATTCTTGAACAACAAGAAAACGACATTTCACTAAGTAATGAAGATGTTGATTACTTTAATGAAAAAATGGAACGTCATGAGCAATTACGTGAAATGCTCGGATTAGATGATGAAGAGGAAGACGAGTCAGCTGAAAGCGCTGAAAAACCAAAATCTGGTGAAGATCTTTGGGACAAGTTTGATAATAGCGACTTGTCAGAATTCGAATAAGGTATCTTCATGCTCACTGAACCTTGGATTTATGCAATTGTTAGCGCCGTAGTTATTATTGCTGCGCTCGCTTTTTACGCTGTTAAGTTATTATCTCAACTTAAACAACAAACAGCTAAAATTGAGCTTGCTGAACAAGAAAAAAAGATGGCACTCGCGAAACACGACACTAAGATCCTTAAAAGTGTCGTCATCATTGCTCATGCCATGAAAGAAGAACAATGCGATATTGCTGAAGGGTGTTGGCGTTTAAGTGTATTACTTGACTCTTTAAAGCTTAGTGAAGGTTTGTCGGAAGAATTTCCAGCCATCTTTGAGCTTTATAATGAGATTAAACATATGCCTATTCTTGAAGAAAGAAAAAAACTCGCCAAAAACGAACGTATGAAGCTTGACTTACATCGTATGAAAGCTGAAAACAATTTATCAGCAAAGATAAAAATTGATGTCACATCGCTTCACCAATATGCTCAAGAGCGTGTCAGCGCGCTAGCAAACTAAATTTATGGCTATTCAATAAAATAGTTTACCTTTGTTGCGCTCGATCAATATCCATAATACTTGCATTGTTATACTCCGACTTAGAACATAAGTAATCGCTAATTCGGTAACAAACAATGCAAGCAAATCAATTTTTCGACCCTAAATTACTATCTAAATATAATACGAGTGGTCCTAGGTACACATCTTATCCTACAGCGTTAGAATTTCATGACGACTTCTCTGAACAAGACTTTGTTAATGCAGTAAAAGATTCACCCAATCGTGAATTGTCTTTGTATGTTCATATCCCTTTTTGCCATAGTCTTTGCTATTACTGCGGTTGTAATAAAGTTGTCACCCGACACCGTGACAAAGCGGATACCTACTTAGCGTTTTTAGCGAAAGAAATTAGTTCACGCGCTGAGTTTTTCACTGATTACACGGTTAAGCAACTTCATTGGGGCGGTGGTACACCCAGCTTTTTAACGCATACTCAAATAACAAAATTAGTCACTTTATTAAAAGAGAAGTTTACCTTTGCTGATCACGTAGAAATGAGTATTGAAATTGACCCCCGTGAAATTGAAATGAATCTTGCCGAGCACTTATTTAATTTAGGCTTTAACCGTTTAAGTATCGGCGTTCAAGACATTGACAAGAAAGTACAAGAAACCATTAACCGCTTGCAATCAACCGAGTTTATTAGCGACTTTATTGCTCACGCCAAACAAGTAGGCTTCAATTCAATTAATATCGACCTAATCTACGGATTACCCCATCAGACGATAGAAACATTTACTAAAACATTACACAAAGCCCATGAAATGAATGTTGACCGTATTTCTTTATTTAGCTACGCACACTTACCTAGCCGCTTTGCTGCCCAACGTAAGTTACGTGATGAATGGTTACCCAGCGTGCAGGAAAAATTTGCACTAATGAAACTTGCCATTGAAAAGCTTTGTAGTTTTGGTTACGATTTTATTGGTATGGACCATTTTGCTATGCCTAACGATGAACTTTCTATTGCCCAGAAAGGTGGCACGTTACATCGTAATTTCCAAGGCTACACAACTAAAGGTGGTTGTGATTTATTAGGCTTAGGTGTTTCGTCTATTAGTAATATTGGTAATTCTTTCAGTCAAAATATCAAAGAATTACAAGACTATTATAAAGCGATAGACATTAAAAAAAATGCGCAAGTGAAAGGGGTTAGCTTATCAAAAGATGACATGATTCGTGGTGAAGTTATTCGCGAATTAATGTGTAATTTGTACATTGATAAGAACACAATAAACAAAAAATACAGTATCGACTTTGCAGAATATTTTGCTGAAGACTTACCACTACTCAGCACATTTATTGAAGATGGTTTAGTTATAAACACAACTGACTTTATTCGCGTTGATCAAAAAGCGCGTTTGCTCATTCGTAATATTTGTATGAGTTTCGATGCTTATATGAAAAAACACGTTAATCAGCAACGTTTCTCGCGAGTAATTTAACCTTATAAACTCGTCTTTACATTATCAGAAATGAAAGCGTTAAAGATGAGTTTTTAAAGATTAAATGTCTAAAGATAAAGTATTGCAACAATAATATTTTAATCTAACATACCTAAACTGAACTGATGACCAGCACTAGAGAACATGAGTTCAGTTCCCTTTTCAGTAACAACTTCCTTGGCTAAATCAGCCCATTGATAATAAATATTTCGATGCACTTTTGCCAGTAAGTTGCGTCGTACTAAAACATATATCTCACCGTTAGCATTTATCGTTAACGGATGACTCTCATCAAGCACGAATTCGTCATCTAAATGAGTACTGACCGTCATTGTAGATTTGGTGTCATCTTGCCATGCCCACTGTGTTAAAACAAAAGGTGCGTCGTCAACAGTGATCTTAACTTTTTCAACAGGTGTAACTAAAAAGTACTCATCACGTTCACCCTCTACCTCTCTTAATAAAACAGAAGCAAATAACTTAACGAGTGAGAGCCTTTTAAAAACAGTACCACCAGAAAACCAGTCCCCGTTACTCTTAACCTGTAAATCAATTTCACCACAATAAGGAGGGTTCCAAGATTCTATGGGGGGTAGTTTTTTAGCCTTGCCTTCAGTTAACCTATTAATATTATTTAATTGCGCAGAAATTTTTTCTAGTGACATAAGTCCGCCAAATATTCAGATGAATAATGTTTATAATATATTAATTCAAAGTACAGTTGGAAAAGATATGAGAAAAATTGCTTTAACAATTAACTGAATTATTAGACATAAATATGGTTCAGATAAAAAGTACCGTATAAAAAGCTAAAAATCGAAGATTTTTCTTGTCAATCTACGCATAAATACAATATACTCTCCGCGCCTTACCACAAGGCGTTCTAAGTAATATCAGTGGTGGCTATAGCTCAGTTGGTAGAGCCCCGGATTGTGATTCCGGTTGTCGAGGGTTCAAGTCCCTTTAGCCACCCCATTTTTTTCCTTTTAAAATCAAAACCTCTAGAAAATTTCCTACTATAATAAGATCTTTCTGATAACTGCTCCTGTGAGTATTTGAAGCTAATTAGGTGTAATTACTTACACATATATCCAACTTCTCGCTCATATTTTCAACATCGACCGAAACTTATTAACTTTGCTTGTTTAGGGTACTTACCGTCTAGTTACTTTGCTTTTTTTGTAAATTGAAATGCACTTAATGCTCGCTTAAATAAAATGCGTAAAACACTGCAGAGTATGGAAGAACAAGTAGCTAATTTACAAGTAAGAGCAACTATCGACAGTGTTGTACAAGATGTTGCCATTTAAGCGGGTCAACAAGTCATTATGGGCAGCAACTTAGCTAAACTTGCACAGCAAAATGAGCTGATTGCTGAATTACAAATACCAGAATTAGCGATACGAGATGTTGCATTAGGACAGTCAATCATGATTGATACGCGTAACAATCATATTGCAGGTACAGTTATTCGTATTGCTCCTTCAGTAAATAATAACGATGTACAAGTAGATGTTTCTTTAACTGAACCACTGCCTAGTGATGCACGTCCAGACTTAAGTATTGATGGTGAAATTCTTGTTGCTCAACTCAATGATACGTTATTTGTGCGTAGACCTTCTTTTGCACAAAGTAATCGCAGCGTAAAACTCTTTAAGTTAGACGCTACAGGCGATAGTGCTAAAAAAATGGCCGTTGAATTTGGACGTGGCTCAGTACAAAAAATTCAAGTGAAAAGTGGTTTGTCTTTAGGTGACCAAATCATAATTTCTCAAAGTGAAGAAATTCAACGTTTTAATAAAATATCAATTACACGCGCATCGTCTTCACCTTCTACAAAAATAAGACAGTCCGACTCAATCGCATTGACAAAATCTAAGCCGTTACAATTTCCTAATTCGCTAATAATGGGATTGGTAATAGCGGGATAAATACCTGAAAAACGTGGCTCTAAGGCTTCAATTTCTTTTGTGCCTAAATTAGAGTAATGATTATTAGCTTTGCTTTCTAAATGAAATAAATAATGTGTTGGCGCGTTGCGAATTAAAGATTCATTATGTGTCGTCAGTAAAATTTGCGTATTTTTAGAAAAACGAATGAGAACCGACAATAAGCGTTGCTGTATATCTCGATGAATATGACTATCTGGTTCATCAAGCAACACAATATTTAAGTCTGTAGAGGTATTAT
>CAJWBY010000089.1 GCA_913020705.1 uncultured Colwellia sp.
TTTTATTTTTACTGTGCATTTGCGCTTCCCAATATGAGTTGTAAGCGTCATCAAGTAAATTTAGCTGAAAATAAGCGCGACCTAAACTCAGATAAGTTTGATCGATATTTGCCAATTTATCTACATCAAATCTTAATGTTAATAACTTATTCTGCATTGTTAGTGACGTTTGAGCATCACCTAAGTAATAATAAGCAGTAGCTAATATCTCTAAAATACACAGATGATCACTATATTGGGGGTTTGTTTTGATTAAAATATCGACTTGTTTAATATCTTTCATCGCCAAATCATTTGCATTCTGCAAAGCATAAGTCATTGCTCGATAACTCAATGCAATTAATCGATATTTTAAAACTTCTGGGGTGTCTGCCATTAAAATAACGCGCTTTGTTATAATTTGAGTTTTCTCGTACTTTTCTTTCAAATAATAACCTTTGGCAGACTTAAGTAATAAATTCAATTTTATTGAAAGATTAAGTCCTCTTAGAGAAAGACCATCTTGAGCAAACTGAAAAGCTTCGTTATCTTCTCCCCTATTACTCGCATTATCAGTAAGAAGAACGAATGTTTTACCAAGGGTTTGAACTGTATAATTTTCACGAGATCCAAGTACTTTTCTCGATAAGGCAATTATATCCTCATAGGGAAGGTTTTCAGGTTCTTGTAAAAAATAGTAGTCAACTTCTTCAAGATTTTGCTCTATATTTAAAGCTTCGTTGGCAAAAGAAAATGTAGAAACCATTAGACAACAAAGGATCAACAGCAATTTATAAGGCATTGTTCACTAAAGTCCTTTATTTGATTAGCATTGATAAGGTATAAATTTACAGGTTATTTATAGGCTTAACTTAAAGTTCAATAAAGATTCATAATAAAGGTTTACAAGCAGAGTTCAACGCTTATAATGTTTTTAGAGTTTCTAAAACTCGAAAAGGGCAAATCTAGTGAAAGCTGGAGACGCAAAGTTACCGGTCTAAGGGGAAACCTAAGATAGCGGAACTGCCAAATTTAGATATAGTGGGGGCTTGTCTTTATTTTGAACAGTCAGCTTTCGGTATACTTTGCTAGCCTTCCCTTCTTTTTAGTATTAATTTCATATCTACTTTTTCATATATCCTGTTAGCTTATAATAAATTTTGTTTTTCTTTAAAAATAAATATATGTAGCACTTTACTTGTTTTTACTAGAAAATGGTCTATCAGGTTTTTAATAGGGTATAAATATTGGGATGGAACAATGAAATATCATGATTCCATAGAACAAGCTGAGCTAAAAATGAACATGGCGGTAAAGAAATTACTGTTATGGCATTTACCTGTCAGCCCAATTAATTATGCCGTTAGCTATGAGTATGTTAATAATAAGAATATCCCGTTAAATACTAACATAGAGAACCAACTTGCCCTCGGCAAAAAGCTCGATACTTTTTTTATTGAAGAAAATTATCGACAATTTATTCTAGGACAAAGTAAGTTCAGAGATGAAATTATTGATGATCTTGATGAAGTTGTTACCAATGTAGAAAAAAACAGTAAAAGATCTTCATCAAGTATTAATAAACTGATCTCCAACCTCGATAGTAATCTCTCTCACCTACAATCTAATGATAAACAAAAAGTCATTTCTGCTGCAAATAGCATACATACGGCATCGAAGACGTTTAAGCAACACCAGCAAAAACTCGCCGAGCATATTATGTTAACCCGTAAAAAAACACTCGCACTACAAGTTGAATTAAAAGAAGCACAAAAAGAAATTTATATGGACCCTTTAACAGGCCTATATAACAGAAAAGCACTTTCTAAGCATTTGGATTTATGGTTAACAGAAGATCCAAACCAACAAGTAGCTGCGATTGTTGTCTGCATTGACCAACTGTCTGAAATAAATAAAAAGTTTGGCCACTTAATCAGCGATGTCCTATTATCAAAAATAGCCAGTAAAGTGAGTAGTTATGTTGACGATAGCGGCTTACCTATTCGTTCGGGTGGTGATGAGTTTTTGCTTTTATTACCCGGTGTTGACAACGGGAGTGCTAGAGAAATAGCCGGAAAAATAATGCAGGGCGTTGAAAAGCTTCGTTTTGTGAGTAGTAAGTCTGGTATCAGATTACCTCAAATGACATTATCTATAGGTGTGGAAAACTTTAATGTTGCAGAAAATGCAAATAGTATTTTAAAAAAGGCCCGTAGTTTGCAGCCTAACTTACACTTAAAACAATAACGTATTAAATTACACAATTTTAGTGATTAAAATAGACCATCAAAAAAAACCTTCATTAATAAATTATACTTATGCCACTCCCTCTTATTAACATTTAATATCGATCTATTATTTATGTTATTATGGATATAATGGAATGAATGTCACCTTTAAAAATATTAGCCTTACTTGTATAAAATCAAAGAACTACTGATTGCTGTTAGTTAGCATAAAAAAACCAACGACAGCCTTAGCCTTTTCTCATATACTGAAGGTAGTGTAAAAAATCCTAACGACTAAGAGAGAATTAAGTTATGAAAAAAATTACTTTAGCTGTTGCTGCTTCGCTCATGTTCGCATCTCCTGTTTTTGCTGGTGATGCTGCTGCTGGTAAAGCTAAAACTGGTATGTGTGCTGCGTGTCATGGTGTTGCTGGAATTTCTGCTGTACCAATGTACCCAAACCTTGCTGGTCAAAAAGAAGCTTACATAGCTAAACAATTGAAAGACTTTAAAGCAGGCAAACGTAAAGATCCTGTCATGGCACCTATGGCTATGATGTTAAATGATGAAGATATCGCTAATATTGCAGCTTATTACGCTAGTTTAAAATAAGTTCAATCGTTATTGTTGAAACTACTCAGCATCAATAATAGATATTAAAAAACGCTCAATTGAGCGTTTTTTTTATTCAAGAATTATGTTGTTGAATCGTTTCAAGAAATTCATGTCCATAACGAGCAAGTTTAGTATCACCAATGCCGCTTATGTTCAGCATCTGTTGTGAAGTTTGAGGCTTAACTCGAGCTAACTCAGACAATGTTGCATCATTAAATACAATAAAAGGCGCAATGTCTTCAGCATCTGCAATCGTTTTACGCAAACTACGCAATTTCATAAATAACCCTCTATCATAGCGATTATCAGTTTTTTCTTGTTTCCAATAGCTGGCTTTTTGTAATCTAGGCGAAGCTAACATTAAAGGCTCTTCTCCCTTTAGAACTGTTCGTGAGGCTTGTGTTAAACATAATACCGACTGCAAAGAAATATCTTGTTGTAAAAAACCTAAATGGATTAATTGCCTAATAATGGCAAACCAATACCCGGGGGTTTTACTTTTACCAATCGAAAACGTTGATACTTTATCATGTTCCAGTCTTTTCACGTTTTCAGTTAATTCGCCACGTAATACTTGCACTACATGTTCAATATCACCTTTCTGTTGAATACGAAAAACACATGATAAAACTTTTTGTGCTGCTTCCGTTGCATCAAATTGGCTAGGGGGATCTAAGCAAATATCACAATTACCACACTTTTTAGTGGTAAACTCTGCAAAATAATTAAGGACAACTTGTCGACGACAAGTCTGGGCTTCAATAAAGCCCTTCATTGCCTGAAATCTTTGTTGTTCTACATTTACCCTTTCTTCATTATCACCGTCTGCTATACGCTTTGAAATGCGATCGACATCTTTCTCATCATATAAAAATAACGCTTCTGCTGGTAAACCATCTCGCCCTCCACGCCCAATTTCTTGATAGTAAGACTCTAACGTTCTTGGTGGCTCAAAATGAATCACAAAGCGAATATTTGATTTGTTTATACCTAAACCAAAAGCGACGGTTGCAACAACAACCTGAATATTGTCTTTAGCAAAACCATCTTGCACAATATTTCGCATTTCAGTTTCCATACCTGCATGATATGCCGAACAATTAATGCCTGAGCCTGCTAACATTTTTGATAGTTTTTCGACTTGCCAACGGCTATTACAATAAACAATGCCACAATCATCACCACGCTTTTGAATGTAACGTAAGACTTGATGCTCGCCTTTATATTTATCTGCCAATGTAAAACGAATATTAGGACGATCAAAACTGTCTAGATGGATATAAGGATCATTCAAGCCTAACTGAAGCAAAATATCTTTACGTGTAGTCACATCAGCGGTCGCTGTTAACGCCATGACAGGGACTGAAGGAAACTGTTGCTTAATGCTGTGGAGTTGAGTGTATGCTGGGCGGAAATCATGTCCCCACTGCGAAATACAGTGAGCTTCATCAATTGCAAATAAACTGATCTGCATACTCAACAAACCTTGCATAAAATAATAATTCTTCAAACGTTCGGGGGCAATATAAAGTAATTTAATTTCACCACGAGACAAACGCTGAAAAATATCGTTTATTGTTTCTTGTTCTAAACTTGAATTTATAAAAGCTGCTGAAATTCCTTGCCGAGTTAAGCCATCAACTTGGTCTTTCATTAACGCTATTAATGGTGAAACAACAATAGTTACACCGGGTAATAAAACGGCAGGTAACTGATAGCACATCGATTTTCCGCCGCCAGTAGGCATCAGTACTAAACTATCTTTTCCAAGAAAGAGTTGCTGAATAATCTCTAGTTGACCACTGCGAAAAGTTTGATAGCCAAAATGATGCTTTAACGCATCTTCAAGTTGAGGTTGTGAAACTGTAGTGAAAGCTGTTTGCAACTGAATAAACTTTATTAATATTACAATGATGTCTATTTTACCTCAGCAATAAAAAAGTCGAGAGTACTATTTTAGTATTTATTGAATGCTCGGGAGAAATAAGTGCTAATCTATATTCTAGACATCAGACCAGTTAAGTGAATTTTATATATGCCAACTAATTTACATGAAGAAAAAGTAATAAATCAACTCGCTAATTTTTGGGCAAATAATCTCCCCTTTAATAATCTCCTTGGGCTTGAGGTGAGTAAGTTTGACGCTAAAACCTCTGAAATACGATTTTTGTGGCAAGATAAATTAATGGGTAATCCATTACAAAAAACATTACATGGCGGTGTTACAGCATCAGCACTAGATTTTGCAGGTGGTGTTGTCGTTGCAGCAAATATGATTGAACAACTTGAGCACAAAACAACTGAAGCGATTCAGAACAGTTTAAGTTGCTTAGGTACAATAGATCTTCGAACCGACTACTTGAGACCTGGCAGAGGTGAAGAATTTATTGCCACAGCGCATATTATTCGTAGTGGCAATAAAGTCGCAGTAGCCCGTATGGAATTACATAATGAAAAAGGTGATCACATTGCTTTTGGCACCGGTACTTATTTGGTAGGTTAATCTGTAACCAAAAGATTAAAGCCAACGGATTTATTGACGTTTTTTAAGTTTAAATGAAGTAACAAGTGGAAATTAATTCATTGTGCTATAATTTTCCTCTTTATTTTTGATGCTAAAGCTTTTTGACAATAATGACTGTAACCAATAACAAAGATCGTAATGGTGTAATTAACGCTATTAGCGCTTATGTACTTTGGGGTTTAGCCCCCATTTATTTTAAATTAATTGCTACCGTAAGTTCTGATGAAATTATGGTACATCGTATTATTTGGTCTAGCCTGCTTTTATTTTTAATTGTTGTGATTAGCAAACGATATCGCGTTCTTATTAACACACTCAAACAGCCTAAATTATTAGCTAAACTTGCGATAACGGCTTCTTTTTTGTTAGTAAATTGGTTTCTATTTATTTGGGCCATAAATAATGATCATTTACTTGATGCCAGTTTGGGATATTTTATTAATCCATTATTCAGTGTAGCCCTAGGTGTTATTTTTTTAGGTGAGCGTTTACGTAAGATGCAGAAACTTGCCGTTATACTAGCTTTATGTGGCGTATTAATTCAACTTGTTGCACTAGGCTCATTGCCCGTTGTTTCATTAGCACTTGCTGGATCCTTTGGTATTTATGGCTTGCTACGTAAAAAATTACATATTGATTCTTTTGTAGGATTATTAATTGAATCAAGCATGATGTTACCGTTAGCTATTATGTATTGGTTACTCTTTATAGATAGTAGTACGGCTAATATGCTGAAAAACAACCTTGATTTAAATATGTTATTAATCGCCGCTGGAGTTGTTACCACTGCACCTTTACTGTGTTTTACGGCTGCAGCAAAAAGGTTAACATTATCAACACTTGGTTTTTTCCAATATATTGGACCCAGTATTATGTTTGTCTTAGCGACCTTTTATTATCAAGAAACATTAGAACCCGCTAAGTTATTTACTTTTGCTGCTATTTGGTTAGCATTAGTTATTTATAGTGTCGATTCATTAAAATCAAGAAAAGAAAAACGAAAACTGGTTTCGATGAATAACTAAGAAGTTAATTCTAAGGGAAGGGTAATATAGAATTGTGAACCATGTTCTAACTCACTTTCTATTTTTATTGTACCTTCAAGTTTCTGACAAATAATATTATAAACAATATTCATTCCTAACCCCGTACCACCAGAATTTCTTTTGGTGGTAAAAAATGGTTCGAATATATTATCCAAAACATGCTGAGTCATTCCTTGCCCATCATCTTTAAAGACTATCATGGCTTTGTTATCTTCTGTTTTCGATAACTCAATAGTAATGTTACCCACAATTTTATCTTCGAAAGCATGCTTTAATGTATTAGTAACTAAATTGGTTAACACCTGTGCTAAAGCACCAGGAATAGTAGTGATGATAAATTCACTTTCACCACTATATTGATAATTTACTCTAAAACGTTTCATTTCTGCTGATAACGTAGACATAACCTCTTCAATATAATGAACAAGATCAACTTCCCTCTCTTCACCAACCATTTGATCAGCTGCAACCTGCTTAAAATTATTCAACAATTCAATAACGCGCCCTAATGCATTAGTATTTAGGTTTGAGGCTTTTTCCATACCATCAAAATAATGTTCCATTTCACTGCGTGTTAATTTATTTTGTTCGAAATGCTCACGAATTTTTTGCGTACTTTCCAAGGCCGAACTTGTTGATGTAACAGCGATACCTAATGGAGTATTGATTTCATGTGCAACCCCAGCAGTTAACGTTCCCAATGATGCCATTTTTTCAGATTGGACTAATTGCTTTTGCATATTCTGTAAGTTTTCGAGGGTATGACTTAATTTTCTGGTTGTCTTTCTATTTTTAACAAAAAGTAAAACGACTAATCCAGAAATGAGCACCAACAACGTAATAAAAATAGCCATCAACATTAGATAAAATCGTTGCTTATCAATTCGCTCTTTACGTTCTTCTAACTCTTCATTTTTCTGACTTAATTGTATTCCTTGATCACTTATTTGATTCTGTTGCTGCTGTAAAATACCTCTATTGGTTGATATTTTTTCAGCCATAGCAACATTCTCTTGTTCCTTTTTATAAACAGAACTTTGTTGGCTCTCTAAATTATTTTTTGCTACTTTTAGTTGTGTTGCCACATTTTCAAGCTGTAACTCTTTATTTTTAATAGAGTGTTGTTGTTGTTCAATATCTTTTTTTAAAACATTCAGTTCTTTTTTACGCTTAAGTGAAACTTCTTCTCGCAATGTTAAGTCTTTATTTAACTCATCTAATTTTTTTATCGTTGAGGATATTTGATTTTGTTGTTCAATTAGTTTTTGATTTAAACTTATTTCACGCGTTCTAATGACTTGTAATGCTAATTCTGTTTCTCGATACAAGGTTGCAACATCAAGTTCAGTACCACCTAACAATAAAAGTTCGGTTGAAATTGCCAAACCTTCAAAAACAAGATTAGATTTATTCACTTCAAAGCTAATAGCTGACTTTTCAGCATTATCAACCAAGTTAATCATGACACTATGCTTATCTAAACTGTTGTCTGTGATCAAAAGTGTATTGCTATTTCTTAGCGTTGAAGCGATATCAGCAATTTCTGTATTTCGATTTGAAGCAGAGAAAAACAAGTCAGTTTTTCTACCTTCTTGAATATTAGGTATTGTTATGACTTCGATGATTTTGTTTTTGATTACACGTTTTGACAGTGTGTTTTTGAGTAATTCAGCAAATTTATCATCACCATACACACCGATAATAAATTGCTTATTTCCATCTTTCTTTTCATTGTTCCAACTTACGTGTTTAATGAAATTATAAATGAAAGCCGCTTTGACTTGTTCACTACCCAGTTGCTGGGCGAAAAGAGGGGTTGAGGTACAAAAAACAAAACAAAAAAACATTAGCAATAATTTGCGAATGAGTATTTTTGTGTTATTCATTTAATGCACCCTAAATTTATGACTGTTTAACCACTTTACTTTTTTCTGTATAAAAAATACACCTAAAAGTTAAGTATGAATGTAGCGTAAATATCGTTAGCTATTCATCAACACCAAATATACTTATTTGATTACGCCCATTTTCTTTGGCACTGTAAAGAGCTGTATCGGCTTGATTCATTTGTTTGGCTAATTCTTCTCTGCTATTACACACCATCCCCATACTTACGGTAAACACAATATGGTGATCATCATGAGATACCTGAGATACCGAAATATCACGACGTAAATCATCTAATTTGGTGTAAAGCTGATCTTCGTCTGTACCATGCATAATTACAGCAAATTCTTCCCCTCCTAAGCGGGCAAGTAGGCCAGAGCTTAGATGTTTACGCATATACAAGGCAAGAACCTTTAAAACATGATCCCCTGCATCATGACCATAGGTATCATTTACTTTCTTAAAATAGTCAATATCAAGCATAGCAACACAATAGGGCATATTTCTTTTAATGTATTGCGGAACAAGCTGTTCTGCCTTAGCGAAAAACGCACGCCTATTAGGTAAGTCGGTTAAATAATCTGTATTAGCCGCTTTTTGTATTTGTTCTATATTGTTTAAGTTTTCAATATTTTGGGTTATACGGCAATAAAACTCTTCAGGACAGAAAGGTTTACGAAGAAAATCATCTGCGCCATTTTTAATAAAGCGGGCAGAATGCATTCCGTTATCCGCACCAGAAATACCTATAATAGACAATTGGTCACGATTATAAATTTTACGAATTTCGTTGGTTAATTCGATACCGTCCATAACAGGCATTTCAAGATCGGTGATCACCAACTTAATATCGCTATGCTGTTTCAAACGCTCAAGTGCTTGCACTCCATCATTTGCTCGATAAACACTAAAATTACGACGTTTCAGTAGTTGAGAAACATAGTTTCGAGCTGCTGAAGAGTCATCTACAACAAGAATTCCTGTGCTACTGTTTGTTATTTGCCAATGCAAAATACGCTTTAGATAAAGGAAAGCTTGGCTATTTTCTTTAGGAATGTAATCAACAACTGGCTGAGCAAGAATTTGCTGTCGAGTTGCTTCATCCATCTTCCCTGTCATAACAACACTTGGAATACCATGTGAGAGAACACAACCTATCGCTTCACCATTAGGCGCATCAGGTAATGCGTAGTCGATCGTTGCAGCAAAAAAATCATCCTTCGTTTGTAAAATACTTTCCACTTCAGCGAGTGTAGTGGCAATGGTTACTTCATAATTTAATGCTTCGCCAATTTGTCTTATAACACGAGCTATTGGTTTACTGTCTTCTACTACGAGCAATTGCTTTGACATATAATTTTTAACCTTATAAATATAATGACATCAAATGAAAATATTGATCATTTTCATGTGATATTAAACGATAGCTTGTAAATTAGCATAGGCGACAACCAGCCATTTGCTACCTACATCAGCGAAATTCACTTGAATACGACTTTGAGCGCCTGATCCTTCATAATTTAAGACCACGCCTTCACCAAATTTTGCATGTACAACTGATTGTCCTAATTTGAACCCACTATTCTCAAAAGTCTCCAGCGTAAAAGTAGAAGAAAACTTTCCTTTTGTTGAAGGACGTTTAACTTGGTTTTGCAATCTTATTTCTTCTGTACATTCCGCGGGTAATTCGCGTAAAAATCGGCTAGCTTTATGGAATTTTTCTTGTCCATAAAGTCTACGGCTTTCTGCATGACATAAGTATAGCTTATTCATAGCACGTGTCATGCCGACATAACATAAACGTCTTTCTTCTTCTAACCGCCCTATTTCTTCTACCGACTTTTGTGAAGGAAACATCCCTTCTTCTAAACCTGCTATAAATACCAATGGAAACTCTAAACCTTTTGCTGAGTGCATGGTCATTAATTGTACGGCGGGTTCATAATCATCAGCTTGAGACTCTCCAGCTTCAAGGGCTGCATGTGTTAAAAACGAAGTCAGCTTGGTTTGTTCTTCAATTAGTTCAGGGTCGGCTTCAAATGTTTGGCAAGCCGTTACAAGCTCGTTTAAATTTTCTATCCTTGCTTCAGCACGATCACCTTTTTCAGCTTGGTACATGGCTTTTAATCCACTGTGCTGAATAACATAATTTGCTTGTTGATCGAGGTCTAAATGGCTAGAGTCATCTTCAAGCTGATCAATAACACTGACAAAGTTCTGAATAACTTTAGCACTACGTCCTTTCAATTCATCATTTTTTAGCATGTATTGACAAGCTTCCCATAAGGTCATTTCTAAACTACGTGCAGCATCACGAATTAATGACAGGCTGGTATTACCAATACCACGGGTTGGTGTATTAATAATACGTTCAAAGGCGGCGTCATCATCACGGTTATTTAATAATCGTAAATACGCCAGCGCATCTTTAATTTCTAAACGTTCGAAGAAGCGTTGACCACCATAAATTCGATAAGGTAACCGGCTTTGTAATAATGCTTCTTCCAGTAAACGAGATTGTGCATTACTGCGATATAAAATCGCAACATCATCTAAGCTGCCTGTCTTACGCCAATCCGTAATGCGACCTGCTATAAAACGCGCTTCGTCTATTTCATTGAAAGCGGTATAAATAGATATTTTTTCGCCCGCTTCATCTTCTGTCCACAGTTTTTTACCTAAACGGTTATTATTATTGGCAATAAGCTTATTTGCAGCATTAAGAATATTAGCAGTAGATCGGTAGTTTTGCTCTAAGCGAACGGTTTGAGGTTCCTCAAACTCACTCAAAAAACGTTGTATGTTTTCAATTTTTGCACCACGCCAGCCATATATTGATTGGTCGTCATCACCTACAATCATCACCTTACTGGATGTTTTACCTAAAATGGTTAACCATGCATATTGAATTGCATTGGTGTCTTGAAATTCATCGACCAATATATGTTTAAAACGTTGCTGGTAGTGATCGAGCAGCACGGAGTTATTTAACCAGAGTTCGTGAGCGCGCAGTAATAATTCAGCAAAATCAACTAAACCCGCTCGATCACACGCTTCTTGGTAACCGCTATACACTTTAACAAAGGTTTGCTCTGTTGGGTCGTCATACACTTCAATGTGTTGAGGACGAATACCTTCATCTTTTTTACCATTGATATACCACTGCATCTGTTTAGGCGGCCAACGTTTTTCGTCAATACCTAACGAACGAACAATACGTTTTACTAAACGAAGCTGATCATCAGAATCGAGTACTTGGAAATTTTGTGGCAATTTAGCTTCTTGAAAATGCATACGAAGTAAGCGATGGGCTAAACCATGGAAAGTTCCTATCCACATACCATGTACATTACCTTCAACCGTTTTTTCAACACGAACACGCATTTCTGCTGCCGCTTTATTGGTAAAAGTAACCGCTAATATACTATGAGGCGAAGCATTTTCAACTTGCATTAACCAAGCAATACGCTGTACTAGAACTCGCGTTTTTCCGCTACCAGCGCCAGCCAAAACCAACATATTTTGTAAGGGGGCGGCAACAACATCACGTTGTTTTTCATTGAGTGATTCAAGTAGTTTAGAAACGTCCATAACGGAAAAATAACCTTAGAAAAGTTGAAAATTTTTTGTTGAAAGTAAAGTATAGATAAAAATTATAACAAGTGGTGTAGTTCACTAATATCAGATAGTTCAATATTAGGTAAAACTGTCAGGGGTTTTCCAACATCGTAACAAGAAATCCATGCTGTTTGACAACCTGCGTTTATAGCGCCTTGAATATCAGAGCGACCACAGTCACCTACATGTAATAATTGTGAAGGTTTTATCAATAACTTCTCGCAAGCCGCATCAAACATATCAGTATGAGGTTTCTGTCGAAGTTGTATATTATTATTTTTAGGCGTTGTAAATAAATCACCTGCATGAAAACGATACTGAAAATATTGTGAAATATCTATCTTGTCGGTATCTACATTTCCATTACTAATAGCGACCAGTGGATATTTTTTTTGTAAACTTTTCAATAATTGATGAACGGGTGCTGGTACTACAAAGTCGCTACGTTGTAGTACGAAATAATCCAACGCTTTTTGTGCTTCACATTCAGCTACGCTAGCAGTTAATCCCACTGTTTTCAGACCTAACGTATAAGTCGCTAAACGCACATCACCCACATGGTGAATTAATTGAGGGTTTTCTTTGAGCACTTGTTGATGAAATGGCTTCCAAAACAAGTAATCAAATACCGTGTTCTTCGCACCATCAATAAATGTGATTTTCCCTGAAAGTAGTTTAGAAAAGTAGGCAACCATTTTCGCATCAGTTGCCATCATTACAGGATAATTGCTGTACAATGTATCGTCAAGATCAAAGCTAATTGCTTGAAAAGGCTCTAAACGGCGGTAAAATTTCATCAATCAGTTATTTATAAAGTTGTTGAAAAAGTAATTTAGCAACAAGCTTTCTGAATTGACTAAGCAATAAAGTATCCATACGTGGATCAAAATGATCTGCGTCAGCACTGCTTATTGCTATAAAACCAATGTCATCATTTATATGGTTTAACTTAATTAATACAACAGAACCTTCTTGATGTTGTGAAAAAATCAGTTCTTGCTCACTTTTTTGTAGACGGCCAAAGTAATAATCATCTTTGGATAAGCGATTGTTCATTAAACCAGCACAATCGTTTATAACAATGCTTGAATGCTCAACTATTGTATTTTCTTTTAGCCATACTTTTAAACCCGATAATGACAATAATTCAGTTGTGGCCTGATACAAACAATCGAGTAATTCATCCGCTGAGCTGCAATCTAATAAACGCAAATATAAATCACTATATAAAGCAAAAAGTTGCTCATTTTGATTAGCAATCGCCATTAATTGGGTGATTTCTTCTTCTAAGCTGTGAATTTTATGACGTTGTTGACTTTGTTGCCTTTCTACTAACGATACCGTACCACGGTTCTGATCTGATAAACGCAAGCTATTGATCAGTTCAGGGTTACGATTAAAAAATTCAGGATTATCATGCAAATAATCGACAATGAGATCATCCGTTAAATTTAATTCATCTAACTGTATTGTATTTGAGTCGTTCAATTTATTTCTCTACTTCTAAATTTTTGTCTTATACATTTGTTTGTCAGGATTTATTTTGCAAAGCGTGCTTACAAATTCAATTGCCCATCAAATACATGTACTGCTGGACCAGTCATCTTTACTGAATTACCAGGTCCTTTCCAAAATACTTTTAACTTACCGCCGGGTAATTCTACGGTAACATCTCGGCCTAATTTATTCTGTGTTTGACCAATAACGACGGCAGCACAAGCGCCACTGCCACACGCTAAGGTTTCAGCCGCTCCGCGTTCATAAACACGTAATTTAATATAGTCTGGAGACACAATCTCCATAAAACCAACGTTAACTTGCTGAGGAAATCGTTCATGATGCGACAACGATTTACCTAAGGTTTCAACTGGCGCGTCAATAATAGAATCAACCGTCAAAACACAATGTGGGTTACCTAATGATACAACGCCACACAATACCGTTTCGTCTTCACTACGCAGAATATAAGTACCTTCTACTTTCTGAGCAGTAAAAGGAATTTGGCTGGGTTCAAACTTAGGTGTTGGCATATTCACTGAAACATTACCATCACGTTCAACAAATAGTGTCATTTTACCTGATTGCGTTGATACCTTAATTTTATTCTTGTTAGTTAAACCTTTTAAGCGCACAAACTTAGCAAAACAACGCGCACCATTACCACACTGACCGACTTCACTACCGTCAGCATTAAAAATACGATAATGAAAATCTAAATCTGGATCGTACGGTGGCTCAACCACTAAAACTTGATCAAAACCGACACCGAAATTTCGATGGGCTAAATGCTTTATTTGCTCATTCGACAAATAAACATTTTGTGTAACATTGTCGAGTACGAGAAAATCGTTACCTAAACCGTGCATTTTTGAAAAATTAACTAACATTTACTACCCATATTCAATTTTATACTTACTGTGGTAACAAAGACTCGCCTTGCCACAATTGCTCTATCGTTTCGCGAGCACGGATCAAATGATGTTCTTCGCCATCTACCATTACTTCGGCTGCTTTTGGACGACTATTGTAATTCGAACTCATTGTGAAACCATATGCACCTGATGAGCGAATAGCTAATAAGTCGCCTTCCATAATACTCAGTTCACGTGCTTTGCCAAGAAAATCACCGGTTTCGCATATAGGGCCGACAATATCGTACGTTTTCTTTTCAGCAGTTTCGGTTTTTTCTATTTCAATAATCGCTTGCCACGCTTGATATAATGAAGGACGAATTAAATCATTCATTGCAGCATCAACAATAGCAAAATGTCTATCTTGATTTGTTTTTAGTAATTCAACTTCTGTTACTAAAATGCCAGCATTGGCCATAATGGCACGGCCCGGCTCGTAAATCAGGGTTATATCTCGATCTGCCAATTTATCAGCAATCGCTTTTGCATATTCTTTCGGGTGTGGTGGCTTTTCGTCGTCATAACAAACGCCTAAACCTCCTCCTACATCGATATGAGATAACGTAATATTTCTTTCGGATAAACGGTCTACAAGTGCCAATACCCGGTCTAGCGCATCTAAAAAAGGTTTTACTTCTGTTAGCTGCGAACCGATATGACAATCAATTCCCTGCACTGCAATATGTGATAAACCACTTGCGTGCTGATACAACTCAAAAGCATCATCAATGCTAATACCGAATTTATTTTCTTTTAAACCCGTAGAAATATAAGGGTGTGTTCCCGCATCAACGTCTGGGTTTACCCTTAAAGAAATTGGCGCGATCATATTCATACGTTTAGCGACCTGCTGAATACGCGTTAATTCAGCAGCCGACTCAACGTTAAAGCAGTAAATACCTTTCTCTAATGCAAAGGTGATTTCGTCTGACTTTTTACCTACACCAGAAAACACCACTTTACTGGCATCTCCTCCAGCTTCAAGTACACGTGCAAGCTCGCCTTTTGAAACAATATCAAAGCCACTACCTAATCTTGCCATTACATTTAAAACAGCAAGGTTACTATTGGCTTTTACCGCATAACACACTAAGTGTGGTTTATCGCCGGCAGCTTGGTCAAAGGCGTGCCAATGACGTTCAATAGTTGCACGAGAATAAACATATAAAGGTGTACCGTGCTGTTTAACAAGCTCTGTAACGGCTATGTCTTCGGCATAAAGTGAAGTGTTTTTGTAATTGAAAAAATCCACGATTAATTTTCCTGCGATGGTTCTGCTGATGAGCTTTCTTTCTGCTCAGTTGGTGCTTGTGATTTTACTTCTACAGGTTTTTGCATTAGTGGACCTTTAATTCCACATCCACTTAAAAGCACTGATATAATAAAACACGCTAAAATAATTGAATTTTGTTTACGCATACTTGATTTATTCGATTTTTTTCTCATGATAGACGTTTTATAATCTCATGACCAACAAATAGCTAGCAAAGATGAATAAATTTCATTGCACTAGAAAAGGAAGCATTAATGAACGATAGCCAATACAATTTACTCGCCGAAGAAATTATTCTTCAAATAGAAGAAGCCGTTGAAGATTGTGGTACCGACATTGATTATGAAGGTGTTGGTGGCATGCTTACACTTACCTTTAAAAATGGCAGTAAAGTCATCATTAATAAGCAAGCCCCTTTACATGAAATATGGGTAGCAACTAAATTTAATGGCCATCATTTTCAATGTGAGAATAACCAATGGACAGACAAACGTGGCGGTGGTGAACTTTGGCAATTTTTATCAAAAGCTATCAGTATTCAAGCCGACACCGAAATAACCATCACAGCAGGATAATTTGAATGACCACAGCAACTGTACGCATTGCCACACGTAAAAGCGCTCTCGCTTTATGGCAAGCCGAATATGTAAAAGCACAATTAGAGCATTTTCACCCAGGGATTAATGTTGTACTTGTACCGATGACAACTAAAGGCGACATTATTTTAGATACGCCATTAGCTAAAGTCGGTGGCAAAGGACTCTTTGTTAAAGAACTTGAAGTCGCTATGTTAGAAGATCGCGCTGACATCGCTGTTCATTCAATGAAAGATGTTCCAGTAGCGTTTCCGGAAGGCTTAGGCTTAGAGGTTATTTGCCCTCGTGAAGATCCACGTGATGCATTTGTATCGAATACGATAAAAAGCTTAGCCGAACTCCCTCAAGGTGCAGTTGTAGGTACTTCAAGTTTACGCCGACAATGTCAAATTAAGGCTCTTCGTCCAGATTTAGACATTCGCGATCTGCGCGGTAACGTCAATACTCGGTTGAAAAAATTAGATAATGGCGAATATGATGCGATTATTCTTGCTGCGGCAGGTTTAATACGTTTAGAGATGCCAGAACGCATTCAAGAATTTATTGAACCTGAAGTTATGCTTCCAGCAAACGGACAAGGCGCTGTTGGTATTGAATGTAGAACAACCGACGAAGCACTTAAAGCTTTGCTCGCACCATTGGGTTGTGAAACAACGCGTATTCGTGTTTTAGCAGAACGTGCAATGAATCGTGCTTTAGAAGGTGGCTGTCAGGTACCTATTGGTAGTTATGCTGTTATTCAAAAAAATGGCGAAATATTTTTACGCGGTTTGGTCGGTGCAACTGATGGCAGTGAAATATTAACCAGTGAAATTATAGGCTCTATTGATGAAGCTGAGCAGTTAGGTAATGTACTTGCTGATCAATTACTTGAAAAAGGCGCTGATAAAATATTGCGTCAGGTATATGCTGACCAGTAAGACACATGTTTTAATTACACGTCCTGATAAAACAGGGCGTGTTTTAGCACAACAGTTAAAAAGTATCGGCATTAGCGCTTGGTGCCAGCCTTTATTTGATTATCAACCTTTGTCTGATGAAAAATTCACTCGAAAACTCATTGAAAAATATCCGTTAGCGGTCGTCATTTTTGTTAGCGTCGCCGCTGTAGAATTTTCTCATCATACGCTTGATTTATCTTGTTGGCAGCAAAAAACTATTATCGCTGTTGGCAGTGCAACGAAAGCCGCTTTAAACCGTTCAGGGGTTAATGCTATCTATCCTGAAGTTCATACGAGTGAAGGTTTGTTAACACTTAATGCGCTAGACGAACGTAAGATAATTGACCAAGATATCATTATCGTGCGTGGTGATGGCGGGAGAGAACACCTTGCCGAACAACTCAGTAAACGTGGTGCAAATGTTCACTATTTAGAAAGTTATCAAAAAGTTTGGCTACCTTTAACACAAAATCCTGTTCAGGAATGGAAAAATAAGCAGATAAATTGTATTGTGGTAACCAGTAATGCGTTGTTAGAAAGCATAATACGCTTAATAAACACTGCTGACAGTGACTGGAAAAATACTTGTTTATGGATTGTGGCGAGTGAGCGAATTGCAAGACGAGCAAAACAACTAGGCTTACTCAATATCGTTAATGCTAATGGTGCTAATGACCGAGCCATTATGAGTGCAATTAATAACCATGGAAAAGATAATGACTGATAAAAAGCAAGACGATCCACAAAATTCAGAATCTGAAGATAGAACAACTGAAGCAAAGTCAGAGCAAGGTTTTTCCACCTCAATTTCACTCACACCTGCTCCTGAGAAATCTCCAAGTGATGAAAAAAAACAGCCCGTAACTAACAAATCTAAAGCGTCAGCCAACGAGAAAACATCAACAATGAAATCCTCTGAAAAAGTGCCTACTCCATTAAAAAATACTGATACAACCAATAAAAGTAGTGCAAGACAACAAAAGCTGTCTAAAACTGCCGTGCTTTCTTTGATAATAGCATTAGCAGCAAGTGCTGGCGTTGGTGGTTTATATTATTGGAATATGCAACAACAAGCCGTTATAAAGCAAGATGTGTTGCAACAGACACAGCAAAGCTTAACCAGTAGTGACCAAAAAACACAAAAAAGTTTAGCCAATATTGAGCAGAGAATTAAACAATTAATCGCTCAGCAACAAACAGCATTTTCCGATCGCTTAGCCAACGATATCGAAAAAATCAGAATTGATAGCCAAGTTAAAATTACTCAACTTGAAAAAACCGTTGAGCGATTATCACAAAATCAACCAAGTGATTGGTTATTACACGAAGCAGAATACTTGATACGTATTGCTACTCGCACGATGTGGTTAGAGCAAGATACGGGCGCAGCAATAGGTTTGTTGCAAGATGCTGATATGCGTTTGAAAGAACTAGATGATCCTGAGTTTCTGCCTATTCGTCAATTAATTCGTGAAGACATTGAACAATT
>CAJWBY010000090.1 GCA_913020705.1 uncultured Colwellia sp.
GAAATTCGCATAGGATCCTTGTTTAAAAAAAGCCCCGAGGCCTTTTTAGAAATGATAGTAGTGCATGAACTAGCTCATTTAAAAGAAAAAGATCATAATAAAAATTTTTACAAACTATGCCAACATATGCAAAGTGATTATCATCAAATAGAGCTTGATTTGAGAATTTATTTGACACAGATCGAGTTATTTGGAGATATTTACAAATAACCTTGAAGGCAATATTTTCACGAGCTACAGTATAAAAAACATCTTTAACTTAGTGATTTATGAAAATTGCAAATATAAAAAAACGTATAGTACTTACTGGGGGACCAGGAGGTGGAAAAACCACAGCTCTGGATCTTATTCGTCGTGAATTTTCAGGAAAAATAGCAACCGTACCAGAATCTGCAACAATGATATTTAGTGGTGGTATTGAACGTGCAAACAATGACATCGTACTAAAAACGCAACAAATAGCTATTTTTAATTTACAGAAGCATTTAGAAAATATTCAGCGAGCAACATTCGAGCACAGTATTATTTTATGTGATCGTGGTTCTTTAGATGGTCTCGCATATTGGCCAGAGAGTTCTGACAGTTATTTTAAAGCGATGAATACAAACCTTGAAGATGAATTAGCACGGTACGATGCTGTTATATTTTTTGAAAGTGCAGCAAAATCGGGTGAAAGTATTAAAAGTAATAATCCAATTAGAAATGAGTCTGAAAATGCAGCTATCGCTATTGACGATAAACTGCAAAAAATTTGGTCACAACACCCTAATTACAATTTAATACACAGCTCAGCTTCTTTTATCAATAAAGTAATGTTTGGCATTACCACCATTGAAAAAATTATTGAACAGTATCAAAGAGAAGCACTTAAGAGTTAAAAAGTTAACTCTTAAGTGCTTTTCAGTTTAGGTAGATCATTATTTGAAGGCCAAGCATTTAAAACAGCTTTAACTAAGGTTGCAAGAGGTATCGCAAAAAACACCCCCCAAAAGCCCCACATTCCACCAAACAAAATAACAGAAATTATAATCGTCACAGGATGTAAATTTACGGCTTCTGAAAATAGTAATGGCACTATGATATTACCGTCAATCGCTTGAATTAGACCGTAAGCAAGCATCACATAGCCAAATTCACTCCCCGTACCGAATTGAAATAACGCGACTAACAAAACAGGGAAAGTTACGATGGTTGCACCAACATAAGGTACAAGAACTGACAAGCCAACGAGAACACCTAATAAAACACCATAATTCAAGCCCAGTGCGACAAAGGCAATAGTAGATGCGGTTCCCACAATAAGAATTTCAATCACTTTACCGCGAATATAGTTCATGATTTGTTGATACATTTCATCGCCTACTTGCGTAGCCATTAAACGTTCTTTCGGTAAAAAGGCGGTAAAACTTGAAAGCAGATATTTTTTGTCTTTCAAAAAAAAGAAAACCATAAGCGGCACTAGTATTAAATAAATCATTAAAGCAACAATATCAGAAATAGAATTCAGTGAAGCTCTTAATGCAACCTGCCCCCACTCAATCAACTTATCATTTACCGCTGAAATTAACGTTTCAATTTGTCCCGCATTGATTAAGTCTGGATATTGTTCAGGAAGCGTCAATAAATAAGTTTGTCCCTGAGATACCATATGTGGTACTTCTTTTAATAAGTTACTACTCTGCTGCCATATAACCGGCATGAGCCCTAAAATAGCAACCAAAGAAATTCCAATAAACACAACGACAACAAAACTCACAGAAAGTGTTCTCGATAAACCTAAATTCATTAAACGATAAACAGGTAAATCCAATAAAAACGCTATCGCAATCGCAACAAAAACGGGCATAAGTAGATTATTAAAAAAGAAAACAAATAAAAATGCACACAAAAGAATAACTAACAAAGTTACGGCATTAGGATCGGAAAATTTACGTTTATACCATTGAGAAAATAATGAAACCATTTATATAACTTACCTGTTTGATTTATGTTTAATTAAAGGGGGCAATTAACTTTATGAATAAAAAGCTCAAGTGAGTTTTTTTCCAGCCAAGACTGTTTGTACGTATAACCTTGTTTAGTTAATAATTTAGGAATATCTTGAATAGATCCTTGATCGGAAATTTTTAGTAAACACGAATCACTATCTGACATTTTTTTCAAAAGTAATCGTAATTGAACCAAAGGAACAGGACATTTTTCAGATCTGGCATCATACTCATAGATCATAAACGACATACCACTTAAAAATTATTGATAAACAAAAATTGTTACTAATAACAGCAAACAAACCTTTTGTTTGATTATCTAATTTGCGACAATTGATTACAATGTTATTGTATTATTTATTTTAATTTGACGACAATAAATACAGAGATCAAATGAACGAATTACCTATTACATCATCTTTAAAAGAAATTACCGCCCATAAAAAGAAGCTTAATTGGGGTGATATTCCAACTATATATACCATGGCGGCATCTTCAATTGGTGACGTGGATGGTATATTGACTCATGGTTTTGATAGCGCATACAAACGATTGTTTGATAGCAGTAATTGGAATGATGTTTTTTTAGGTGGTTTTACTGATGGTAGTGGCAACCTCAAATACAAGCGAAAGCCTCAAATAGCGTTGCGTCATCACTATGATGATCACAATTATGAACTTCATTGCTTTCCCATAGTCAAAGGAGAACAACTCTTTGGTTCTTTATCACAACATCCATTGTGCCCTTTTAAACAATGGCAACCTGAAAGTATGCAAATGCTATTCAGGATCAGTAGTTTAATTTCCTTTATCGTTTTCACTTTTAAAAGTGGCGATGAAGCAGATATAGCGTTAGTAAAATATTCACATAAACGCGTTCAAGAACTGATAAGTGAAATAAGTAAGTCATTTGAGATTGTAGATGTGATGGGGTATTCCATTGCTGAATTCTGTAAAGAGCTATATGCTAAAAAACCTAATTTTCCTATAGCTGATTTACTCGATAACAACGATCCAAATACGGAATAATTAATTTGTCTTCTAATCATACTTTTAAAATAAAATCATTTTTACTTGCTTGCACACTAAGCACATTACTTGCTATCCCTTATAGCTATTCCCAAGAAAATAATAGAAACGAACTTCCTGAAATTGGCACTGCAGGTTTTAGTGTTCTATCCGTAGATAAAGAACGGCAAATTGGTGTTGCTATGATGCGTCATATACGTGCGTCTCAGCCTTTACTCAACGACCCTGTTTTAATCGAATATATCAATGACCTGGGAAATAGATTAGTAAAAAATGCGGATGATGTGAATTACAGCTTTGAATTTTTTATAATTAGAAATAAAGAGATCAATGCCTTTGCCTTTTTTGGTGGCCATGTGGGTATTCATAGTGGTTTAATTACTCTAGCAGATACAGAGAGTGAATTGGCATCTGTTATTGGCCATGAAATTTCTCATGTAACTCAACGTCATTTAGCACGACGACTTGAAGCGCAAAGTAAGAGTCAAACGTTAACAACTGCAGGAATGATTTCAGGAATATTACTTGCGCTAGTTAATCCATCTATTGGTATGGCAGCGTTAACAACCTCGATGGCGGCCTCTCAGCAATCTAGTATCAACTTCACTCGTGGTAATGAAAAAGAAGCAGATCGTGTAGGTATTACACTCTTAGCAAATAGTGGCTTTGATCCTCAGGGTGCCCCTGACTTTTTTGGTAAAATGGCAGAAAAATATCGTTATAAATCCAAGCCTCCAGCAATGCTTTTAACTCACCCTGTTCCTGAGTCTCGTATAGCTGAGGCTCGAATTAGAGCGCATGGATTAGAAGCTCGTAGATTAGCGCCAAATTTAAATTTTGCTCTTGCAAAAGCGCGTATTCAAGCAAGATATGAATCGACACCCGACACAAATATTTTTAAATTTACAGATGATTTTAATAAACAAAAATACACGTATAAAGAAGCAGTTAAATATGGTTTAGCTTTAGCACACTTTGAAAATAAAGATTATAAAGAAGCTAAGACAATACTAGAAGCGCTGATTGCTGAAGATAAAAACAACCTCTTTTACGCAGACGCATTAACTGATGTTTATATTAAAACAAAAGAAATAAATAAAGCGTTAGTCATGCTGAGTGAATTGAATTTAATTATGCCTAACAACCAAGTTGTTACCTTAAATTATGCAAACGCATTACTTGAGGATAAAAAATATTCAGAAGCTGAAGTTCTATTACAAGATTATTTGTTATTTAAACCTGGAAATTTTATCGCTTACGATATGTTAACGACTGTTTATCAAAAACAAAAGAAAACAGCATTAATGCATGCCACTAAAGGGGAAGTATTTGCACTTTTGGGTTCATATTCACGCGCTATTGATGAATTACAAACAGGTTATAATTTCGCTGGTGAGATGCCCCTTTTAGAAAAGCGTATTAAAGCACGAATAATACAATTTAAAGATCAAGAAAAAAAACTTAAAAGACTATAAAGCTATATTCGCAGATGTGTGAACAATCTAAGTAAACTGTTCTACAAAATACGTTTATATAAATCTAATATTAAAAATCATGAGATGAAAACATGTTAACTATTTATCACAACCCTCGTTGTTCAAAAAGTCGCCAAACGCTGGCACTCATCGAAGAAAATAACCAAGAGGTTTCTATTGTAGAGTATTTAAAAACGCCCTTAGATAAAACGACCATCGATGCACTTTTATCACGCTTAAATGTTTCCCCCATTGAAATGATGAGAACGAAAGAAAGTGAATTTAAAGAACAAAATCTAGCAAATGCAACTGATGTTCAGCTAATAATTGCAATGGTAAATACACCTAAACTCATTGAACGCCCAATAGTAAGTTCTGCAACAAAAGCAGTGATTGGTCGCCCTCCTGAGAACGTTTTAACGCTTTTTTAATTTTAATCACATTTTAATTTAATATTTTGGCGAAAAATTTTTCGTCAACTGGATAATGGATATGCAACAAAAACAACTATTCTCTACTACAACCTTGAAAAAAATGACTTTAACCGGGTATTTTTCTCTGCTATTTTTTATGCCTATTTGGTTAATATTCTTAAACCCTTCACAAGGTTTATCTCCCATATTAAGTATATGCTTATTTACTCTGCCGCTTTTATTTCCTTTAAAAGGGCTTCTTGCAGGTAACCCCTATACCTATGCTTGGTCAAGTTTCATCGTTATGATATATTTTCTTCATAGCTTAACAACTTTATGGGTGTCTCCAGAAGATATTATATGGGCGTCTTTAGAGCTGATTTTTGCAACCTTGATGTTTCTTTCTGGAACATATTACGCAAAATATAGAGGTCAAGAATTAGGCTTAAGTATTAGAAAACCAAAAGAGCCGAAGTAAAATTACAGCAAAACTTTATTTAAAAGACAGAATATTAAAATGTAAGGGCTAAAAATGAAAAATTTTCTATTTGTATTGATACTAATCTCAATTTTATCTGCATGTAACAGTAATAATGAACCCGCTGCAATTGTTACCGTGGGTGATAATGTAAAAATAGACCAAGCGGTAGAATTATTTATTCTTTCACCCGATTATGATATTACTGATATTCTTTGGACACAAACTGAAGGTGAACCCGTTGTCTTTTTAGCGTATACAAGTAAAGTAATAGCTTTTACACCTACTATGGCTGGAACCTATAGTTTTAATGCATCATACTCATTAAAAGATGGTACTAAAGAAAGTATCGAACATTCCATTACAGTATCCAGCGATCAAAGTTATATTTCTGCACGTTTAGGCCATGCTGTTTTAGAAGGAAATAAAGTTTCATTAAGGGCATCTATCACTCAAGAACTTTCATCCAGCTCTTTAATTTGGAAGCAAATCACAGGACCTGAAGTTGATTTTACTGAAGAAAACACTGACGGAAATTATGCTGTTTTTTTTGACGCTCCAGAAGTCAGTCAAGATACTTTACTCGAATTTTCAGTTACTTCAGGGAGCCATAGCGATAATGTAGGAATCATTGTAGAAAACGCAGAATCTATTAACACTGACTCAAACGACACCGCTTATACTGACCGACTAGCACGTGTATTCCCATTTGTAGAGAGTTCCCCTTATGCAGATGTACTTGCCGACTGTGTTTATAGCAATAAAATCAATTTCAATAACACTTGTACCTTTAATACGTTACCACTCATAGCTCACGATACTACTTCTCCTTCAGTTGACGATATTATGGATCGAGTTGTCGTTTCTCATCATTGGATGGGGCAAAGATTTAGAGAGTTTTTAGAAAATTTTGATCCGAATAATGATTTTAAAAACTTACTTAGAGCCAATACTGCAATCGTTATTTCTTATGATATAAGACCATCATATTATTGGGTGGTGAGTGGCGCTATTCATTTAGATGCTAACTATTTTTGGTTAACTCCTGATGAACGAGACACCATAAATCAAGCGCCTGATTATAGAGCTTCATTTGGGAGTGATCTGAATTTTGCGATGCCATGGCGTTACGTGAAAAACAATGATTACACAACGACTTTCATTTCTGAAAATGTACGAACAAATAGAGATCCTGAAGATGTTTTATATGGCTTAACATATTTGATGTACCATGAGCTTGCTCATGCAAATGATTTCTTTCCAAGTACAAGTTGGTCTAGTTTAAACAGAAATCAAGCTATTTTATCTGCTGCACAACAGATATCAAATGATACTGGGTATAAATCTGATCAACTTAAAAGCACAGTTCCCCTTCTAGGAGATGAAATGTATGGTTTAGCTCAAGTGCGTTTTCACGGAGTAGACGCAACAAATACGCAAAAAACTTATCAACCTGACGATGTCACTACATTTTTCAGTCCAGAAAAGGCTCCTCAATTTTACAATTATTCGAGTGTTCGTGAAGATTACGCCATGCTTTTTGATGCTTTCATGATGAAGATTCGCTTTGATATTAGCCGAGATGTTGCAATTACTAACCTACCTAAAACTGAGGATGAAAATTATATTGTAACTTGGGGACAACGAGGCCGAATAGGTGAAGAGTTAATTAAGCCTCGCGTCCTATTCGCCGTAAGCAATATTTTGCCCGAAGTTAATAATGTTGAGAGTCTTATAAATAACCTACCTAGTCCCATCATGATGAACGTTGGAGAAACATGGAGTGAGAATTTGAGTATTGGTTCTTTAAACGCTCAAAAGCCAACAATAGATAAAGTTTCAAGCCAGGTAAAAGAGAAACGTTTTATTCAACATGATTTTTATGAAAAGCCAAGTCCTATCAAATAAATAGGTAAAATTAGAATAAAATAGCTTTAATGAAAGGAATAGTGATTTTTCGTTGTTCCCTTATTGAAGCTTCATCAAGTTCATCTAGAGCTAAAATTAAATGGGTCATTTCACGCGATAAGTGGCTTAATAGGTATTTAGCCACTTCATCGCTTAACAATAAACCACGTTGCTGAGCTCTGAATTTCAACGCAATAAGTTTCTCTTCATCATCAAGTGGTTTTATTTGATCTGTCATTCCCCATGATAAACGAGAAACTAGATCCGCTAAACCTAGATTTAACTGAGGAACACTTTGATCGCCCGTAATAATTAAACGTTTATTCTGCTCAATAACACGATTAAATAAATCAAAAACCGCTTTCTGCCAAAGTTCATCTCCAGCGATTAATTGCACATCATCGAGGCAAATCAGATCGATATTTTCTAAACCGTCTAATACCTCAACTGACAGCTGTTTTAATTCTGAAAAGGATAAACAAACGGAAGACAATCCCAATTTTTCCGCAAAGGTACAACTGGCGTGTAATAAATGTGATTTTCCAACGCCTGATAAACCAAACAAATAGAAACTATTCACATGGGTTGATTCTATCCCATTATTGCTGGCACTGATAAATGATTTTAATTGTTCTGTTGCTGAATAATTGGCAATACTTTGAAAGCTTGAAAAGGTTTCATCATCGGGTAATTGTACAGACAAAGCTAATTGAGAAATGATTTTCACTACGGTTTCCAATAAAAAACAGGTACAGCGTCAACCACTTTTTCTGCAAGTGGGTCAACAAAATGATCTAACTGTTGATTTAGCTTTAATGAAGCGAGAAATGCTTGACCAGAACTCTTTAATGCTAATTTAAAACGACGGTTATTACCCGAAGCTTTTAGTAATTTCACAGATTTAACAGATGATAATTGTTCAAGAAATCTCTCTACTTCAATAAAGTTTTGTAATGATGAAATATTAGCAACATCAATAACATAATCACTATCAACACCACTATTCAAGGCATACTTTTGATATATTTTATCACTAATAACAGTAAGTGCTTGTTGTAATAAGTCATCAGGAGCTGTTCCGTAGGTAATCTCACCAAAAATTTGAGCTTCTATTTTATCTTGATTATAAGCCTGGGCATCAGCAATGAAGCTCCAATCTAAGGCGTATGCTTGCGCTTTGCCTTGACAAAGCAAACACGCGTCAATCTCCTCATAACTCTCTTGCTGCGGCACTAAGCTACTGTTTGATAGTCGAATAATGATAATAGATTCTGGATTATAACGCAGAGACGCTGCTTGAACTTGTTCTGCAAAGCGCCCCCAAATATCAAAAGTTGAAATAGTGTTCATATCCGTTAAATCAATCAACGGCATTAGAATAGGTAAACCTCTAAGGGTAGAGAAATTTTCAACACTTTCCGGTAAATTGTAACTTACCTGTGGGGAAGTATTACTTGATAAGTTATCTGAAAAAGAGGAATAAGTCGCATTAGAGATAGTCGTTCGATGCAAACCATTCTCTTCAACCAGCCACAATAAAATTTGTGGTCGTAAACTTCCCCAAATAGGAGCATTTGCTTGTTCAAATAACTGATTAATTTTACCTTCATCAAAGGTTACTAAAAGTTCAATTTTATCAGTTTTACGTTGATAACGATAATTAGCTACATATTTACTGTAGTTTTTAAGACCTTTTTTAATAGTCGAATTGGATAACAGTTCTTGTTGTCCACCAACTTTTAACACGACAGCGCCCATAGCCTCTTGCAAAGCACGCTTTCGTTCTGAATTGGTTTGTGAGTTAACAATAACCTTCGCGTTATATAAGTTTTTAACTTCCACTGCAAAAACTTTCGAAACTGCAAAGAAGTAACTTAAAACAATAACTAATACAATGAAATATCTAAACATATTATTTAAGCGGCCTATTTTTATGTCCAAGAGCTTATCATATTGTTAATCATTTTAATCACTATAAAAAAATAATTTATTATAAAGATTTTCACCGCGCCATTGCACTGGTAGAATGCGCCTTTAAAGTTCTTATGCTAATTAATTGAGGTTTCCCCGTGAGCGAACAAAAACAGTCTCTAAGCTATAAAGATGCTGGCGTTGATATAGATGCAGGTAATGCCCTAGTAGAAAAAATTAAAGGTGCGGTTAAACGTACTACTCGTCCTGAAGTGATGGGAGGCATTGGAGGTTTTGGTGCTATATGCCAAATACCTGCCGGTTATAAAGAGCCAGTACTTGTATCAGGTACAGATGGCGTAGGAACAAAATTACGTTTAGCGATTGACCTTAAAAAACATGATACTGTTGGTATCGACTTAGTTGCTATGTGTGTTAATGACCTTTTAGTACTAGGGGCAGAGCCATTATACTTCTTAGATTATTACGCTACAGCTAAACTTGATGTAGACGTAGCTTCTGATGTTGTTGCTGGTATTGCTGAAGGTTGTATACAATCAGGTTGTGCTTTGGTTGGCGGTGAAACTGCTGAAATGCCGGGCATGTATCATGAAGGTGATTATGATATTGCAGGTTTTTGTACGGGTATTGCGGAAAAAGCTGATCTTATTGACGGTTCTAAAGTAGCGGCTGGTGATCAGTTAATCGCTTTAGGTTCATCTGGTCCTCATTCAAATGGCTTTTCATTGATTCGTAAAGTGTTGGAAGTAAATAACACTGATACAACTGAAATGTTAGGTGATAGAAGTATTGCAGATCACTTACTTGAACCAACAAAAATCTACGTTAAATCGACCCTTGCTATGCTTAAAGAAGTAAAAGCACACGCCCTTTCTCATATTACAGGCGGCGGCTTTTGGGAAAATATTCCTCGTGTTTTACCAGAAAGTGCACAAGCAATTATCAACGGTAATAGCTGGCAGTGGCCTGAAATTTTCAACTGGTTACAAGAAAAAGGTAACATAACTACTCACGAAATGTATCGTACCTTTAATTGTGGTGTTGGTATGATAATAGTTGTTCCTGCTGACAGCCTTGCACAAAGTCTTGAAATTTTAACGGCTCACGGTGAAAACGCTTGGCACATTGGCGAAATTGCTGATATGAAAGCAGATTCTGAACAAGTTGTGATTAATAAAGGTTAATTTAATGCCATCAAATAATATGCAAGACAGTAACTTAACTAGCAATATTGTTGTGCTAATTTCTGGTGGCGGCACAAATTTACAGGCGATTATAGACGCCTGTAAAGCTGCAGATTACCCTGGCAAGATTGTCGGGGTAATTTCAAATAAAGCAGACGCCTATGGTTTGACTCGCGCTGAAAATGCTAAAATAGCTCATTGCGTGCTTTCTCATAAAGACTTCGATAGCAGAGAAGTTTACGACCAAGCTTTAATCGATCAAATAGATTCATACAAAGCTGATGTGGTTGTTTTAGCTGGTTTTATGAGAATATTAACACCTAAGTTTGTACAACATTATCAAGGTAAGTTAGTCAACATTCATCCTTCTTTATTACCTAAATATCAAGGTTTACATACGCATCAACGCGCTATTGATTCAGGCGATAAAGAGCATGGTGTCAGTGTGCATTATGTTACGGAAGAACTCGATGGTGGACCCGTAATATTACAGGCAAAAGTACCTATTTTTGAAGGTGATACTGCAGAGGATCTTGCACTTAGAGTTCATGAACAAGAGCATAGAATTTACCCTTTAGTTGTTAAATGGTGTTGTAATCAGCGCATTTCTATGCACAATGATACTGTACTTTTTGAAGGTAAAGCGCTCCCAGCCTCTGGCTATGCGAGTGACTAAAAATTGAATAATGAATGATAGGTAATTAAATGCTGAATAAACTATGTTGTATTGCTCTCGTATTAGCATCTCAGAGTAGCTTGGTTTTCGCAAACAATGCTACAAATATAAGTACTGAACAATATGCTATTCAGCCTTTTACCGCTAAATACAATCTAATACGCTCAGCTGATATTGTTGGTACAGCGACTAGAAAGTTAGAATATTTAACACCAGAACAAGCTAAGTACAGTTATAAAACAGATATAGAGTGGTTAATATTTTCAGACAACCGCCAAGAAACCTCGTTAGTTAAGCTCGATCTTCACAAAGTTACTCCCATGCAATATAACTTTAAACGAGAAGGTACTGGGCGTGATAAAAGTTACGCATGGCAATATAATATTGCTGAAAATACTGCGACTAACCTCAAAGAAAAAAAAGAACTCTATGTTGATTTCCCGATCAATATCCAAGACAAACTGAGTTATCACTTACAAAATCGTTTAAACTTAATTCAACATCCAGAGCAGAAACTTTTTGTTTACCCTGTAATCAGTCATTCTGGGAAAGTTAAAAATTATGTTTACCAATATGATGGTGAAGATGACTTAATGCTTCCGTTTGGTTTAGTAAAAGCAATAAGATTAAAAAGAGAAGTTATTGAGAAGAAAAAAATCACTTACTCTTGGTTTGCTCCAGAGTTAAATTTCTTAATGGTAAAAATACAACAAATAAAGTCTGGTGTTGAGCAATTTGATGCACAACTTACCTCTGTTGAAATGCATTAAATCTGATTACACAAAGTTTCTTGTCCTGAAGCAACAGATTCACCTAACCGAAATAAATGCCACTGACCTTTTGTCATTTTTTGCCACTCTTCATCATCGGTTAATGGTTGGGTAGCAATAACAGTAACAACATCACTTTCTGTTGTTTCTTCTTTGAAGTTAACGACCACTTCCGCATCAATTAAGCTAGCTCTTCCGAACGGAGATCGTCGTGTGATCCAATGTAAGTTATTTGCGCAGTAAGCAAATAAATACTCACCGTTAGTAATGTTGACGTTAAATACACCTAATGCATTTATTTTGGCACTCAATTGCGCCATAAATTGGAATAATACTTCAGGTATCGGTTCTTTATCTGCAAATTTAAAGTGGAGTTGGTCCAATATCCAACAGAAAGCATGTTCACTGTCAGTTGATCCTACAGGAATATGTAACTTGACGGGTAATTCGTCTTCAACATTTTTTAATTGTCCATTATGAGCATAAGTCCAATTTCGTCCCCACATTTGACGTACAAATGGATGTGTATTTTCTAAACTAATTCCACCAGAATTTGCTTGGCGGATATGACAAATAACCGCTTCACTTTTGATAGGGTAATTTGTCACAAGTTGAGCAATAGGTGACTCGGCACTCGGTAATGGATCTTTGAAGCTACGACAGCCCTTACCTTCATAAAAAGTAATTCCCCATCCGTCTTTATGAGGGCCTGTATTACCTCCTCGTTGCATTAAACCACTAAAGCTAAAGCAAATATCAGTAGGTACGTTTGCACTCATTGCCAGAAGTTCACACATAAATTCATTTCCTCATAAACCATTCACTTTATTATCCTACAAATAGGCTAACAACGATAAATATATTTGTAATTTATTAAGCATAGATTTAAGCTAAAATTAAGGTCAGACCTCTCTACTTTCATCTTTAAGTTTTATTTATAAAAAGGAAAAATTAATGGAACAATTTTCTTGGGTCATTTATGCCGTTATATTAACCGGGTTTATGGCATACACGCGTGCATCACTTTCAACATTCACTTTAAGCTTTGCTGCTCTAATGGCCGTTGGAACTATATTCGATGCACTGTCATTTTTGAGTTGGGTCATATTCGCCATTGTTGCATTACCCTTAAATATATCTGAATTTCGAAAGCAATATATTAGTCTTCCGCTTCTTAAAGTATTCAGATCGATAATGCCACAAATGTCTAAAACTGAACAAGAAGCCATAGATGCTGGTACCACTTGGTTTGAAGCTGAGTTATTTCGAGGTTCTCCTGACTGGAAGAAATTACATAATTATGAAACACCCCGGTTAAGTGTTGAAGAGCAGAGTTTTATAAATGGCCCTGTAGAAGAAGTTTGTAAGATGATGAATGATTGGCAAACAACCCATGTTGATGCCGATTTGTCATCAGAAGTTTGGCAATTTCTGAAAGATAATAAATTTTTCGCTTTGATCATTAAAAAGAAATTTGGTGGCCTGGAGTTCTGTGCCTATGCACAATCAAGAATTTTACAAAAACTATCTGGCGTGAGCACAGTTTTAGCAAGCACTGTCGGCGTACCTAATTCTTTAGGACCTGGTGAATTATTGCAACTCTATGGCACAAAAGAACAACAAGACTACTACCTTCCTCGTTTAGCAGTTGGTGATGAGATACCTTGTTTTGCCCTCACTAGCCCTGAAGCTGGCTCAGATGCAGGTGCAATCCCTGACGAAGGCATTGTTTGTTACGGTGATTTCGAAGGAAAAGAAGTGCTTGGTATGTCTTTAACTTGGGACAAGCGTTACATTACCTTAGCCCCTATTGCCACGGTACTCGGTTTAGCCTTCAAGCTTAAAGATCCTGACAACTTGATGGGCGAAACGGTTGATTTAGGTATTACGTGTGCACTTATCCCAACTAACCTCAACGGTGTTATCACAGGGCGTCGACACTTCCCTCTTAATGTTCCTTTCCAAAATGGTCCAACTCAAGGAAACGATGTATTTGTACCTCTTGATTTCATTATTGGCGGCGCGGAAATGGCAGGTCAAGGTTGGCGTATGCTAGTAGAATGTTTATCTGTTGGGCGTGCAATAACGCTCCCTTCAAATAGCGCGGGGGGCATAAAATCATTAGCACTTGCAACCGGAGCTTACAGCCGAATCCGTCGTCAATTTAAAATACCTATTGGTAAAATGGAAGGCATTGAAGAAGCACTTGCAAGGATAGGTGGTAATGCTTATTTAATGGATGCAGTAACCACCATGTCGACAGGTGCTATCGATTTAGGAGAAAAACCATCCGTGATTTCAGCTATTGCAAAATATCATTTAACCGAAAAAATGAGGAGCTGTGTTAATGATGCGATGGATATCCACGGGGGAAAAGGAATTTGTATGGGCGAAAGTAACTACCTTGCCCGCGGTTATCAAGGCGCTCCTGTTGCAATAACCGTTGAAGGAGCCAATATTTTAACACGTAGTTTAATTATTTATGGTCAAGGAGCTATTCGCTGTCATCCATACGTTTTGGCTGAATTAGAGGCTGCAAACCAAACAGATGATATAATGGCATTAAAAGAGTTTGATCATGCCTTATTCGGCCATGTCGGCTTCGCTATTAGCAATGTTGTGCGAAGTTTATGGTTTTCATTAACCGGCTCCCGCATGCAAAGAACACCTTTTCGTGATCAAACCTCTCGCTACTATCAATTACTTACACGGTTTAGTAGTAATTTAGCGATGTTGTCAGACATATCTATGTTAACGCTCGGCGGTGATTTAAAGCGTAAAGAAAGAATTTCAGCACGTTTAGGGGATGTTCTCAGCCATTTATATTTATCATCCGCTTGCTTAAAACGTTATAATGATGAAGGTCGACAGATAGAAGACTTTCCCTTATTACAGTGGGCTCTTGAAGATAGTTTGTATGAGACACAACAAGCTATAGATGCTTTAATTAGTAACTTTCCAAATAAAATAGTAGCAATATTTTTAAGGTCCATGATATTTCCAGTAGGCACATGGTTAAAGAAACCTTCTGATCTTACTGACCAAAAAGTTGCAAAGATATTACAAACACCAAGTAAAACTCGCGATCGTCTAGGACAAGGACAATACTTAACTCGAGAACCTGAGAATATCTTAGGGCAACTTGAGCAAACTTTAGATGATGTTATTGCTTGTGAGCCTATTTATAAAAAAGTTTGTAAAGCGATAGATGCTGATTTACCTTTTTACCATCTTGATGAAGTTGCCCGACAGGGATTAGAGGTAAATGCTATAAATGAATTAGAAGCTGAATTGTTATGCAAAGCTGAATTAGGGAGAAAGGCAGCTATTGACGTCGATGATTTTGATCCCAAAGAGCTTTGTGCCCAAACCGCAAACACTTAAGAGGTTTTCACTTTTCTATATGAGGTTTATTATCTCATATATTCTAGGGAATAAAGTTTGATACATGAGTATTAGTGTATATAAATCATTAATACTCATGAACATTCCAAATATTATATTTTTAAATTAATGAAGTTTAATAGCAGCTAGATACATTATTTCTTTTTGCTCATAACGGTTAAAAGCACTGATTATTCCAGATATATAATTAATTTTTAGCGACAAAAATTAAGGTAATTAAAATTATATATTACGATATTCTTCGTTTGTGGATTGAATTAGCGCTAGAAATAAGTTAAATTTATGTTAACTTAAACTATATGGCCTAAATATTATGTTTTTGACTAAGGAAAGTCCTACAGTAAAACGACGGAGTAAAGGTGAAAAAACTCGGTTACTTATATTACAATCAGCAACTGAAGTATTGGCAAAAAATGGGATAAAAGGTACTACACATCGTGCCATCGCTAAGCATGCAGATATTCAACTATCCCTTACAACATATTATTTTAAAGATATACAAGAACTAGTACACCAAGCATTTACCTTATGTTCTTCACAAATCACGTCAAAAAAAAGTTTAGCTTGGCAGCCTGCTATAGATTTATTAAATGGAATAAATAAAACTAATTTACGTAAAATAAGTGATAAAGAAAAATTACGCAATAAACTATCAAATATGATTACTCAGCAGCTTGTAAAGAGCATTGTTAATTCCCCTGTCGAGCTTACCGTACAGCAATTATTATTCACTGAAGTACAAGTAAGTCCTCAATTACACGCTTTAGCTGAGATGCATCGTACAACCCTACTCGCACCATATATTCGGTTATGTGAATTTTTGAAGTCAAACAATCCTCAAATCGATGCTGATATAATGTTAACTGTTTTTACGCAACTCGAATATCGCTACTTAGCAATACCTATCAACGAATTACTACTAGAAAATATTAATGCAACAGTTTGCCGCGTAATTGGAAATACGATGAACTTGAAGGGTTAATTTGTTCCAATTTACAGTTTATGTATAAAATTTTTGGTTAATAAAACTTAAGAAGTGATATTACCTCCTAAACATTTGCGTTGCATGGTATTTAAGACACCAAATTAAACCGTTCATCATAAAAATAAAAACCTTTTACAGAAATCTGTAAAAGGTTTTTTATTAACTATTTGATTAGAACTCAGTGTTTACAAAAACGATAAAAGATCTTCATCTAATTGCATTAACGTTTTTGGATCTGCCATCATTGTGGCCGCTAATGATTTAGTTCTTGGCAATATACGATCAAAGTAAAACTCTGCAGTTTTAATTTTTGCGCGGTAGAAATCTCTGTTTTCAACATCTGTCGCTAGCTTTTCATAAGCGGCTTGTGCCATTTGAGCCCAAAAATAAGCCATTACGATATAGCCCGAATACATGAGGTAGTCAACCGAAGCTGAACCTACTATATCTCGGTCTTTCTTTGCCTTAATTGCCAAGCGTACCGTATTTTTCTGCCAGTTAGCTGTAGCTTTACTCAATGGCCAAATAAATTTATTCATTTGACGTTTATGAGGGTTATTCGAAATCATACTCTTGTCTTTACAAAAGCTTAAGACTTCCATCGTAAAGTGTTTTAAATATTTGCCACGGTTCAATAATATTTTACGACCTAATAAATCAAGCGCTTGAATACCTGTTGTCCCTTCATATAGAGTCGAAATTCGATTATCACGTACAATTTGCTCCATGCCCCATTCTTTAATAAAACCGTGACCACCAAAGATTTGTAAACCATGGTTGGCACTTTCTGAGCCCAATTCAGTTAAGAATGCTTTCAAGATTGGGGTAATAAAACCTAAACGATTGTCAGCTCTACGACGTAGTTTCTCATCTTTTAACATTTGAATGTCGTCAACGAGTTTTGCCGTATAATAGATCATTGCACGGCCACCTTCAGCGATCGCTTTTTGTGTCATTAGCATTTTACGAACATCAGGATGAACAATAATAGGATCAGCAACTAAATCAGGCTTCTTAGTCCCTGTTAATGCCCGCATTGACAAACGCTCTTTTGCATAAATCAATGAGTTTTGATATGCAAGTTCTGCCGCACAAATACCTTGTAAAGCTGTACCCACGCGAGCAGTATTCATAAAAGTGAACATGCATAGCAAACCTTTATTCTCTTCTCCAATTAATACACCTTTTGCGTTATCGAAATTTAAAACAGCAGTAGCTGAACCTTTAATGCCCATTTTATCTTCGATAGAACCACAAGTAACATTATTGCTGACACCCACATTACCTTGTTTGTCAACTTCCATTTTAGGCACGATAAATAAAGAGATACCACGTGTCCCTTTAGGAGCATTAGGTAAGCGCGCTAATACAATATGAACAATATTTTCAGTTAAATCGTGTTCTCCCGCTGAAATGAAAATTTTAGTACCACTTACATTAAAAGTACCATCTTCATTTGGTTCAGCTTTGGTTTTAACTTGCCCTAAATCTGTACCACATTGTGGTTCAGTTAGGCACATAGTGCCGGTCCAAGTACCTTCGGTAAGCTTAGTTAAATATATTTCTTTCTGCTCTTCGGTACCGTGTAATTGCACAGTATCCATTGCACCATGACTTAATCCTGGATACATAGCCCAAGACCAATTAGCTGTACCCATCATTTCTGATTTCACCATACCAAGCGAAGCAGGAAGACCTTGTCCACCATGTTCGATTGGGTGAGACAAGCTTTGCCATCCACCATCCACATATCGTTTATAAGCTTCTTTAAAGCCTTTAGGCGTTGTTACTTTACCATTATCAAATGTACAACCTTCTTTGTCGCCACTTTGATTTAATGGTAATAATTCATTCTCACAGAATTTTGCACACTCTTGAAATATCGCATCAACCAAATCAGGTGTAGCTTCTTCAAACTCTGGATACTGCTGATAATGGTCGTAAAAATTGAACACATCTTCGAATAAAAATTTAATGTCTGTGATCGGTGCTTTATAACTTAGCATGGCTATCTCCCAACGCTTTTATAATAATATTTATGATTAACTGTTTTCGAATATAACAGAAAAACAACTGGTCATACCACTGTTTTTTTAAAATAAAAAGCAAACACTGACTAAAAGTTACTTAAGAGTAGGACAATAATAGGGTTTATAAATAAGAATTTATTATAAATATTGAAGTAATGAAAAGTTAACGTAAGAAAATAGTGAAGTTTTGAAGTTTTGAAGTTTTGAAGTTTTGAAGTTTTGAAGTTTTGAAGTTTTGAAGTTTTGAAGTTTTGAAGTTTTGAAG
>CAJWBY010000091.1 GCA_913020705.1 uncultured Colwellia sp.
AACAGATAAATAGGCATCGGCTTAGATTGGTCATACGCTAAGTGAATATTTAACCATTGGCGTTCTGGATCGTCCGTGCCATAATGAATATGATTATGATCCCACCGCCCACTATTTGTCTGAGAGGTTATTTCAACCCCAACGCTCTCGGACTTATCTCCGCCTGAGCCAGAACACGAAAGTATATAAGTTTTATTGCCTATTTCTGATTCTGATATTGTTTCGCTACCAGACGTTGCTTTATCACCGCTCCAATTTCCAGATGCAGAACAGGTATCTGCATTAGTTGTAGACCAAGTTAAAGTGAACTCTGAGTTTACTTCAACACTTTCGATAGTTGTTGACAGGGTTACCGTGGGGGAAGGGAAAGCAGGGGGTGGTGATGCATCAACATTACTGCTGCTACCGCCTCCACATCCTGGTAATACTGTGAGAAATAATAAATTACAGATCAACAGAAAACGATTATTGAACATTTTAATCATTTATACGAACCTCAAGTTGAATTAAGTCTAGCCCAAAATACCAAAATTCGTTTTATTGTTAAAGCTTATTTATAAATCTTTACTTGACCTATTCCTATCGTTAAATCAATAGAGTCTTACTTTTCTGCCAATATTTCCTATACAGTGTTTGTATTCTGTTTTATATTTAAAGTCAAAAATGTTCAATTATGCAAGAACCACACTTTTTTTTGCGTGCAAAATTGGTGTATCGACCATGCAGAATACGCCAGTGGTGTACATCAACTTTGAATTCTTTAGTGACAACCTTGAGTAGCTTGTTTTCAACTTAAACTACGTTTTTACCCATAGCAAATCTAGTTCGGGTTAATACATGATCGATGTGGATGTCAATAGCTCAGGCTGTGTGAAAACTAAGTTTTGATCACCTTTTGGACTAAGTACACAATTTATATGATCAATCGGTCTTAGCAGGAGATCCAAGTCAACGAGTAGATTTAGTATAATAAAGCGGTAAACCAACGCAGGAGATTACCGCAGTGTCTCACCACATAAAAGGGCAATCAAGAACCCAAGCTACTCTGTTTCCAGAGGCACTCGATGACTTTGTTACCGATGAAAACCCTCTAAGAGTCATTGATGCATTTGTTGATAGTGTAGATTTAGCTTCATTAGGGTTTCAAAAAGTCGTAACCAAGGCAACTGGCCGCCCATGTTACCATCCAGGCATGATGCTCAAACTCTATATTTATGGTTATTTAAATCGTATCCAATCCTCACGCCGATTAGAAAAAGAAACTCACCGCAATGTTGAATTAATGTGGTTACTAGGGCGATTAACTCCCGACTTTAAAACCATTGCAGACTTTAGAAAAGACAACAGCACAGGCATTAAGAATACGTGCCGTCAATTTATCCAGCTATGCCGTGAAATGAATATGTTTACTAATGCGGTAGTTGCCATTGATGGTAGTAAGTTCAAAGCAGTAAACAATAAAAAAAAGACCTACACGCCTAAAAAAGCAAAGGACTTAATTGCTCGGTTCGATGCGAGTATTGCTCACTATTTATCGGTTTTAGCGGATAAGGATAAACAAGAATATTCTGATGAAGATGTCACGGTCATGCATGAGAAAGTGGCGTGGATGAAGAAGAGACTTGTTGAATTAGCCGAGATTGAAAGAAAAGTGAATGAACATCCTGACAAACAATTATCACTGACCGACCCTGATTCAAGACTCATGAAAACGAGCAATATGGTGCGCCAAGTGTGCTATAACGTTCAATCTGCCGTAGATAGCCAACATCACTTGATCATTAGCCACGAGGTTACGCAAGCAACAGATAGAGGTAAGCTCCATTTAGTTGCTAGTCAAGTACAAGAAGCACTTGGAACCACAAATATAACCTTTGTGGCAGACAAAGGTTATTACAGCAGAGTTGATATTAAAAACGTGCTCGATACAGGCGCTGAAATGCTTGTACCTAAAGGTGATACTTCGGGCGCTACAAAAGCAGGGATATTCAACAAAAACCAATTCAAATACGACAAAGAAAAAGACGAATACATTTGCCCTGCGGGCAACGTATTACCTTATCGCCGCAATGCCATTGAAGATGGTTTAAAGCTAAAGATCTATGTAAACCATATCGCTTGTAGAGATTGTGCAATTCGTGCAAAGTGCACTCGCTCACGCAAAGAGCCAAGAAAAATGAGGCGTTGGGAACATGAAAATGAGATTGATGCCATGCACCAACGGCTCAAGGAAGCGAGCGACACGCCACTTATCCGAAAGCAAACAGTAGAACATCCATTTGGCACCATAAAAATGTGGATGGGCGCTACTCATTATTTAACTAAGCGCTTAAAAAACGTAAGTACAGAGACTAATCTACATGTTCTTGCTTATAATCTGAAACGAATGATGTCGATTAAAGGCACTATTGGTTTAATGGAGTTAATCAGACAATAGTTGGTCTTATTTGGTCGAAAAGACTCACTATTAGTGACAAAAACACCAATATAAAGGTAATAACTCTACAGGGATCTCATCACGTTAGTCATCGAAAATTATCTTAAATTCTTGTAAAGTAGCTATTATTAACACGAGCACACAGATAGTGCGCGAACAGCACAGTTGTTTATGAGTTTTCACACAGCCTGAGCTAATTTCAGCTTGTGGCTAAAAGACGAAATATTAATTTAGTTACTTGAAACTTCCCTTTGCGCACTAAATAATCTTAATCTCTTAGTGGCAAAACTGATGTAATTATCCAAGTCGACTTATTGTAGGTGATACAACAGATACCTTTGGATTTATGGGGTGTCTGGTTAACGAAAATAAAAAGCATCATAATGGATAAGTATTATATGTACCGTCTTCCCCTTTAATTTATTGAGTTTTTAACAGCGTAAGACATAAAAGATTATTCATTAATTTTTAGTGCGGTAATCAAAATCTTTTATTATTCATACTTACGTAGTAATGCGTCTATATGTAAACTTACAGCGTCGAGGATCATTTTTTCCCAAGCTCCCGGTTCAATAACATCAGCAATGGCATGATGTTGTAAACTAATATAACCATGAATTAATGCCCATATTTGTAGTGCCGCTTGTCGCCTACTATCATAGTTTGCATCATCGGGGAGTAAAGTTGCGATAACATGGGTTATATGAATAAACGCTTTCTTTGCAGCTTCTTGTGAGAGTTCAGAAGGTATATACCCGCTATCACTTTCACCAAAAATTAGTCGGTAGTGGCCTCGATATAACTGTGCTGTATTAATATAACCTTTGGCTGCAGCTAAAACGCCTAACTTAGGATGTTTAAGATCAATAGAAACTTGAGTTGCGGCTAATACTAATTCAAATCCTTCAATATAAAGTGCATCTAAGATCCCTTGTTTACCCTCAAAATAGCTATAAATTCCTATCGTCGATAAATTAGCTTCACGCGCTATTGCACGAACGCTTAATGCTAATAATCCTCCACGAAGAAATAACTGCGATGCAGCGGCCAAAATTTTTTCTTTAGTATTTTTCATTTAAATTTCTTTATAAACGATCTACTTAATCAATAAGTTTAATTTACCACATAATACAAAAATGATCTTGACAAAATATAACAGTGTTATAATGTAGAAAATAACAGCGTTATATTTAAGTTAAATAAAAAATAAATAATGAGTTAAATTGTGAAAATTATAATTTACTAAACTTAATAATAAAAATCACATAACACATAGTTAACAATTCACACTTAGGAAGAGATATTTATGGAAATTAAAAAATTAAATACTGATTATCTAGTTGTAGGTAGCGGTGCAATGGGTATGGCATTTGTTGATGTTTTATTGAGTGAAACTGATGCTAATATAATTATTGTAGATAAGCACCATAAACCGGGAGGACACTGGAATAGCGCTTATCCTTTTGTAACTCTCCATCAACCATCCAATTTCTACGGTGTAAGTTCAACTGAATTAAGTAAAGGATTCAAAGACGAAGTAGGCTTGAATAAAGGACTAAGTGAATTAGCAAGTGGTGCTGAAGTCAGTGCATATTTTTGATAATGTCATGAACCATAAGTTTTTAACATCTGATCGCGTTTCTTATTATCCAATGTGTGAATATTTAGGTAATAATAAGTTTACTTCAACCACAAGTGGTCAAGCGTTTGAAGTTACTGTCAATAAACGAACTGTTGATGCGACATATTTAAATACTTCAGTACCCTCTACGCATACCCCAAATTTTTCAATAGATAATGATGTTAACTTTGTTCCATTAAATAACCTGCCAATTATACAAGCCCCCCACTCACTATATGTTGTGGTTGGCGGCGGTAAAACAGGTATAGACGCATGTATTTGGCTGCTAGAAAATCAAGTTGACCCAGATAAAATCATGTGGATAACACCTCGGGATGCTTGGCTAATAGACAGAAAAAACACACAACCAACAGAAGAGTTTTTCTTTGATACTATGGAAGCACAAGCAGCTCAAATGGAAGCAATGGCTAACGCTTCAGACATAGATAATTTATTTGAAAGATTAGAGAATGCAGGTGTATTGATTAGAATCGATAAAAACATTAAGCCTGAAATGTATCACGGAGCTACAATTTCTGAACTCGAACTCGCACAATTAAGACGAATTAAAAACGTTATACGTAAAGGACGCGTGACCCATATATCAAAAAATAATATTGCGTTTGAAAAAGGTGAAAACACTACGCCTGACAATACTTTGTTTATTGATTGCTCAGCAAGTGCCATACGTGAATTTAAACCGTTACCTGTTTTTAATGGTCATGTTATTACCCTGCAAATGATCCGAATCATTCAACCCGTGTTTAGCGCGGCACTTATTGCTCATATTGAAGCAGAATATCAAAACGACGATCAAAAAAATGCGTTGACTCAAGTTGTTCCAGCACCAAATAAATCAAACGACTGGTTAACAGTAAACGCGGCAAACATGCGAAATCAATATATTTGGTCTCAAGACAAATCATTACAGAAGTGGCTTTATTTCAACCGATTAGACGGTTTTAGCAAAATGGTTGTCGACATATCAAAAGAAGACATAGCCAAACAAGCTGTTCTCAACCGTTTACGCAGTAATATACCCGCTGGCATGGGAAATTTAACAAGATTAATTTCAACATTAAAGTCTCCCGTTAAATTAATCGATAAGGAAAAAGCCAATGCATGAATTTCAAGTAAACAAAACGGACTTCACTCAAACAAGAATTGTCAACAACCCTAATATCACAGTAGATACACCGTTAAAGACCAATGAAATTATTGTAGAGATTGAAAGTTTTGCTTTAACTGCTAATAATATTACTTATGCCGTTTTAGGTGACAAACTCGGCTATTGGCAGTTTTTTCCCGCAACGGATAATGATGATAAACAATGGGGCATAATTCCTGTTTGGGGATTTGCTAACGTTGTATCATCGAACAGTGATGAAATATCGGTTGGTGAAAAACTCTTTGGATACTTTCCGCCTGCGTCTTTATTCAAAATGCAAGCATCAAACATTAAGTCACAGCGATTTATCGACGGAAGTAATCACCGTAAACTACTCCCGCCCGGTTACAATGTTTATCGCAGAGTATCAACAGAGCCGGGTTATAATACTAATTTTGACGATCAGCGTATGTTGTTATTTCCGCTTCATATAACTTCATACTGTTTATGGGATTATCTCAAAGATAATGATTGGTTCAAGGCGGATCAAATTATTATTATTAGTGCTTCTAGTAAAACAAGTATTGGATTAGCTTATGGGTTGAATGAAGATAAAACTGCGCCCACTGTTATTGGTATGACGGGTAATAATAATACTGAATTTGTTAATAAACTCGGGCTTTATCAACAAGTCATTTCTTATAATGACATTGATAAAATCAATAAAAACATTAAAACCGTCATTGTTGATATGTCTGGCAATACACAACAGTTACGCAAAATTGAAGAGCATCTTGAGGATAATTTACAACACTGTATTCAAGTAGGATTAACCCATTGGGACGAAGCACAAGCAGAATCTCCTTTTAAAGACGCCTCAAGTGAAATGTTTTTTGCACCAGCACATATACAAAAACGTATTGCTGAATGGGGAGCCAAAGCGTTCGAAAACCAGTCTATGAACTTTATGACAAACAGCGCAAAACATAGTGCCAACTGGTTGAATTTTAGTCATATAAAAGGCTTAACGGCAATGAGTGATACATACAAACAAGTATGCAATGGCCATTTGTCGCCAGAGCAAGGTGTGATTATAAAACCTTAAAGAGCGTTTATATTAAAGGCTGTAGATAAGCTACAGCCTTTAATATACAGTCAATATTATTGCTTTGATATTGTGAAATCTGCTTACTTCAAAGATACATCTCACAATAATAATCATCATGATTTTATTGGTTATAGACAGTGAAAATTTCTTTTCCTATATCCGCAATAGCTTTATTACGCTGTGCGAAGGACGCATCGGTTTGAGTTAAATAAATACTGATAATTAAAGGCGTTCTTTTATCAGACCAAACAACTGCGGTAATTGCTCTAGAGCCAAAACCACCAGAACCCGATCGGTCTGCAATCGACCACTCCTTTGGAAGTACTGAACGTAATAAACTTCCCGTGACTTTATTATCCATCATCCATTGTTTCAGTTGGTCTTTTGATATCTGAGATAATTCATCCCCAAACAATAATCTATGTAAACTTTTCACCATTGCATTTGGCGTTGTTGTATCTCTTTTATCACCATCAATTGCTTCATTTAAATCAGGTTCTATTCGATCTAAACGTGTTACATCATCACCTATTCCACGCATAAACTGGGTTAACGCCTCAGGTCCTTTAATACCTTTAAGTACTATATTGGCGGCGGTATTGTCACTCATAATCATCGCGGCTGAGCATGCTTGTTTTAATGTCATTATTTTACCAATATTCTTCTCAGTTATCGGTGACCAAGTAACAAGTGATTTTTTCGTTATAATTGTTGAAGTATCAAAAGATTGGATCCCTTTTTCTACATCAGAAAGTAACTTTGCACAGGCTAAAGCTTTGAATGTACTCATTAATGGAAATCTTAAATTACCGTTATAATGCCATAAATCATTAGCCGCTAAATCATATATAGATACGCCAATACGTGCACCTGTCTTAAGCTCTTGCTCTGCTATTTCTTTTGATATCGTATTAGCTTGAACACTAACAACGATCCCCATATTAAAGATTAAAAAGAAGATCGAAAAACTGAAGTTAATAAAAAGGCTTTTAAAACTAGATGTCATAACAAATACCGTACTCTGTTTTATTAGACAGTTACAGATTTTGAAAGTAAAAATCAAAACGAGTAAATGCGTATATTAATACGTTGAATTTCAACATATGTTTGAAGCGTGTAATTATATTCTTAAATCAATCTGGAGCAATGTTCAAATTATGATGAAATGTGGCAGAAAAATGTCAACTCATTTTTAAAATCTTTCCATTGCATAATTAGTTAATATTTAACCACGAAAGCTGACTTATTGAGTATCAACCGTCACTTTGAATATTTACGTAATCGACAATGTCTTCATCGAGTAGATCATTGAAAAGTTCTCTAACCTTAATACACTCAGGCCAGATATGTATGTCGTAATTTTATGGAGCACAAGCTTGAAATTTTAATTGGAAATATTCGACAAAACAAAACTCGCTTTATCGATATTAGTTTTTAAAATGCTTATAGAACTGCAGTTAGGCAATTTCACCAAACTTCCCTAATTGATAATCGGTTATCGCTTGTCGAAGTTCTTTTTCAGTATTCATCACAAATGGTCCCATGTGAGCAATTTTTTCGTTAATTCTATTACCCACTAAAATCAATGCTCCCGCACCATGCTGTGAAGCAGTAATAGACATTGCTTGTTGCGAATCAACGATAGCCATTTGTCCTGTATTTAAACGAGGGGAGATAAAACTACCGGTGTGAACATATACTAATACTTGTTCAGCCCCAGACAAATCCAACTCAGCTTTAGCGTTATTATCAAGTGTCATATCTGCTATTGCCCCATTAGCTGCCAACCCCGTTAACGGTGATGAATCAGTGTTACCACCAAATGTCCAATGGCCTGCAAGTAATTTTAGGCTTGCACCTGTTTCATTCGTTAATACAGGTAAACGGGTAGAATCTTGGTAGCGCGCCGGACGTAACTTATCTTTTGCTGGCATGTTTAACCATATTTGAAAACCATGCATGCTTTCATCTTCATCCACCATGGGCATTTCGGAATGTACTACGCCATAACCTGTACTCATCCATTGTACATTACCAGGCGTTATTGTCGCTTTATTGCCAAGTTGATCTTGGTGTTCAAAACTTCCTTTTATCATATAAGTGAATGTCTCAATACCACGATGAGGATGCGCAGGAAAACCGCCCATGAAATCACTTTTTTGATCAGACTTTAATTCATCAAACATTAAATATGGGTCAAAATATTTACCGGTAAAGTCAGCGATACGTGAAATTTTCACACCATCACCATCTTGAGTCGGCTCCGAATTAAATGTATTCAATATAATCATATTTTCTCCTAAGTAACTTGAGTTAAACGCCAATTAGCTCTCGGTGATGAGGTACTGACCAGTCTTGGTTATGACCTGTAGGAACGATACCATAAGTGTTAATCGACTGATGACTCGCATAATAATGGCGTTTGATATGAGCCATATTTACCGTTTTTGCGATGTTTGGTATTTGATACAACTCCAACATGTAATGATAAATATTATTGTACTCTTTGATCAATTTCAGATTACATTTGAAATGCGTATGATAAACCGAGTCAAAACGAACTAGCGTTGGCCATAAACGCCAATCAGCTTCAGTCAACTCGTTACCCGTTAAATAGCGCTGCGTAGCAAGTTTGTCATCAAGTTGCTGCAAAGCATCAAATAAATGTTTAACATTTTCGTCATAAGCTGCTTGTGTACTAGCAAAACCAGACTTGTAAACACCGTTATTTATATTGTGATAAACCAATTCATTCACTTCATCTATATCTGATTTTAAATACTCAGGATAATAATCTACGCCATTACCCGTTAACGCATTAAAAGCAGAATTAAACATACGGATAATTTCTGACGATTCATTATTCACAATCACGTTTAACTTTTTATCCCACAACACAGGTACAGTAATAGGGCCGTTGTAGTCAGGCGCTTTTTCATAGTACCTTTCAAACATATACTCACTTGAATAAAGCGTATCCCCAGTAGTACCATAAAGCGCTTCAGAGTTATCATCATGCGAAAAGCTCCAACCGTATTCAAGCATATCTGGGTGAACCACACTCACCGTTATATAGTCTTCAAGACCCTTAAGCTGACGAAAAATTAAAGTACGATGTGCCCATGGACATGCTAATGATACATAAAGATGGTAACGCCCTGCTTCTGCTTTAAATCCAGAATTTCCAGTTACCCCAGCACTACCATCAGCGGTGATCCAATTTCTAAATTGTGAATCTTTACGACGATACTCACCGTCTTTAATGCTGCTTTTCCAATTACTCTTTACTTTATTCATGTTGATTTACTCCGAGATATTTGGATAAATTAAGATATTCTTTTCTCTAATAATTTATCTACAGAAAACTTACCTGCACCGCTAATCATCAAAGCAACAGATATAGCCAGCAAGGCCAACGCAAACTCATATCCGTTCGCACTCATAAATAAACCATTAACAAAGTGCACACTAAAAATAGCAACCAACATAGTTACAGCTAGCATTAATGCTGCAGGACGTACCATTAAGCCAATTAATAAGGCAATGCCACCGAAAAACTCCGCACTACCTGCGAGCAATGCCATTTGATAACCTGGCTCAATGCCTATCGATGCCATCCATTGACCTGTTCCCTCTAGGCCATAACCGCCAAACCAAGCAAATAGTTTTTGGGCTCCATGTGCGATAAAAATAATGGCTGCAGGGATCCTAAGTGCCAAAGTATCGAAACCCGCGTTTGTTGATAGTATTTTGTTTAAGTTAGACATAATTAATTTCCTTAATATTCATTGTATTTGATTGTTGAAACCATTATATTTAATGGCCCCTCTAATTAATAACGGTAATAACTGAACTATTAATTCAGTTTATTTGAAGTAATGATTTCACCTATAACACTTGACGCTTTAAAAGTTCTTGAAGCAATAGAACGTAAGCAAAGTTTCGCCGCTGCAGCAGAAGAACTATTTCGCGTTCCCTCTGCAATTTCGTACACCATTAATAAACTTGAAGATGATTTAGGTATTGCGTTATTTGACCGCAGCAAGCGTAAAGCCGAATTAACCCCAGTAGGAAAAATGATTGTTGAGCAAGGACGATTAATATTAAATGCCACCGATGAACTTACTCATATGGCTAAACAGTCTGCCAGTGGTTGGGAGCTTGAGTTAAGAATTTGTATAGATTCAATTTTAAAATTCACACCATTTTATTCACTTATCGCACAGTTTCAAAAAGAGTATCCTTGGATCGATATTCGCTTAACTGAAGAGGTTTTTGGTGGGACTTGGGATGCATTAAATAGTGGGCGATGTGACCTTATGATAGGTGGAGAAGGAGATACTTCAGGAAGTGAATTTACTTCTCATCATATTGGTTCAATTGATTTCATATTCGCAGTAAATGCATCTCACCCTCTGTGTAATGAGCAACAACCTATTACTAATTTAATGATAAAAAAATATCCATCTATTGTCGTTGCTGACAGTTCTCGTGACTTACCCACCCGTTCGGTTGGTTTACTTGACGGACAGGCTAGGATCACCGTGCCTAACATTGAGAAAAAAATAGAAGCCCATTGCAAGGGAATTGGCGTTGGCTATTTACCAGCTCATCGCATTACTCGTGAAGTAAACTCTGGAGAGTTAGTCGCTTTATCATTAAAAGGCCGTGAAAATAGACAGCATGATTTATACATTGCTTGGGGGAAAAGAAATAAAGGTAAAGCACTTGCGTGGTTTGTAAATAAACTACAACAAATGGATATGAATGAATTATTGGATCATTAAGCTCAAATAATCGTCAGTTATACAAAAAATTACACTTAGCTACAAAACCAAACATTTACTGTACAAAAGTGGTGTAGTCAGTTTCTTAGCACTCCCTTAATATATCAACTCTCCCAAGCAATTATTATTAAGGAAATATTGAAATGCTACATAAATTAGAGCCTATAAACGGAGTTTCAATATATAACAATACAAAAGAAGCTTTCGCTGAAAAAACTTTACATCTTCTGACTCGGTTATCAATCAATGTACTTTCATTATTCTACAAAGGTAAATCAATTGAATTGCAGGAGACGCCAGAAAATACCCAACACCTTCAATATGAAATTATTCATCTAGTGGGAGAGATTAATTTCAACAACTCTGCAGTTATGAAAAAGAAATTATTAAACGTAATATCTGATCAAAAATCAGTTTTATTAGATTTTACAAAATTAAATGTTATCGACAGTTCAGGAATAGCAACGCTGATTGAAATTTTTAATATTGCCGCTACAGCTGGCTTAAAACTACACATTGTTGGCGCCAATAATTTACCTTTGAAGATGTTAGAGTTAACTCAACTCAACAAAGTATTTACGTTATTTGATTCTATTCAAGATATAAAAGCATAACCGCTACATTAAATTTAGTAAGTCACTAAAACAATCAATGGGTTTATTGGAAAACTTCAATAGCGCACAGCGTTAAATCGTCACACAGCTCATCACTTTCATTGAAATTCGTTAATGCGTCTGCTACATCATCTACTAAACAATGTGGGCACGCTTCTGCATCAATCAAAACTTTTTCTAAGCGATCAAAACCAAACTCTTCTTGTTTGGTATTTCTTGTTTCGAGCACTACATCAGTATAAAGAAAAATAATATCATGATGCATCACCTTAATTTCATGATTACTCCATTCGTACTCTTTCAAAACTCCTATTGGAATGTCTTTACCTTGATCAAGTCTGATTAAAGTGTCACCTCTTTTGATAAAGCCATAAGGATGTCCTGCACAGGCATAACACAAAATTTTGGTTTCAGGATCATAAGACATAGTGATAGCAGTAATGAACTTACCGCGATTTTTACGAGTGAAAAAATGTGTATTAACGTACTCGATGACTTGTGCAGGTTTTGGAGTATCCCCTTCGGGTTTAAAGGTACGTAGAATGGCATCAAACATTGCTGCCTCAACCGCTGCACTTGGTCCATGTCCAGTAACGTCGGCAATCATCACACCAAACTTATGAGGTTCACCTTCAGGTTTATCTTTCGATAAACTTGTGACATCAAAATAATCACCACCCGCTTCTTTATAAACTTTAAATTTAAACGCTAATTCTATACCGGGAATTGATAGATCTTCTTCTGGTAATAATAAATGCTGCAGTCGAGAAATTTCACTTAATTCTTGTTCTCGCCAATTAGTGATCTCTTGTAATTTTTTCTTTTCTTCAGCACGAGCAATGCTCAATACAGCAAAGTTTACTAATAGATTAAGCTTTGATAAATCAAGACTGTGGCTATCATTTTCGGCATCTAAAATTAGCACCCAACGCTCAACCTTAGCATCGAGTAGAATTGGCAAAACTAAAACATCGTCATAGTTTGCTAAATCATCTTGAAATAATGCAGCACAGTGTTCTTTGTAGACATGAGATGGGCTAGACATTTTTTGCCATTGCTCAATAAAGTTACCACGAAAAATACGTTGTTCATTTGAACGTTTTAGGATTTCAGCCACTTTATATATTGGCTGGCTGTTAGGGTGACAATAGTTAGAAATTTGAAAATGATTATCATCCAAATTTAAACTATTTATCACCGCAATAGTACAATCACCAAGCTCAGTAGAAAGGATGCTTTGTAGAAAAGCTAATGAATTAGGGAAACCTTCAATCTGACTTAACTTAGTAAGGTGTGTCAATACCGTCTTCCTTTTAGGTAATAAATTAGGATTAATTGTTAAGAAGGTTTAGCGGAAACTTTCTTTTTCAGTACTTCATTCAAACCGGCTAAACCGCTGCGCTTTAAAGTAGCTTTATAGTCATTAGTATAAGTACTTATCAAAGATACGCCTTCAGCAGAAAAATCGTAAATGCGCCATTGATCATTTCTAAGTAATAATTTGTAATTTACTGGGATCTTTTTATCAGTTAATACAATGTTGGTATTAACCTTGGCATATTTGCCTTTTTTAATTTCTTCTTTTAGATATTCTACTTCTTCATTGTTGTATTGATTTAACAATGAAGCGTAAGTGTTCACAATAACTTGCGTGAAAAGTGAAATAAACTCTTGTTTGTCTTCTTTATTCGCTTTTTTCCAGTATCGCGAAACTACCCGTTGGGAAACTACGGGGATATCCATTTTGTTTTTCACTATTTCGGTAATACTGACTTTCTTTTCTTCAAGTGATAATGCTTTATTACCAGCAACGCTAACAAAAAGATTAACAGCTTCTGTTAATGATGAGGTTGGTGTTCCCGTTTCAGCTTTTGAAACAAAAGAGCTAAAAGTACATAGGGTTAATAAAACTGTTATTAGTATATTTTTCATGGTTTTACTCGTTATCACTATCTGAACTAAAAATATATTTACTGACTAATTCTTCAATACTAATAGAAGATTCTGTTTCAATGATCTCATCACCTGGTTTTAATATATCATCTGATGCACCAGGAGAAATTTTAACAAATTTATCACCAATAATTCCTGATGTTCTGATAGAAGCAATCGTATCTTCAGCTAAGATAACACCGCTATCAAATACAAAAACAGCCACAGATTCAAAGGTTTCTTTATCAAGTTCAATACTCGTTACTTTACCCGCTTTAACGCCGGCAATCTCTATAAAAGCGCCCTCTTTTAAGCCTGAGCTACTGTCAAATTTTGCAACTAACTGATAACTGTCAGCAGAATAACCAGAAACACCAGCAATAGTTACCGAAAGATAAGCCATTGTACCCATGCCAAATAACATAAAGAGGCCTACAATAAAATTCACGTTCATTTTTTTCATAATATATTTCCTAAGCTCACAACATTAATGAGCTAACAATGTAATCAACAAATAACATTAATACAGCACTGAGCACTACGGCTTGCGTCGTTGCCTGACTCACCCCAACAGCACCAGACTGTTTTTGCTCAATGTGTAAATAAAAACCTTTAGACATACAAACAGTCATGATAACTAAGCCAAATAGAAATGACTTAACAATACCCATCCAAACATCATTCCAAACAATGGTATCAGCCATACCTACTAAAAATGCGCCATCGCTGACACCATGAATTAATACGCCTACAATATATCCGCCACCTATACCAAAAGTGTCAAACATTGCAGTAAGTAAAGGTACTGAAATTATTGCAGCGAGTAATCTTGGCAACATAACATAGTGAAAACTGTCGATAGCCATACAATCAAGCGCATCAAATTGTTGTTCATTCCGCATAATGCCTATTTCAGCACAGGTCGCGGAGCCTACACGAGCAATAACCATAAGTGCTGCCATCACTGGACCTAACTCACGAATTAAGCTCATGGCAACCGCAGCCCCTAACAGATCAACGGAGCCGAAGCGGATCAATGTATCGTAAAACTGAAGTGCAACAACCATACCCGTAAAAAGCCCGGATATTAAAATAAGGGGAACCGTTCTCGCGCCAATGAAAAGAAGTTGCTTGATTGTTTCCTCTAAGGGGAAACGGTACATCCACAATCTTGATAAGGTATTAAAAAGAAAAACGCCTAATCTACCTGAAGATTCAACAATGCCTAAACCTGAATCACCCAAATGTTCAATTTTCGTTTTAACTTTCGTCATAAATACGGTCAACATGCTAATTTTTCCCCGTAGTTAAACGTTTAATATATTCGTCCGCATCGAGATGTTCATCTCTAGCTCGGCGATTAATCATGTTTTGAATGCGTATATCTTTACTGTTTTTTATTTCATCTACGGTACCAGTAATCGCTATTTCGCCATCAAATAACACCGTAATTTTATCTGCAATTTTAAACGCACTCTCTAATTCATGAGTAACAACGATGATAGTCATGTTCATGGCATCACGCAGTTTAAGAATTAATTCATCAAGCTCAACGGCAGTAACAGGATCAAGCCCTGCTGATGGCTCATCAAAAAAGAGTAATTTGGGATCCATTATCACCGCACGCGCCAAACCAGCGCGTTTTAACATACCACCCGAAAGCTCAGAAGGCATTAGATCTTCATAACCGGCTAAATTCATTAACTCAAGCTTTAACCGAGTCATGATATCAATAGTGTGTTCATCAAGTTTGGTATGATGCTGTAAAGGAAGCTTTATATTTTCGCCAACGGTCATCGAACTAAATAGTGCTCCTCCTTGAAAAGCTACACCCATTTTTTGTCGTAACTTTAACAGTGTTTTACGGTTAGCGTTAACCACATCAACACCATCAATAACAATACTTCCTGAAGTGGGCGTGAGTAGCGCTAACATGTGATTAAGTAATGTACTTTTACCCGAACCACTCCCCCCCATAATGACTCTAATTTCACCTTTTTCTACAGAAAAATTAATGTCTTTAAGTATGTTGCGATCACCGTAATGTGTCACCAGATTTTTGACTTCAATAATGCTTTGATTACTTGACGTCATGACTATCCTTTTATTTCGTCAAGGCTGTCTATCATTGGAAATACTTTATTTAAATGGGTTAGTTCCATTACTTGTAAAGGCGCTCCTGTAGCTCCAACAATCGTCAAAGACAACTGTTTGTTTTTCGCTAGATTGTAAGTTTCCACTAAGGTGGCAATACCTGAACTGTCTATGTAACTTAATGCAGAAAAATCAACGATAACTGAACTGCCCGATTCGACAATATCAAGCAACTGTTTTCTCACCTGAGGAGAATTGTGTAAATCTACTTCGCCAGTAAGTGCTAATAATTGATAATGTAGGTGTTTTTTTTGCTCAAAGGTCATTTTGAGATCCTTTAGGTAAGTGTTTTTTTAATTCTAAAATATTGCCTACTGAACCTTCAGGAGGAAGCAGTTGAACAAAGTCCATCACTTGATATATAAGTTGTAAGCCCAGTCCTCCAGGCTCTAGTATATTCGTTTTTCTCAGCTCTAAGCATGATTTATCAATACATTTTGCAAAATCTTGCAAATGAAATATTGCTTCATTTTCATGCTCAAAGATTTCAAGAATAATTCGTCCAGATTCGCCACCGTAGGCATAGCGAATGATATTGGTGCAGGCCTCGTCAATAACAAGGGTAATAAGGTTAATATCACTCTCGGAATACATTAACACATGGCATGCCTCTCTCACTTTATCCCTTATTTGGCATAATTGGCTGGTACAAGCGCTGTGTTCAACATGCAGAATGCGTTTCATAGATATTGTCTTTTATTAGTGTTCTTAAAGGTTAACATTATTATCCTTAAATAAGGTAGACATGAAGTAGCTAAAATAACTTTCAAAATAGCATAAAAATTAATTTTCATCTAAAATTTAAAACCTTGCAAAGGTATACCGACCTGTCTACCATTATCAATAATTAAGTAAATGGGTTATCAGAATGAATAATATTCAAAAAAATAAATTATTACTCGCCATTATCCCGGGTTTTGGCTCATTTTTAGCTATATTTTTTTTAGCTTTTATCAGTGATATCACCAACGAAGGACTCTGGTTGATGGCACCATTTGGCGCGACAACAGTATTAGTTTTTGGATTACCCAAAAGCCCCCTTGCACAGCCTAAAAATGTAATACTGGGTCATGTAGTGACCGCAATTGTTGGTTTGTTTTTTGTTTCATTTGGTATTATTGAACCTTGGACAATGGCATTGGCTACAGGCATCGGCGTTTCACTGATGCTATTAACAAACACCACTCATCCGCCAGCAGGCGCTAACCCGCTACTTATATTAATGACACATCAAGATTGGGCATTTCTTTTTAATCCAGTATTGGTAGGTGCAGTTTCGATAGTTATTATAGGTTGGGCCTTTAATATTTTACGTAATAAAATAATTCTCACGCCAACTAGATAAACAACAAAGGAATCTAAATGATTTGGTCAATAAATTAGTAACAACTCTTTGATGAAACCGAGTTCAAAGGATTAAGGGTGCTTGAAGATTGAACCTGATTATGTTGTGTCTGATTAAATGGATACTGATTTACCTTAAATTTATAAACATCATAAAAACACCAACAATCATTTAATTCAATAAATAAAACTGCTTATTATTCAAGGAACTGTACCTATAAGTACCTAGCTTACTAAATTGTACCTACTTTTTCTCATCATTATATTTCCATATCATTAAGCGGTATCTACTTTACTTTTAAACAATTTACAGGAGAAAAATGATGGACTTTACACATCAAGGAAAAGCAATGGTTATCGGTGGTTCAAGTGGTATGGGGTTAGCGACTGCGAAATTATTAGTTAAGCACAATGTTGAAGTTATTATTGTAGGTCGTAAAGCCGAAAAATTAGAGGAAGCATTAAAGCAACTTAATGCGATAGGAAAAGCTTCTGCGATCCAAGCTGATCTTTATAAAGAAAACCTTGCACTAAAGTACCGTTTACTTTCTTCCCTATTCGGCGGTTTTGGCCATCAATCAGGTAGTCGATTAAGGTATTACCCGGTAAGGTCACCGACATCAGGTTTCCTAACACGTCGTAATCGTAATTAGTAATAATATCTGTAGTATTAGTATCCGTCTTGGACATCAATTCGCCGTTATCTGTATAAAGGTACGTATTATCGCCATAAAGC
>CAJWBY010000092.1 GCA_913020705.1 uncultured Colwellia sp.
TACGTGTTGTCATTTTCATTCTCCGGTTAAGTTCATTATTCCTTAACTGGGGTAGTCGAATCAATTAAACCACGTCATAGATGCGTAAGAATGGTAAGGGGCTAACACAAGGATAACTATAAAAAATAATCGCAATAGCGTGTGACTCATTTTTTTTTAGTTGAAAAAGTTATAGTATCAAAGTAATAGAGTACTTTTCAAAGTAAATGACTGATCACATTCATTTTTCATTCTGATTTAAAAGTCATGATTTATGTTTGTACTAATTGATCTTTCGAAGAAAACATCTCCACTTAATTGGAGTAAACGTCACTCTAACAATTAATGTCTAAAAGGGTTTATCATCGGTTGATAACACAGCCCCCTATTTTAAGAGGGTTTGTTAATCTCTATACATACACCATCTTATGACAAAAACTGAAATTCTTTCAATCTCATTTGCTTGCTTAGCCCCTTTAACCTAAAATATCGACAAGTTAATTTCCCCTTCAAAAAAAGGTCTTTACATGGCTCAGCCACTACCCGATAAATTCATCATGTCGATGAATCGAGTTTCTAAAGTAGTTCCACCAAAACGCACTATTTTAAAAGATATTTCTCTTTCGTTTTTCCCTGGTGCAAAAATTGGTGTATTAGGTCTAAATGGTTCAGGTAAATCAACCTTGCTGCGTATTATGGCAGGTGTCGATAAAGAATTTGAAGGTGATGCTGTTGCGTTAGCTGGCACTAAAATTGGTTATTTGCCACAAGAACCTAAACTTGATGAAAACCAAACAGTGCGTGAAGCCTTAGAAGAAGCGGTTTCGGAAGTTAAAAATGCGATGGCACGTTTAGACCAAGTCTATAACGAATATGCTGAAGAAGGTGCTGATTTTGATAAACTCGCTAAAGAGCAAGGTGAGTTAGAAGACATTATTAATGCAAATGATGGCCATAATATTGATAACGTTTTAGAACGTGCTGCAGATGCATTACGTTTACCGGAATGGGATCAAAAAATTGCCGTGTTAAGTGGTGGTGAACGTCGCCGTGTTGCACTTTGTCGCTTATTGCTTGAAAAACCTGACATGTTATTACTAGATGAACCAACTAACCATTTAGATGCTGAATCTGTTGCATGGTTAGAGCGCTTCTTACATGACTACGCAGGTACTGTGGTAGCAATAACCCATGATAGATATTTCTTAGACAATGTTGCTGGCTGGATTTTAGAGCTTGATAGAGGTCATGGTATCCCTTACGAAGGAAACTATTCTTCATGGTTAGAACAAAAAGATGCGCGCCTTGAACGAGAAGGAAAAACTGAAAATGCCTTACAAAAAACTATTAAACAAGAGCTTGAGTGGGTACGTTCAAACCCTAAAGCGCGTCAATCTAAAAGCAAAGCCCGTATGGCACGTTTTGAAGAGCTTAATAGTCAAGATCATCAAAAACGTAACGAAACCAACGAACTTTACATCCCACCAGGCCCACGTTTAGGTGACAAAGTTTTAGATGTTAATAACTTAACGAAATCATTTGGCGATAGAGTACTGATTGATGATTTAAGCTTTAGCGTTCCTAAAGGCGCTATCGTAGGGATTATCGGACCAAACGGCGCGGGTAAATCAACACTATTTAAAATGATGTCAGGTGCTGAAAAGCCTGATTCAGGAAATGTTGAACTTGGTGATACAGTAAAACTTGCTAGCGTTGATCAGTTCCGTGATGACATGGACGACAGCAAAACAGTTTATCAAGAAATATCTCAGGGCCATGAAATTTTACAAATCGGTAATTTTGAAATCCCAAGCCGTGCTTATTGTTCACGTTTTAATTTTAAAGGTAACGATCAACAAAAGATCATTGGTGAGTTATCTGGTGGTGAACGTAACCGTGTGCATTTAGCCAAGCTAGTGCAAACCGGTGGTAACGTTTTACTACTTGATGAGCCAACCAATGATTTAGATGTTGAAACTCTTCGTGCACTTGAAGAAGCGATATTAGAATTTCCAGGTTGTGCCATGGTTATTTCCCATGACCGGTGGTTCCTTGACCGTATTGCTACTCACATTCTAGATTATCGTGATGAAGGTCAAATAAACTTCTATGAAGGTAACTTTACTGACTATGAAGCTTGGTTGAAGAAAACACTAGGTCCGGCAGCAACTGAGCCACATAGAATTAGATACAAAAAAATTGGCTAACTTAGCGTTTAAAGGTTGCTAATATAAATAATTACTATTAGTTTTTAAATAGTTAAAGGCACTTTCTTCATGTGATTTTTAAAAAAATCCGCATGAAAAAAGTGCCTTTTTTTTAAAAGAGAGCTATGCTAAAGCTACCCGTTAACTATCTGAACTTAAGCAATGGAAAATAGACGTCAATTCACACGAGTTTTGTTTTCAATCAATGCGATATTAGAGATTGAACAGAAAAATTATCCTGTAACTATCCACGACATTTCTCTTAATGGCGCGTTAGCCACCATGCCTAACGCTGATACTTCTTTAAAAGGAAAATTGGGTTTGTTACATTTTGATTTAGCAAATGGAGAATCAATCGTTGAAATGCATATTGCTGTTGTTCATGAAATAAATGACGAAGTAGGTTTACAATGTAATGCGATTGATATTGACAGCGTTACTCATTTAAGACGATTAGTTGAATTAAATCTTGGTGATGAGAGTCAACTACATAAAGAAATTTCACAATTATCTCGTTTAGCTTAAGGCAAAAATCACCCTGTTTTTTTATAGAGGAACATCATGAATCACTTAGTTATTTCATTTATTACCAAAGACCGCCCCGGTGTAGTAGATCTTTTATCAAAAGTTATTAAACAGCACCAAGGTAACTGGCAAACCAGTAGCTTACATCATTTATCCGGCTTTTTTACGGGAATACTCGAAATAGCTGTAGAGGATGAGCAATGCGATGCATTAACACATGCCATTTCTTCATTACCTGACTTTAAAATCAATATAGAACAATCTAGCCCTGAAAAATCAAACAGTACGGCTAATATTGTTTTAGAGCTTACAGCAAACGATCGAGAAGGCATTGTGCAAGAAATATCATCCGTTATACATCATCAAGGTGGTAACATGATTAAACTCGTTAGTACTCAAGATAATGCTCCACATACCGGACAAGCGCTATTCAAAGCAAAAGTAACGCTTTCAGTTAATGACGAACAAACAGAAAGTTTAATTCATGCATTAGAAAATCTTGCTGACGATTTGATGGTGGACATTTCTCGTTAACACTTGGAATGCAAGAACGTTAAGAGACGGTCATACTCACTGTCAGTCTTATTCCACATAATCGTTTCCGATATTTACAATGTATATAATTTGCCTTATTTAGTGTTACCCGTTGAATTACCAACAACTCCATCTATAAGTGATTTTTATCATCATTTCATTATGAACAGACTTCAAAAAAAACGAGATAAATAATTTAATTTATCTCGTTCAGTTACTGAGATATTTGCTTCATACAAAGTGCGTAAAGTTTACTATTTATTTTTAATGCAAATTGGTAATTCTTACGACGTTCATCTCGGTCATTATTATTTTTAAGTACATCACCAGTACCCGATAAAAGCCTAACACCACAACGCAGTTTAATTTCACTAAAGTTCTCAACTTCAAAACCTGGTAAAACAATTCTTCGTCCTGCTATACCATACAATCGATAATCTTGCTTAGAAACAGCGTCATTTAGCACGATTTCAATTTGGCTTAATTCTTTATTTTTAGTAATATTCTCTGGTATTTTTGATGCTTTGGAACACCCTTGTAAAACCGAGTTAACAACAACAAAAGTAAAAAAATATATTAATAACGTGTATTTATTCATTATTTTCCCCCTTTAAATCTTCTCATCGCAGTCAATAACAAGACCAGCAAATAAATTGCTGCGCCTCCTGATGAATTTTTAGCTTCGGGTTCAGGCACAGGGACTGGCACAACAACTTTAGCTGTTACGGTAATTGTTATGGTTGCCGGCTCACTATCATTAAACCCATCATTAATCACATAAGTCATAGTTTCAATACCTGAAAAGCCTGTTTGTGGGGTATAGATAATATTGTTGTTTTCAATAATAGCGTTACCCAACCCAGAATAAGTAATGGCTTTTATCGTTAACGTGTTATTTTCAATATCGGTGTCATTAGAAAGAACGTCTATAGTGTTATTCACTGAATCTTCTATAAAACTAATATCATCTGCAAATGCTACAGGGAAATCATTAACCGCAATAACCGTCACTTTTACCATAAATTCATCACTACTTAATTGACCTTGAGTAGCAATAGTTTTTATTAATAATTCACCATTAAAATTTGCTGCAGGTATTATATTCAAATCATCTACCTGATAATTATCGCTTTCGGTAATGGCGATACTATCAACAACCAAACTATCATTAAAAACAAGGTCGTTCTTATTTAATGTTAATGTATTATCTTCATTTGTAGTTAATACGTTTTGGCTGGAAAACACAGGCTTAGTATCAACTTGAACTCCATCGCTATTAATCGAAATATCAGATGAATTAATGGCAAAGAAAATATTATTATTACAAATGATTTTAACTCTTGCCGTTTCCGTATTCATGGATGAAAAATTAACGTCTTGACTACCATCATTTAGAGTGTCATTTGCTAATACTTCAGAGAAAGTATTTCCGGAGTCCGTCGAGAGTAATATATTGACAGTATTACATGAAACTGGCGCTTGTTCTGTTAATGCTGTATTCCATGTGATTGTTTGCCGCACACCTTGCCAAGATGTTCCTTCGCTCGGCTCAATAAGAGAAAAACCTACTTCGTTAGCGATTACAGAAACTTTGATTGCATCATCGCTCACGTTTCCTTGGTTATCTCTCACAACTAAACGAAAGTTAAGGTCACGAGTTGTTGTTGGTAATACTTCACCGTGAGTTTGGCTTCCTGATAAAATATCCCTCAATACAGGGAACGTTCTTTCATTATTACTGTTAGGCGCAAAAACTCGAAATAATGGCCGTGTACCATCATCAGTATTATCCTCTACTTTACTACTGCTTATTGTACCTAAATCATACTGTTCCCAGCTATACGTTAAACTGTCGTTCTCAGTATCAGTTGCCAGCCCTGTTAACGTAAATGGTGTACGTGCGGGAATAGTAACGTCAATCCCTGCATCTACGGTAGGCGCTTGATTGCTCTGCGCGATTTTCGCTCCGCAACTATTACCGTTCCCATTTTGAGTGTAGCTTGTAATTTGTTCAATCGAATGCAAATGAAAATATGGATCGGAACTGTTTTGTATGTTTTGTTCATCACAAATTCCTGCATATCCCATAATAGTAGATGCACTTCCTGGCTCGTAAGCACTGTTAGACTCTCTATTACCTTCACACCCTCCTAAGGAGCCATTAAAAGTATGTTCCGCACCGAATTGATGACCTATTTCATGCGCGACATAATCAATATAAAATGAGTCGTTGGTGGGACTGTTGCTCCCCGTTAAACCTTCTGCTTTAAAAACACCACAAACAACACCTAACCCAGCAATACCGCCACCACCTGTGCCAACCACATGACCAATGTCGTAATTATCAACACCGATAGCGGTATTGACAACTTCGGCATTTAAATCAATATCTTCATCAGTGTTGGTAAATGGGTCAGTTAACGCATCGAGAAAAATGATACTGTCGTTATTCGCAACCAACTCTAACGTTATTGCTAAATCTCTTTGATAAACTTCATTTACACGGTTCAACATGGTTACAATCGCTGCCAGCGTACTTTCCTTAGAGCCTCCGTGAAAAATACTATATTCTGCTGTTGTTGCTACAGCAATTCTATAAGTAATGATTTCAACAGCTTTATTCTGCTGTTCGAGTGCACTATTGCCAGTAACATTTTTATCCCTTAACGACACGTGTCGTCTGGGTGGAAATCTCATTCCTAATGCTTCAATGCTTAATGGCTCAGCGTCTTTACGGAAATAACTATGGTAGGAAGAACGATCCCCCCTACTGATAGGGTCGATAAAAATCTTATCATTTTCAAAGGTAAATACGCCATGAAAACCGTGCGGTGTGATATCAAAATGCCCTTGATGTTCAGGTTTATTTATTTGATAACCGGTAAAGGTTTTAATTGACGGATATTTAGCAGCGAGTTCGTTATTCATTACTGCACTAGGTGTTAGTCTAAAAGTAGAAAATTGCCCATTCGGCAGAGGTAAATCTAACGTTATGAACTCTTGATTACTTGCTATTTGCTCAAGTAATTCAATATTTAAATTGAACGATTTACCTTTATTTGCTCGACTAGTGAGCTTGCTAATTTCTTGCGCTGTTTGTTGTTTTAAAGGTTCTATCAATGACCAGTTATTTGAACTAAAATCTAACGGATGTGTTTCCGCATAAGCTTGATTAATAAATAATGGGCTCAACAAACCAATTAGAAAGGATAATTTTTTCATAAACATCTCCGAAACATATGAGAGCAAAAACACCAACAACCACTTTTTATGGCTTCAATATTTACTTATCCAGACTCTAGAATAACAAGAAGCTGTTTAGAGTTTGTATCGATGTAGATGTATTGTCAACGCAATGTAAACAAAAAGACCTGATAATATATCAGGCCTTTTCAATCGGAAAGAAATTACTTATTGGTATTATTTAAGACCAAGCTTTTTCCATTCTTTTTGAACTACTGAGTTCGGTAATGGAATATAGCCATCTTTTTCAACAATTTTTTGTCCTGATTTTGAAAGTACCATTTTCAAAAATTCAGCATCCATTGGCGCTAATGCCTTGTTTGGATGTTTGTTTACATAAACATATAAGAAACGAGATAATGGATATTTCTTAGAAATGGCATTTGCCATGTTAGCTTCAACATAGTTATCACCCTTTTTAGATAAAGGTAATGCACGAACACCTGAGGTTTGGTAACCAATACCTGAATAACCAATACCGTTCAATGAGGCTGAAACAGACTGTACAACAGAAGCAGAACCAGGCTGCTCGTTCACACTATTTTTGAAGTCACCTTTACATAGCGCTTTCTTTTTGAAGTATCCGTAAGTGCCTGAAACTGAGTTACGACCATATAACTGTATATCCTTTCCAGTCCAATCACCGGTTAAACCTAAGTCACCCCAACGGTCTACATCTTTTTCAGCACCACACTTGCGGTTACTTGAAAAAATAGCATCGACTTGGTCAATACGTAATCCTTTAATAGGGTTATCTTTATGAACAAAGACCGCTAATGCATCGATTGCAACGCGAACTGCTGTTGGCTTATAACCATAACGTTTTTCAAACGCTTCAATTTCACGTGACTTCATTTTACGACTCATTGGCCCTAAGTTTGAAGTAGATTCAGTTAATGCTGGTGGCGCAGTAGATGAACCAGCAGCTTGAATTTGTACGTTAACATTAGGATATGTACGCTTAAACTCTTCAGCCCAAAACGTCATCATATTTGCTAATGTATCAGAACCTACTGATGATAAATTCCCTGAAATTCCACTTGTTTTCTTATATACAGGTAAATCTTTGTCGATTGCTAATGATGAGAAACTCACCAAGCTTGCTAAACCTATAACGCCTAAAGCACGTTTAAAACCCATTTTATTCTCCACTGAGATGTTATCCCATTTAAATTATCGTTAATTTGTTTGGGGCTAATTAATTTGTGAACACTATATAAAGCTTATGTGACAATTATATTTAAGGTATGTGACACTTATATTACAGTGATAAATATACTCAGATAAATTCATATGGTTTTTGTGTTTTCAAGCAATAGTTATTATAAGCACTTGCTATAAGTTTATGAAAAAAATCACTAAACGCAATGTAATAAAGTGACTCTTAAAGCTAATGTAGAAAAAAGTATAGACTTCCATAATTGAAAGTTATTTCACTTTCTTTAATGAAAAATATTAATATGAAGAGTAAATAATTAAAATGACAGGGCAAAACAAGTGCTAAAATGGTGCTGGTGAGGAATTTGACACAGAAATTAGCAATTGTAGAGAGATATTCGGAATGAATACAAAAGTACTAATGATCTTTATAATTCAGTAAGATCTTTATCGAGCATTTCAAAGTAAATGATAAACTCACTGCCTTTACCCCAGTCACTTTCTATAGCCAGCTCTGCGTTATGATGATGTAATACGTGTTTAACAATTGATAATCCCAGCCCTGAACCACCCGTATCACGTGAGCGAGACTTGTCTACTCTAAAGAACCTTTCTGTTATGCGATTAACGTGTTCAGGACGAATTCCAGAACCATTATCTTTAACTGAAAATTTAGCTTTGTTACCGCTGCGCTGCCATGAAACATGAATTTTTCCATGTACAGGTGTATAAGCGATAGCATTAGAAATTAAATTGACACATGCACTCTTAAGTTCTGTATCTATGCCTTCTATCCATAAGTCATCAACAAGGTCTGCGGTGATTTTATGTTGCTTATCTTGATTAAGCCAAGTGGCATCATCCACCAAGGTATGAATTAATTTAGGCATATCAACAAGTTGTTTTTTCTCTTGATCGCCATGGTTTTCTACCCTTGATAAAATCAATAACTGTTCAACTAAACGGTCCATTCGAGACACTTGTGTTTCGATTGTACCAAACGCTTTTTGCCAATGCGGCTCAAGGGCATGTTCAGTGGAAAGTATCATTTCAACATAACCTCTTACAACAGTAAGCGGCGTTTTAAGTTCATGGGAAACGTTAGCAACAAAATCGCGTCGCATTTCTTCTAGCCTTTTAATTTTACTCACATCACGGGCGAGAAAAAGTACTTGGTCAGTACCATAAGCCATTAAACGCAGCTCTAACTGTATTTCACTATTAACAGGAGAAATAATATGACAAGGTTGTTCAAAATTACCTACATCAAGGTACTTATAGAACTCAGGAAAACGGATCAGATTATCAATTCGTTGACCAACATCACTTGGCCAACGAATACCCAAAATACGTTGAGCTTTTTTATTACCCCATAAAATGGTGAGTTCATCTGATAGCACTAATGCAGCATCAGGTAATGCTTCAGCACCATCCCTAAACTTTCGAATTCTTTCATTGAGTTGTTTTTGCTTTTGACGATGTTGTCTTATTTGTCGATACAAACCATCGTATATTTTTCCCCAAACACCTTCAGATTGCGGGGGAGAAAGTGTTTTACTTCTCCATAACCACTTAAGAAGTTTAAGTAAATGGTGGTAGTGCCAGCAGAGAATAACTAACGTACTAATACAGAGTACCAGTATAGTTTGGCCAATTAAAAAACCAAATAACGCGCTTACTGACAAAATAGTCAATAAACGCGTGATGATACTTTTTGCGGATAAACGAAAATACATAGTGACTCGTTTTTACCTATGAAAAAAAATAATAGAACGAATATTCAAATATTAAACACTCGTTTTTAATTTACCTGAGAATCGATAACCTGACCCACGAACAGTTTGTATAAAGTTTTCATGCCCTTCGCCAGTAATAGCTTTACGAAGTCTTCTAATATGCACATCTACCGTTCGGTCTTCAACATAAACATTTGTACCCCAAACATTATCGAGTAATTGTTCACGGCTATATACGCGTTCGGTATGCGTCATAAAAAAGTGTAATAATCGAAACTCCGTTGGTCCTAAATCAAGTGACCTATCGTTAATTGATACACGATGAGCAATAGGGTCAAGTTTCATACCATGAAATTCAATAGCTTCTTCCAAAGCGGTAGGCGATACTCTGCGAATTACCGCTTTAATACGCGCTATAAGCTCTTTAGGGGAAAATGGTTTGGTTACATAATCATCAACGCCAGCATCAAAACCTTTAACTTTGTCTTCTTCATCAGCGCGAGCAGTTAGCATGATAATAGGAATTGAACGCGTATATTCATTCTGCTTTAATGATTTAGCGAGCTTAACCCCCGTACCACCAGGCAACATCCAATCTAGTAAAATCAAATCGGGATAAGGTTCAACAATTTTTGCTTTCGCCTGTTCAAAATCTTCAGCTTCAATAGCATTAAAACCATTTTGCTCTAATACAAACGTGATCATTTCCCTGATCGGTGCTTCATCTTCAACAACCAATATTTGCCTATTCATGTAAACTTCCCATTATCTATACAACATTTTACTTGTTGATCATTGTGATAACTTTTTGTGACATTTATATTACACGCGCCAAGTTTAATGCATTTATCTTCGAGTAAAAAGCTTATACCAATGTGAAATCATTAATTTTATTTATTGGCAGCTCAAAAATCAAACGACAAGTTGGCCAGAATATATCTCAAAGAGTTAGAACAATAAAAAAGCGACTAAAAAGCCGCTTTATATACAATTTGATTTCAGATTAATTTAACAAGTCATTAAAACTTGTATTCTAAGCCAACAGCTAAGTAGTCGTAGTCTTCTGAACTATCCATGTCTTTATCAAAAGTAGTAAAGAAAGCAAATACTTTAGTGCTTTTTCCTAATTTATAATCAGCACCTATTGTCATACCTGAATGGTCTTCTCCGCCGTCAAGTTCGGCAGTTTGCAATTGTGCTTTAAGAGTAACTTTATCAATACTATATTTTGCTGACAATAAGAAACCATCAACTTCACTTCCGTCAGAAACTTTTTCTTGAGTATGGGCAATTGCACCTAATGTAACACCAGCAACTTTACCTTGTACCGTTAAACGCATAGTATCATAACCATTCACTTCAGAATCTAATGCTACAGCTGCATAGTACTTAGATTTTTTAAGTGATTTGTCACCATAAAATAGCGCGATTGATGTGCCATCTTCTGCATCAACTGCGTCTTCGGTGATATAAGTTACACCAACTTGAAAGCCATTAAACTTAGGTGATTTATAAGTAATGGTATCACTCATACGGTTTTCACCTTTCCAGAGGGTCTTAATATCGCCATTTAAGTCGCTGAATAAATCTACTTTACCTTGTGACTGTTTTAATACGGTATCGTTTTTCCCTAATAACACAGTACCAAACTTACCTTTTACACCAAGGTATTGATTACGATCGGTAATGCTATCGCCTTTATCACTGTCACCGTCAAGGTCTACTTGAAATTCTGCTTTAAAAAGAAGCTCTAAATCATTATCTAAAGCTTGACCGCCTTCAAAGCCAATACGTGAAGCGTTACTTTTAACTTCTGTGAAAGAACCATCTTCAGAGTCTGATGATTGAACCGTTAAATTTGCTTTACCGTAAATGCTCACATCACCAGCAAATGCTGAAACTGATAAAGTGGAGAATAAAGCTGCGGCGAGAGTGCTATAAGAAAGTTTCATATGTATACCTTGTGTATTTAAGAATTTAATATATTTTTAACGATATAAATTAACTAATTATTTGATACGTATTCTGCCAAAACTCCATGACACTTTTGTGACAATGTGAATATTTTTTTAAAAGTTTATGACATTTTTCTTATTTTTTCCTATTTTTGATCATTATAACTTAGGAATTAGCAGTATACATTCGCAATCACCTCTAAAAATAGTCAGCAAAGTTCAAAAGCGACTTTTATAGAAAAAAAATCAACCAAATATAAGAAAATACTTTTAACCTTCCTGAAAATGACTAGAATCAACGATAGGTATCATAAAAAAGAATGATGAAATGAAGGTTACAAGCATATCTCGAAAACTATTAACACGCGTTCTCTCGGTTTATTTTGTTTTAACATTTATTGTTACCTGTGTTCAAATTGGTGCTGAATACGTTAACACCAAAAGTCACATCAATAGTGAACTACTCACTCTAGAAAAAACCTTCAGCGGAAGTTTAACCCGTGCTGTGTGGGAATTAAATACTCAACAAGCGATAGACATTGCTGAAGGCTTAGTAGCAATCCCCATGATTAAAGGCATTATGGTAACCGATGAGAATGATGACGTAATTGCTCAGTTAGGCGAAAAATCTAGTGATGATTTCTTTAATCAACCCGAACAAGTCGCAAGAAATAATGAATATATTTCAATTAATTCACTTTCTGATGGTTTATTTGGACATTCATTCCCTCTTATTTTTGAATTTTCGGGCAGGACTACGAAAGTTGGTACCGTCGTTTTACTATCAAGTAACGAGGTTATATTCGAACGAATTGAAATTGGTATTTATTTCTTAATTGGTAATGCAATGGTAAAAACGGCCGCGCTGGTATTTTTATTTTCATTAGCTTTTTCGCAATTACTAACCAATCCCCTTAATGAACTTACTGAGCAAATAAATCAATTTGATATAGATGATCCTGAAGCATCAAAACTTCACACGATCAATTATGAAAATAACGAACTCAACATTTTACAAACGGCTTATAACAGTCTTTTGGATGAGCTCATACAATACCAAGTCCGGCTTAGCACCGCCAAACAGGAAATATTATCGGCTAATCATAAACTTGACGACCAAAATTTAGTACTAGAACAAGAAGTCGCGAAAAAAACATCATCACTCAGTACGACAATGCTTGAGATGAACAAACAACAACGCGAACTTATAGGACAACAAGAACAGCTTAAGGCTGAAAACATTCGAAGAAGTCAAACAGAACAAACGTTAACACAAACGAATAAAGAATTAAAAAACTCGATTCAAGAGCTCAGCAAAGCGCAAGAGCGCTTACTTGATGCAGAAAAAATGGCAATATTAGGTAAATTATCCGCTGAAATCTCGCATGAAATTAACACACCCATTGGTGTAAGTATCACTTCAACAAGTTATTTATCTGATTTACTGTCTTCGCTTCAAGAGGATATAAACAACCAGAAGTTGACCAAACGTTCTTTAGATGATTTTGCTAATAATGCTGACCAAAGCCTACGCTTATTACTTAACAACCTTAATCGTGCTTCTGATTTAATTACGAGCTATAAACAAGTAGCGGTTGATCAAACGAGCGATAAAACACGAAAAATTAATGTGGCACAATACCTTAACGAGATAATTCAATCTTTGCATCCCAAATTGAAGAAAACCAAACATACAATTAAAGTAAACTGCGCTGACAACATTGACATTTATTGTCATGCTGGCGCAATCTCGCAAATATTCACAAACCTCATAATTAACTCAATTATTCATGGGTTTGATTCAATTGAAAGTGGCACCATTACCATAAATGCAATGTTAAAAGGTGAGCGATTATTTTTACATTATCAAGATAATGGTATTGGCGTTCCACAAGATAAACTATCACAACTCTTTGATCCTTTTTACACCACAAAGAGTGGTGATGGCGGCACAGGGTTGGGCACTCATATCATTAATGAATTAGTTACAGACACGTTAAATGGTCAAATAGTGGCTCATTCTGAAGCTGGGCAAGGGCTTAGTTATGATATTGAATTTGATGATATGCGTTAAACTACTCGTGTTAATGCTTCATTCCAACATCATTAATTTAAGTCGCTGCTAGTAAGTGCTTATAGTGCTTATTTGAGTTACTATATCGCTCTTTTTAAATTTATCAGCCGGCACACCTCGTGTTCCAACGGCGCAGGAAAATCTTATGTGGTTCAAAAACCTACACTTTTTCACATTTACTCGCCCTTTTGAATTATCAGAAGATCAACTAGAAGCACATTTAGCTGAGCACTTGTTTACGCCATGTGCTTCAACGGAACAATCACACTTTGGTTGGGTAAATGCTTTGGGAAAACATGGGCACTCAACCGTCCATTCAGTAAATGGCAACTTTTTACTTTGTGCAAGAAAAGAAGAAAAAATCCTTCCTGCACCTGTTATTAAAGATATGATTGAAGCAAAAATTGCTCAGCTTGAAGTTGAACAAGCCCGAAGCGCAACTAAAAAAGAAAGAGAACAATTTAAAGAAGATATTATTTTTGAATTGCTTCCTCGTGCATTCTCGCGTGTAACCGATACACATGCTTACATTAATGCTGAACATAACCTTATTGTTGTTAACTCAAGTAGCCGCGGTAAAGCTGAAGATATTTTGGCATTGCTACGTAAAGTTATTGGTACTTTGCCGGTTACAAGCGTTTCGCCTGAAACCGCGCCTGACGAATTAATGACTGATTGGCTAAACGATAAAAGTATTGGTGACAACTTTACTCTAGGTATGGAAGCTGAGTTTCATGCATTAGGTGATGATGGAGCAGTCGTTCGTGTTAAAAACCAAGACCTTGATAGTGCTGAAATTAAAACGCATTTAGATGCCGATAAATATGTTGTTAAATTGGCTCTTGAATGGGATGAAGCAATGTCATTTATTCTTTGTGATGATTTATCAATTAAGCGTTTGAAGTTTTTTGATGTACTACAAGAACAAAACGACGATATTGACAGTGATGACGTTTTAGCCAAACTTGATGCAGACTTTGCCTTGATGGCAGGAGAAATTAATCGCTTGATTAATGACTTACTTTCTGAATTTAATGTTAAAGCGACTGATTATTTAGAGAGCTAATTAGCGCTTAGTCTAATAATTTACACCTAAAAAAAGCAGCTATATTTAGCTGCTTTTCTTTTTCGATTATATTTATATTTTATTAACTAGCATTATTCTTCAAGACGAATCGCATTAATGATATCGGTCGTTGAAATTCCCTCTTCAAAGTTAAGCACTTTTACTTCACCGCCGTTTGCTATAACTTCTTCACCACCAGCAATTTCTTCAACTTTGTAATCACCACCTTTAACCAAAACATCAGGCAGTATGTTACTTATTAAACCTTGCGGTGTATCTTCAGTGAAACTGACCACCCAATCAACCGCACCTAAGCCGGCTAAAACAGCCATACGTCTGTCAGTAGGATTTACCGGTCGACCACTTCCTTTCAATCTTTTAACTGATGCATCGTCATTAACAGCAACAATTAAACGAGTACCTAAAGTACCTGCATGTGTTAAATACGAAACATGACCTGCATGCAAAATATCGAAACAGCCGTTAGTCATTACAATATTTTCGCCGCGAGCTTTTGCCAGTTTAACGGCAATTTTGAGCTGGTCTTCACTCACAACACCAAAACCACTTTCTAGTCCTGTAGATATTTCGGCTAATAATTCTGCTTCACTGACCGTTGATGTGCCTAGTTTTCCAACAACAATACCTGCAGCCATATTTGCTAAAGCACTTGCTTGTGTATATTCAGCTTTCGCAGCTATAGCAAGCGCAAGTGTAGCAATAACAGTATCGCCTGCACCAGTTACATCATAAACTTCACGAGCACGCGTCGGTAAATGAAATTCTTCATGATCACGTCGAAGTAAGGTCATCCCCTGTTCACTTCGGGTTACCAACATTGCCTCTAAATCAAGCTGAACTAACAAGGCTTGCCCTTTAGATACAATATCATTTTCTGTTTTACATTCACCAACTACAGCTTCAAACTCTGATAAGTTTGGTGTTAATAATGTTGCGCCACGGTAACGTTCAAAATCAGTTCCTTTCGGATCAACTAAAACTGCTTTTCCTTGCTCTTTTGCTAACAGAATTAAGTTTTGAACATCTGATAAAGTACCTTTACTGTAGTCAGATAACAAAAGTAAGTCATGGTTGGTCAGTTGAGCTGCAACTTTTTCTTCAAGTGGTGTTTTATCAACATCACTCAGTGATTCTTCAAAATCTAAACGAATTAATTGCTGATTGCGGCTCATCACTCGTAATTTAGTGATTGTAGGTATATTTTTTTGCTGATCAAATTCGCAATTAATATTCAATGCCGAAAGCTGTTTCGTTAGGTGCTGTGCAGCCTCATCTTCACCAGTGATCCCAGCTAAAGTAACTCGTCCGCCAATAGAAGCGATATTTAATGCAACGTTAGCAGCACCACCTGGACGATGTTCTTCTTGGTTAATCTTAACGACAGGAACAGGCGCTTCTGGTGATATACGTTGCGTTGGCCCGTACCAATATTGGTCGAGCATAATGTCGCCAACAACTAATACACTTGCTTGCTCAAAAGTGGGAATCTCTACTTTCATCCAATGCCTCTTAACTCTTTAAGAATATACAGATATAATGGTTAATAGTGTATCACATGAATTTCAATGAGTTGACATCATCCCGTGAGTAAAAATAAAGTTTTACAACCTGATTTTAAAATGAGCTACTTTCTACCTAAGTATTGGTTAACTTGGGTTGGCGTAATTATTCTCTATACCATTTCGTGGTTGCCTTACAAATTACAATTGTTTCTCGGGAAACTTTTAGGACGGTTGCTTTATAAAATAGGCTCAAGTCGTAAAAAAGTTGCCATGAAAAATTTGGAACTTTGTTTTCCTGAAATGTCGCAAGAAGAACTGACGCGTACTTTGAAGAAAAACTTTGAAAACACTGGCATTGCCTTATTTGAAACAGGAATGGGATGGTGGTGGCCAGATTGGCGCGTCAAAAGAAAAATTAAAGTCATTGGTCTCGAACATTTAGAAAAGGCACGACGAGAAGATAAAGGTGTTTTGTTATTAACCATGCACTATCTTAGTGTTGAAATAAATTGTCGTGGTATTGGTATGGGGCATCCTATGGTCGTCTTTTATCGTCCTCATAATAATCAGTTAATGGAATTTTTTCAATTTAGAGGCAGAGGGCGCTCAAATAAGTATATGCTCGGCAAACGTGATGTGAAAGGCCTAATAACAGCACTTCGACAAAAAGAGGTCTGTGTATATTTACCTGATCAAGATTACGGGCGTAACAGAAGTTTGTTTGTGCCATTTTTTGCAGTCCCTGATGCAGCAACGACAACGGGAACATTGATTTTTGCTCGTCAACAAAACACCAAAACCATGATGTTAATACCAACGAGAAATGATGACGGTAGTGGTTATACCATCGAAATAAAACCGCCACTTGAAAACTTTCCGACAGATAACGATGCAGAAGATCTTATTCGCATAAATCAAGAACTAGAAAAAGCCATATCACTTAAACCAGAGCAATACATGTGGTTACATCGCCGGTTTAAAACTCGGCCGAATGAAACTGATCCATCATTGTATAAATAAAGATAAATGAATGAGTTAATCGATTTTTTAACATAACTGGTATAAGGTATAAATTAAGTCACTCATTTAACAGTAAGAATTAGCTCATGAGTTTTTGGTTACGTAATATCGTATTAGCTAGCATTTTGATAGTTTTAGCTTATTTGTTATTTGATAATCAAGAAGCGCTTTTTTCAATGGCATCAATAGCATTAGAAGTTAATCCTGGGTAAAGACCGAATGACATATTTGATGAACTAACCATTTCATCCAAAATCATATTCATAAAATATGGTAAATTTTGACCCCCGTATTTCTTATTTACTTTTATTCCTTGCCAACCATTTTCACTAAAATTTTTATATGCTTCTTTAAATCCTTTAGGAGTTTTAACTTTACCTTTTTCAAAAATACAACCTTCAAGATCACCGCTATGATTAAGAGGTAATAAAATTTCTTCACAAATTTTAGCAGCTTCTTCAATAACCATTTCTAAATCTGAAACTTCAAAATCAGACTTGGATAAAA
>CAJWBY010000093.1 GCA_913020705.1 uncultured Colwellia sp.
ATATTTCTATCACCAACATCTGACATTTGCTTTAAAACTTTTCCACCACCAAATACTTTTGCTCGTAAATTAACTTTCCTGCCACCACTTTTCAAAATCATATTGATTAAGTGTTCCATAGCAAAGTTACCATAACGTGTTGCATCTGATGCAATTCCACGTTGACCCCAGTCAACTTCATGAGCCTCTTTTTCGGTAAGTGGCAACATAAAATGATTCATGCCACCAATACCACTTTTTTCATCCCAAATACAAGCAGAAACGCATGAACCTAATGTTGTAGCGATGGCAACGTTGTCCTTTGTCATGTAAAACTCACCGGGTAAAATTTTTGCTATTACCTGCTCTCTTTTATTATCCCAGTAATGATTTACATGTAAAAACTCTGGTAAGCATTGTTCTAAGCATTGCTCAACATAAATATTGTTTTGTCTATTTAGTACCATAATTTTTTCGATTCTATAGATAACACCATAACTAAAATGACTTTCTAAAAATAGTTCGCCCAACATTGTCGAAGTGAGCTTGGTAAGGTCCCAAATTTTCACTATGACCTAAAATAAGCAAACCTCCTGGTGTTAACATTTCATAATACCGAGCAAATAATTCTTGCTGAGTTTCTTTATCAAAGTAAATGATTACATTACGACAAAAAATAATGTCAAAAGGCCCTTTCATTGGCCAATCATGTAATAGATTCAACTGTTTAAAAGTGATGAGCTTACTTAACTCTTTATCCACTTTCACTTTATTTTTATTATTCCCAACACCTCTGTGAAAATACTTTTCCTTGAACTTTTTGGGAATATCTTCAATTCTCCGATCATCATATACACCGCTTTTTCCTGCAGCTAACACATTACTGTCAATATCTGTGGCTAATATTTTTGCATCCCATTGGCTTAAGCTGTCCTTCATTGTCTCTAATAATGTAATTGCAATACTGTAAGGCTCTTCTCCTGTTGAACTAGCTGAAGACCAAATTCGTAACCTTTTATGATTTGTTAAGCTATTTTTAATAAGCTTTGGTAATTCATGCTGAACCATATAATCAAAATGATGCTGTTCGCGAAAAAAACTTGTTAAGTTCGTTGTTATCGCGTTGATAAAATAATCTTTTTCTTTTTCCGGTTCCGCTTTTAATAAATCACAATATTCTGTAAACGATGAAATCTTACGTTCACGAATAATACGAGTAATACGCCTATAAACCATTTCTTTTTTGCTGGTATTGAGAACAATACCAGCAATATCATAAACGTATTGGCAAATAAAACTAAAATTTTCTTTACTTAATTCAAATGCTTTATCACGACTTGTCATAAGTAAGTATCTCTAAAATTCTTCCCATTCTTGATCAGAATCTGTTTTTGCTCTACTTGCTTTAGGGGCCGGTCTCGACTTTCTTGCTGGTGCTCTACTTGTAGGTTGAGAGCGTGATGCACGGCTAGTTGGTTGAGGGTGTTCACGACGTGCAGGTGTTCTTACTTCAGGCTCTAGCTCACTGTTATTGTAAAAGAAGGCAACTTGATCGAGCAACGCTTGAGATTGCTCTTCCATTGATTTACTCGATGCAGCAGCTTCTTCGACTAACGCAGCATTTTGCTGTGTCATTTCATCCATTTGACTTACTGCAGCACTGACTTCCCCAATACCGGCTGATTGCTCTTTACCGGCACTATCAATATCGCTAATCATTTTACCTACTTCTTCAATCGCAGAAACAAGTTCAGTAAAGGTTTGTCCTGTTTCATCAACTAATTTAGTTCCCTGACCAACAGCCTCAACACTGTCGTTGATTAAGCCTTTAATCTCTTTCGCGGCTCCTGCTGATCGTTGAGCCAAATTACGCACTTCTGCTGCGACAACTGCAAAACCACGTCCTTGCTCACCCGCTCTGGCTGCTTCAACTGCAGCATTCAATGCGAGTAAATTGGTTTGAAAGGCAATTTCGTCAATAACACTGATAATATCTGCAATTTTTTTACTCGACTTATTAATATCACTCATCGCGGTAATTGCACTTTTCACAACAGCGCCACCATTACTGGCTTTTTCCATAACCGAACTAGCTAAGGTGCTTGCAACGGAAGCATTCTCTGCATTTTGTTGAACTGTACTTGTAAGCTCTTCCATTGCAGAAGCTGTTTCTTCTAAACTTGATGCTTGAGACTCTGTTCTATGGCTTAGTTCATTGTTACCTTCAGCAATCTCTCTAGCTGAATCAAAAACATTAGTTGATGCACTGCGGATTTCGCCCACCATATTACTTAACACGTCGATAAATTCATTAATTGAAGTACCGATAATACTAAATTCCCCCACCAACTCTGTTTCAATATATTGCGTTAAATCACCTTCAGACAATGTCATTAACGTGTCTTTAATTTGGGCAATAGCATACTTCCTTCCTGTAATATCTGATGCGTATTTAACCACTTTCATTGTTTTGCCATTCAAATCTAAAATAGGGTTATAAGACGCTTGTATCCAAACTTCTTTACCACCCTTGCCTATACGTAGATATTCGCCACTGTCGAATTCTCCACGATTGAGCTTTTGCCAGAATTGCTGATATTCCAAGCTCGACTTTTGAGCTGCTTCTACAAATAAACTATGATGTTGTCCCTGTATTTCACTCAATGTGTAGCCTAACGCCGACAAAAAATTGTCGTTGGCGGTAATAATCGTCCCGTCCATATTAAACTCAATCACCGCTTGTGATTTACCTATAGCTGAAATTTGACCTGAAAAATCAGCAGCCGATAGTTTCTGTTGGGTAACATCCGAGGCAAATTTAACGACTTTATAAGGTTTACCGTTTAAGTCTAGAATGGGATTGTAAGACGCTTGTATCCAAACTTCTTTACCTCCTTTACCTAAACGCTTATATTCTTTTGTTTCAAATTCACCTCTGTTGAGGCTTTCCCAAAACTCTTTGTATTCTGCGCTTACTTTAAAGTCGGGCTCAACAAACATACTGTGATGTTGACCTTGCACTTCTTCTAAGCTGTAACCTAATGTCACTAAAAAGTTTTCGTTGGCGGTAATAATCGTCCCGTCCATATTAAACTCAATCACGGCTTGAACTTTATTGAGCGCTTCTATCTGAGCTAACATGTCTGTAAGTTGCAATTCTTTAGTTTGGTCAACTGAAACTTCTGTATCTTTACCCATGGTAGTATATTTCCCTATCGATTGAATGTTATCGTTTATTTTTATAGGGTTGAGCAATAACTCATTAATAATACTCCCTACTAAACGTTTAATTATTGAAACCCATGCCCTTTTGAGCGTGATTTTAAAATCTTTATCTAGTATCAATGTAAATGCTTGCAACAATGCATTTTCTACATCTTCTTGGTAATCTTTTATTAAATTTGTACTTGTTAGTGTTTTGTCTTTTTTTTCAGCCAATATATTTGGTTTTAACAAGCTGATTTTACGGGTTAATAAACGAATAAAATATTGATTACTGTTTTTACCATTATCCTTCACATTTGTTAACAACGTGTCCAATTCAGGTCTTAACTTAAATAACTGCTGATAAAATAAATCGCCAATTCCTGGTGAAAGTATCAGAACGTTTTGCCAACTTTGTTGAACTAGACGGATCTGATTCTCAGTCATAATTCTTACTCCAATTAGATATTGTTACTTACTTTACCCAACAACTTAAATAAATAACCATTTACGTATAAAGTTCATTAATAGCTACGAATTCCCGACTCTATCTTCAACATGATAAAGTTCGTTTTGGTCTAATAAACTGTTGCTGTCTAGTAAGATAATCAGCTTATCTTCAATTGTTGCTAATCCCTGCAAAAAACAGCGGTCAATATTATTTCCAAATGCAGGTGGAGTTCGTATTGATTTTTTGTCAAACTTGTACACTTCTGAAACCGCATCTACAACAATGCCAACTGCCATCGTTTTTTGACTATTTTGATTACGTAAAATAATGGTAACTGTTTGTTCGTTATACTCTAGCGGCTCTTGACCAAAGCGCTGCCTTAAGTCAATGATAGGTATGATAATACCTCGTAAATTTATAACGCCTTTTATGTAGTCAGGCTTATTCGGTAACTCTGTGACCGAACTCCAAACACGTATCTCTTGTACACATAAAATGTCAACACCATACTCTTCGCCACTTAAAACAAAGGTGAGATATTCTTGCTCTTGTTCCATAGTATCTTCCTTTATTAGCTTACTTGATGTTTTTCAACAGCTTGTAAAGCTTTAACGTTAAGTATCGTGACAACATTTTCGCCTACATTAACGAGTCCATCGAGGTGGTTTTGTGGAACACAACCTCCAAAGACGGGGGCAGGCTTTATTTCATTAAGTTCAACATTTAAAACGTCAGATACGGCGTCAACGACAAAACCAATCGTGCGTGTTTTCTCTTCAGTTTCTACTGTTAGAACTATCACTACGGTTGTTTCACAATAGACTGGTTCACCAATATTGAATTTCATTCGTAAATCAACAATAGGTACAATAATACCGCGCATATTTATCACTCCCTTTATATATTGAGGAGAGTTTGGGATACGGGTTGGATTTTCCCAGCTGCGAATTTCCTCTACACATAAAATATCAACAGCATATTGTTCCTCTGCTAATAAAAATGTCAGATATTGTTCACCACTGGTTATAAAGTCGATACCTTCAAGGGAGTATTCCCCCTCGACAGGTACTTCTTCTGCTAACATTTGAATATCCATTAAGAGCTCACTCCTTCAGATATTGACTGTGTTATTTTGGGTTGAAACGTTGATCTGTTTTTTTGATTCAACTGAGCTTGAGCAAGCGCCATGGAAATAATACCGGGAACATCTAATATCATTGCAACAGAACCGTCTCCTAATATAGTTGCTCCAGAAACACCTTCAACTTGTTGATAGTTATCATTCAAGCTTTTTATTACAACTTGCTGTTGAGCGAGTAAATCATCAACCATTAAACCAACTTTCTGACCGTCCGCTTCAACAACAACTAATAATGAATTTTCAATATTTTCAAACTCACATGGAATATTGAACAATTGATACACAGGTATAACGGGAACATTATCTTCACGAAGACGATAAAGAACCATATCGCCAGACACTCGATTAATCAGCTCTTTTTGTGGTTGTAGAGATTCAACAATAGTTATAAGAGGGATAATATATGTTTCGGTACCTACTTGAACGAGTTGTCCATCTAAAATGGCAAGCGTAAGCGGTAAATTGACGCGAAAAGTACTTCCTTTTCCACTTTCTGATTCAACCTGAATACGTCCACCGAGAGATTGAATATTCTTTTTAACTACATCCATACCTACACCACGACCAGAAATATCGCTTACTTCTTTTGCCGTAGAAAATCCAGGTTCAAAAAGTAAATCAAAGGTCTGAGCGTCGGTTAATACAGTATTATCATCAACAATGCCCTTCTCTAAGGCTTTATTAAAAACAGCTTCACGGTCGATCCCACCACCATCATCTTTAATTTCTATAACAATACTGCCGCCTTGATGATAAGCGTTTAACATTATGGTTCCCTTTTTGGGTTTACCACTTGCTAATCGAACTTCAGCAGATTCAATACCATGATCAACAGCGTTACGGACCAAATGAACAAGAGGATCTCCAATCTGTTCCATCACAGTTTTATCTAATTCTGTTTGCTCACCCTTTAAGATAAGCTCAACTTCTTTACCCGTCTTTTTAGATAAATCATGAACTAATCTTGGGAAACGATTAAAGGCAAAGCTTATAGGTAGCATACGAATACGCATTACGCTTTCTTGTAATTCTTTTGTATTCTGAAGTAATTGTTCTAACCCTGAATTGAGTCGCTCTACTTTTGATAAATCGAAATCATTACCCAATTCCGATAACATAGATTGAGTTATGACTAATTCGCCAACTAAATTTATTAAACTGTCTACTTTATCAACTCCAACTCGAATAGAACCCAAGTCATTCTTAGCTTTACTTGATGGTTTATCAGAATTATTTGAAGTTTCTTCAGATTTTTGATTTGTTGGTGTTGGTGTTGGTGGTGTTATGACATCAGGTTCGTCAAGTGAAGGTGTTTCAGTTGATAATTCTATATTAGATATTTCTAATGGCGGTAAATCACTACTAATAATATTTTCTTTGGTAATAATTAATTCGCACTCGTCTTCAACCCATTCAAAAACTTCTTTTATGTCATCTTCGTTTGCGCTTGACTCTAGTGTTAAATTCCAAGTTAAATAAATTTCTTCTGCGTCAATATCGTTTAAAGCGGGTAATTCTTTTGCGCATGCGACTAAAGTGACTTCACCTAAATCAGCTAGTGCATTAAAAAGTAATAATGGATCGTTACCCGTTTGTACCAAATGATGTTCGGGAATAAATTTTATTTGCCAAGTAGTAGAATTATCATTTTTTGTATCAACATCTTCTGAACCATTAATCGTTAAAGGTTCACTCACTTCGATACCATCAGCCGCTAAGGCTTTTTCTAACAATGCTGATGTTTCAATTATTTTTGAAGTATCGCATTCTGTTTCATCGCGGATAGACTCAATGAGTAAACGCATACAATCAACAGAGTCTAATAATAGTTCAACATCATCTTGTTTAATATTGCGTCTTCCATCACGCATTTCATCAAGTAGTGTTTCTACTAAATGGGTAAATTCAGTAACATTGTTAAAACCAAAAGTACCCGCACCACCTTTTATAGAGTGCGCTGCGCGAAAAATTGAATTAATCGTTTCATCATCACCTTGCTCTAAATCTAGCAAGCTCGACTCCATTAATTCGAGGCCTTCAAAGCTTTCTTCTAAAAAACTTGGAATAAATTGCGATAGATCTACACTCATAATAGCTTTACCTAACAACCCTTTTAATGGTTGCTAATAATTTTTCAGGGTTAAAAGGTTTAACTAGCCAGCCAGTAGCTCCTGCTGCTTTACCACGCATTTTCATATCTCCAGAACTTTCTGTGGTTAACATCAAAATTGGAGTGAATTTGAAGCTGGGTAGTTTACGTAATTCTTGGCAGAGGGTTATACCGTCCATAATGGGCATATTTACGTCAGAAATAACTAAATCGATAGATGTTCCTTTCGCTTTATTTAACCCGTCTTGCCCATCTTTTGCTTCAACCGTTTCATAACCGGCACTTTTTAATGTGAAGCTAACCATATCGCGAATAGAGTTAGAGTCGTCTACAACCAACACTTTGGTCATGTCTTTTTCCTTTTTAAGCTGAATATAACTGCAAAGACTTAATCATAATTAAGCATTCAGATATTGATTTAAAATGGCTTCGTTAAGCCCTAGTTGCTTAACGCTTTCTTGAATAACTGAAGAAGAAGAACTCCAGTCAAGTTCTTTATTTTGTGAAGCGATGTAAGTTACCGCAGCTAAAAGCAATTGAACGCCTACTGTATCAATACTAGTGACATCACTATCGTCAAAAGTAATAACATCATTCTTATCAATTTCGATCAGTAGTTGTGCTTTACAGTCATCAACTTGAGCAATCGTTAACTGAGCCGGTAATTTGAACATATAATCCCTTATCAATTCACATGAAAATTTAGAACCTATCAATAAACATAAGACAAAAAAAATTATCTGCAAGTTTATTTCTACAAAAAATTTACTATTTTTTAGGTGTTTACAAAGAACCAACAAAACAGTTTAAAAAATAAACATAAAAATAGTCCGGTTTATTTTAATGAATATATTGCTTTCCCTGTTTACAATTATTATGGTTGAAACAATGAAGAATAATTGGGAATGACAATGTCACAAGAGAGTCAAAAAGTACCGAGCCAAGTATTCCGTTGGTTTGAGAAAATGAAAAATAACTACGAGCAGAGTGTTCAAGGGGTATTACAACGATTCGAGCAATATAGTCACAGCCAACAATTAAGAATAGATCACGCTAATCAATCTAATATTGATAATTTAAAACATTCTCATCAAACACTTATTTCCCTCCAGAATGATCAAATCAATCAATTGAGTCATGATGTAAAATATTACAAAGAGCAAATGGCTAAGCAACAACAAACAATAGAACAGCTTAATGGCCGATATGATGCAGTAATGAGCTGTTTGCTAACAGAGAAGAGAAAAGACATTGATATTAGAGATATTTTTTCTGATGATGACTTCGTAAAAAATGAGCCAAATGAATTCATTGAAAATATTGAAGACACTGACATGTCAGTTACAACTTCAGAATCAGACATTTATACTGAGCATATAAATACGGATGAAGAAAAAAGTATTATTCATAACATTGAATCAGCTCAATTAGATATTGACCTTTTCGATCAAGCCATTTTAAAAAGAGAAAAAGGTGATATCGTGCAAGCTTTTCAGTTATTTGAACAAGCCGCTAAACTTGGGCATGCAAAATCAATGGGCGCTATGGGCCGATCATTCTTCTTAGGTGAAGGCACAGAAGAAGATCACTCAATGGGTTTAGCGTGGCTTATTCATGCAGCAAACCAAGATCTTCCGCAAGCAATTACAAGAGTAAAACATTTCCAGGAAAGCGAGCCCGAACTTTACGAGGAAGCGTTAACCCTATCAGAAAGTTTATATGTTTCTTAAACCATATGTAGGGCGTGTAATATAATAAGTAGTCTTTGGATCTACATGAACACCAAAAGTGTATATTGTATAACATAATAATGTCATAATACCAAAATCGTAAATATTATTTTGGAACTGTAATGACACAAAAAATGACAATAGGTGTAGGTAGCTCTGACGCAGCAACTGAATTAGCCAATCTTAACAACATGGTAGGTGATGTTCAGCCTGTCTCTTCAAACGAATTTAATGCTCGTATATCTAAAGCTCAGCAATTAATGAAAGCCAATAATATTGATGCGACTTATGTCGATGCTGGTACTAACCTGTATTATTTCACAGGGACTAAATGGTATGCAAGCGAACGTATGGTGGGCGCAATCATTCCAAAAGAAGGCGAAATTCAATATATTACCCCCTATTTTGAAGTGAACACGCTAGAACAGTATATGACCATTAAAGGTAAAATTAATGGTTGGCAAGAGCATGAAAGCCCTTATCAATTATTTATTGAAATCTTAAAAAATATGGATATTGATTCAGGTACTATTGCGCTTGACGAATCAACCTCATTTTTTATCGCTGATGGTATTAAACAATGCGCTAACAATTACCAGCTTATAAACGCAAAAGCAATTACGTCTGGATGTCGCAGTGAAAAATCGTCACATGAGATTGCATTACTTCAACGCGCTAAAGATATGACGATGGAAGTTCATAAAGCGGTTGCAAAAATATTATATGTAGGGATAAGTACTCAAGAAGTCACTCACTTTATACATCAAGCCCATATAAAAGTAGGAGCCCCCGCTGGTTCTTATTTCTGTATTGTTTTATTCGGTGAAGATTCGTCTTACCCACACGGTGTTAAATCTCCAAAAGCTTTAGAACTAAATGATATTGTGCTAATTGATACAGGCTGTCAGGTAGAAGGATACAACTCAGATATTACCCGAACCTATGTTTTTGGTGAAGCTAACGCACGTCAGCGTAAAATGTGGTTACTAGAGAAAAATGCGCAAATAAAGGCATTTGAAGCAGCTAAAGTTGGCATTCCATGTGGTGATGTTGATGTTGCTGCTCGCGATTATTTAGCGAGCCAAGATATGGGGCCTGACTACGAAACACCTGGTTGTCCTCATAGAACGGGCCATGGTGTAGGTTTAGATATTCACGAGTGGCCTTATTTAGTGCGTAGTGATAGAACACCACTCGCTGTCGGTATGTGTTTCTCAAATGAGCCAATGTTGGTATTACCAAATGAATTTGGTATTCGTCTTGAAGATCATTTTTATATGACTGAACATGGTGCAAAATGGTTTACAGAACCATCGCACTCTATTGATGATCCCTTTGGTTTAATGGCATAAAAATATGTTTTCATTAATGATAATGTGTGATGTTTATCATACATTATCATCATACTTTATTTATATATTGAAAATAAGTGGCCAACGTTGACAAAATTATTATTTGGCTAATGGCTTCGCTTTGAGTAGAATCAACTCATACTTATAAATAAAATCGAAACATTGATACTATGCACGCACTTTTTGAATACCTGCCGCTAGTTGTTTTTTTTATTGTTTATCAAGTAATGGACATTTACTGGGCAACAGGTTCATTAATTATTCTTGCCGCAGCACAAATTATTTACTATCTCATCAATAGAGAGGCAATTCCTAAACGTACTTTAATATTTTTTGTACTTATTGCCGTGTTCGGTGGTTTGACCATATTCTTGCACGATGATACTTTCCTCAAATGGAAAGTTACAATTATTAATTTGTTTTTTGCTATTGCGCTAATAATCAGTGACAAAGTATTTAAGAAAAACATCATTAAAGACTTTCTTGATGAAGCATTAATTCTGCCTGAAAACATTTGGGGGAAGCTTAATTTAGCGTGGGCTTTATTCTTTGCTTTTTGCGCATTTTTGAATTTATACGTTGCTTTTAATTTTGACCAAGATATCTGGGTTAACTTTAAAGTATTCGGTTTAACTGGTTTAATGTTCATTTTCTCTATCGGCTCTGTTTTATCACTATCGAAATATTTACAAGATGATGAAGATGAAAGCGAGATTGAAAGTAAACAATCTGTAGAAGACGAAAACAACCAATAAATCTAACAGTCACCCTTTAATATATGGAAAATAAATGTTTTATCTAATTTATTCAGAAGACGTTGAAAATAGCTTAGCACTAAGAATGTCAGTGCGTGAAAATCACTTAGCACGTTTACGAGCCTTGCAAGATCAAGGGCGTTTATTAATTGCAGGACCTTGTCCAGCTATTGATAATGAATCCCCTGGAGATGCAGGCTTTACCGGTTCACTCATTGTTGCTGAATTCAATAGTTTACCTGACGCACAAGAATGGGCAGATCAAGACCCGTATATTGAGGCTGGTGTTTATAAAAAAGTTACAGTAAAACCTTACAAAAAAGTACTGCCCTCATAAAGATAAACGACTATAATTTTAAATAAATGCATTATTTTTATGAAGTCATTAGAAACATAAAGAAGAGTATAATGAAGAAACTTTTTACCTACAGTGTAGCAATAGCTTTTTGCTTATTATCTTCTACAAGCTATGCAAAAAAATCGATTGAGCAATGTGAAGCCAAACAAGACACAACTTCAGGGTTATCTAGTTGTTTTGATATAGTCAAAGCATCGATAGATAAAGAATTACAGACGTGGATAAACAATCAGGTTTTTATTCTTGAGGAGTTTGCCTTAACAACGGGCAGACGTTCTGCCTTAGATATGTTTAAGCGTTCTCAACGTAATTTTATCACCTTCAGAGAAAACGACTGCCGATGGCAATACCTTGCAATTTCGCCAAAAACTGGCGCAGCAGCGGCTTACAAAAAGTGTTATATTTTATTGAGTAAAGCACGTATTAAGGAATTAGAGATGATCAAACTTTAAAATTAGTTTCAAGTTCTTTTAAAGCTTAGTAAATTGCTAAGCTGTAATTTACAAATGAATGCCACATGTTTCATTAATTTCAATACATCATTTATTAATCATTACCCATTGAAAATTTTTGTCATCAATAATCGATAAATAATCACATAAATAATTAACGCTATAACCACGAGCGATAAGCCGATTCCCGCAAATAAGTCTGGTGCTTTCATTAAACTACTCATTAACGATTCTTGATAATAAAAAAACCACTGATGATTTTCAGGAAATACCAACGTATGTAAGTAGTAAAATATATCTGTAAAACCGAATACACTGAACGTTATTAGTAAAGTGGCACTTGGTATAACTATCGCCATCCATTGCTCTTTTTTATGAGGTTTGGGTTGTTTAAAACGATAAACACTCAAAATAACAATAAGTAATAGTAAAGCGTTAACGATAGATGTCGAACGTAATGTGTTAACTAAATCACTGACATCTTGTAAGTGTACGACCTCTGCTGTTGTGAGTAATAGTTTCTGCTCTTTGTCATTATTTTGGTAGCTGAGTTTTGCTAATCCCTCTCCGTTATTATTAATTTCATAGACTATTTCATTGAAACTCTTAAAATGCTGTTGGGTATTTGTACTAGCAAAGTCTCGTTTACCTTCGGTATTTTGTGGTACATAAGTTTTAATTGTTTGTTCAATGTCGAGTTTTGAATACCAAAACTCATAAAAAAAATTAGCACTTTTATTGACTTGCCAACTTAACCCTAACGAAAGAACTAATAAAAACAAACATGTGCAAAGCCATAACATTGTAGTTAGACTTCTTTTTTTAACAAAAACACTCATCATTAAAATTCATACTCTATAGCTACACGTAAAATATGGTCTTTACTCTTGCCATTTAGTCCTGTGATAAAGCCCGCTTCCCACTTCAATTGTTTTTGACCATCAAAACGCTGTATTCCCATAAATGCAGGACCAATACCTACGTAATCCTCTCCTGAATATAACTCTATTGCAGGTTGAAATTGCGGCAACCAGCGGTAACGATATTGGGCACGAAATTCCATTTCCATCTCATTTTCAATATCATGACCCCACTCGTAAATAATGAAAGCATTGATACTTAAACTCGTACGCCCTATCTCTTTCTCAAACAACAGACCTGAAGTTACTTCCCAAATATCTTTATTGTGGATTTTTTCAAATTCAAAAAGCATGCCCCAATCGGCCCAATATTCACCTTGTTCGGTTAACATCCAGCGGGTTTCAATTTCATAGGCTGATAAACTAAAATTATCATCAATATCACGTTCAGCCACGATATAAAATTCTACCATCACGTTGTCAAGAATCGATTGTCCGTAAGCAAACCGTTGCGCTAGATTACTAGTATAATTATTTTGGTGAGACAATAGTCGCCATTCGATTTCTTTTTCATTCGGCAACACATACGGGTGATAAACTTTATCCACCACTACCCCATCGGCTAAGGTTTGCGCACTATAAAAATAGCTCAACATTATTGCCAAAGTAAAAAATATTTTTTTCATGATATAACTTCCTTCAAACGAAAAAATCGCCAAAGTTTTTTTGGGAATTGACACAAAATAAAAGCGGTGAATAAAGCCGTAAAATACAGTCCTACTTGTAATATCGTTGGACTTGCATCGTAACCAAATAAAGCTTTCAAAAAGTACCCTAGTTCAGACTTTTCTCTGACAATAAAATTAAGGTCGAAAATCATACGAGTGCTAGGTAAGAAATCTATTTGTAATAATAAATCACTGGTTTTATTAATTAATCCACAAGCAAAAAGAATCAAAATAAACTCAGTACTTTGACCGTATAAACGTTCATTAAGAAAAGAGCAAAAAAAGTACAATAATACACTAATACTAATACAGATCCCTGCACCTAAAGTAACACCAACAAAAAGAGCATTTACCGCATCTTCATATGACCAGTATCCGATAAAGTAAACAATAAAATTAGTACCCTGCAACATTATAATGAGCGCAAGAACTGCGGCAGCAGACTGCGATTTTTTCTGATTGCTGAATGTATTTTGAATATTTTTATTTGATATATTAATAAAAAATAAAATCAAAAAGTAAACGAGAAGATGCAAAGCAGCATAAAACCATTCTAAGCCAGTGTCATCGTTCATCAGGCTTATTTTATCGATATAAAACCAAAGCATTAACATCAAAAAAACACCGACTAATGCACCAAGAATAAGTGCAATACCCGAAAGGGAAAGCTTACTTTTAAGCGACATCAACAACGCTACTATCATGAAAATAACTAAACTATTACTCAAAAATAAAAGAACGGTATTAATCAACATTAAATGTCACCTCTATTATTTCCTATAATAGGTTCGATAGCTTCTTTGATATGAAGGGGCGACTTCACCTTAATAGTTCCTTTTGCGCTATTAGGATTAAATTCACCAAAAAATTGATATTCGCCCACAGGCAATGGTCCAATAAAGATGACTGCTTTTTTATTGGGGAAGATAACTTTTTCGCGATTTAAATCAAAACTGTCGAATTCTTCAGGGGTTGTATCCCGATTATAAATAATAAGTTTCACTTTTTCGTTAGGTGGAATGGTTATGACTGCCGGGAAAAACAAGTGGTCTTTTAATTCTAATACATACTCAGTACGCTTTGCCCAAACGTCTGGGCTAAACGTTAAAAATAGAACAATGCTGATAATACTAATTTCTTTTATAAAAACAGCGTGTGTTTTCACGTATTTTCTCCCATAGTCTTTTTGGGAAAATTCACTGATATTTTAAGACCATTCAATTGTTCTGATTTTGCTAAAATTATTTTCGCACTATGGAGCTTAGCAATATGCTGAACAATCGCTAATCCTAGACCACAGCCTACAACAGTTGATTGATGGCTATCACCGCCCACACGATAAAAACGGTCAAAAACTCGCCCATATTCACTTTCTTCAATACCCGGCCCAGAGTCTTCAACAATTAATGTAAAGCTTTGTTCGTCAACTTCAGTTTTCACCAATATATGGCCTCCATTAGGTGTGTATTTGCAAGCATTGCCAATTAAGTTTTTGACTAATGTCAATAAAGCAAATTCATTGGCGTAAAGGGTCGTTACTTGGCTTTCTAATGAAATGTCATGTTGATGTTTTATTATTTCAGGATATAAGTCACTAATAACTTGTTGTAATAATACTTTTAACGGAAGTTTAGTTACTTCCATGGTTAATTGATCAGGATTGGTACGATTTAACGTTAATATTTGATCAACAACATGCGCCATTCGATCAACACTTTGCGCTAATTGCACTAGAGATGCTTGGCCCTGACTGTCGAGTTTATCACGCTGGGTAATATGTAAATTATGAACATTAATTTTAAGTACACTTAATGGTGTTCTTAGTTCATGAGCTGCATCAGAAGCGAAATAACGTTCACGAGAAAAAGCAGAAGATAATCGTTCAAATAATTGATTCAACGTGTGAATGACTGGTTGTAACTCTGTTTTTGTCGTTTCGCTTGAAAGTTTTGATAAGTCATTAATTTTCTTTTCTGAGAGTTCACGTCGTAAAACGGTTAACGGTTTTAAGGCGTGTCGGATTGCCATAGAAATAAATAAAGCAATCAGTGGTATCACTAAAATAATAGGGGTTACTGCAGATAAAATAACTTGTTCAGCAAGAGAAAATCGTTCTTTTATGGGTTGAGCAACAATCACTTTTTTATGAATATGATGAGGTTGGTCTATTGAAGAAGACTCAATGAATACACGCCATCGCTGACCAAGAAAGTTAAGTTCCGTGAACCCTGAAGATAGCTGAGTGATACTTTTTTTAGGTGCGTTATCAGTACGTAATAGCAGCTTTTTATTATTAAAAAGTTGATAAGCTATGTGCTTTGAAGGAACAACTGTCGTTTCATCTAATGATCTCCTTAAAGTATTTTCATTATAAATAGCTGAAGTGGCTAATAATGTTTTACCCATAATTTGTAATTGTTCATCAAATAAATTATTTGCCTGCTCCATACTTGCTTTATAGCCTTGTATAGCTGCAAGAAATGTTACCAATGTGATAATTGATAATAAAATAAGGACTAAATAACGGCGAATCGACATTATCTTTTATTTACCGTATAACCTACGCCTCTCACCGTTTGAATAAATTTTTCTGGTAGTTTTTTTCTTAAATTATGAATGTGCACTTCAACGGCGTTACTGGCCACTTCTTCGCCCCACTCATATAACCGTGATTCAATTTGTTCCCTTGATTGTATACGACCCGCATTTTCCATTAAGGCTTTTAACACCATATATTCTTTTTTAGACGTCCCTATTTCTTCATCTTTAATCGAAACTTTATGAGCGGCTGTATCAATAGAAACATCTGAGCAGATAATCAATGCTGACTTTGCGGTTCCTAAACGACGTTCAATGACTCTAAGGCGCGCTAACAACTCGCTAATTTCAAAGGGTTTTACAAGGTAATCATCTGCACCAAAATCTAAACCTTTAACTTTATCTTCAAGTGAATCTCGTGCGGTAAGAATGATCACTGGGATGGTGAGATTACGATCTCGTGTACGCTTAAGTACCTCTATTCCATCTATATCAGGTAAGCCCAAATCAAGTATAACTAAATCTTGATCGGGGACAGACAATGCAGATATTGCTGATTTTCCATTATCAACATGATTAACAACAAAACCTTCATGACGAAGTGACTGTTGCAAGCCTAAAGCCAATGGCATGTCATCTTCCACTAATAATATTCGCATATTTTAATTTAAATCCTTCAGGCGATAAATTTTTATTGTCTATTGTTAAATGTTTTATCGAATATTTTGTAACTATCTTAATGATAAAAACTAGCTGCTTATTCCATCATCTTAAGATAGGAGTTTTTTAATCTACATCTTTATATTATTCAGCGTGTTTGTATTCTCGCTCATCATACAAATATTCTCCATAAAAATAGTAAATACAATTCTTTATAGATTGATTCATAGAACATGATAAAAAGTAACAATTATTTCTTAAGTAAAACTTAAGGTGGTAGAAAACAATTAAATAAAATTTTCATCTTTAAAAAATAGTTATACCTGTTATTACCCAAGTTAGCCGGTCCATATATCTATCAAGCATAAACACTCATTTATTAGACAAATATTTATTTGTATTGTTCTGTCGCCGTACAACCTACACCTCTCTAATAACTCTACGTTTTAATAAGAGTTAAATAATATTAATGTTGAAAAGTGCTTGAATAAACAACACAAACGATATACTGTACATACATACAGTGTACAGAGGTTTTAGAAATGATTACGACAAATTACTTTAATTCCAGTGAGTTAAGTTTAACTAATAGAAGCTTAACGAACGATAAATCAAATTGGTGTGATGTTAGAAGTATCGCAAATAAGTTTGAGCTTTCTCAACAGTATACTGAAATTTTCGAAAAACATGATTTGGATAATAAGTGGATTTTGATGATAAACCCTGAAGAAAAACCTCTTCTGCAATTATCTACTGAAGGAAAAATAGATCCAACGAAGATACTGAAAGTGAATATTCATCAACGGAACATATCACTTGAAACAATTAAAGATGCCTTAGAGAAGGGACATTGCTCAGCGGTTATTTTATGTAACGCCAAATTAGATAAATCACAATTAACCCAATTAACTCAATTCGCAGAAAAAGGACAAACCAAATGCATTATTTTGAAGAAGCCGACACAAAACATTTTCAGCCAAAATCGAATAGCAAGTTGCGTAGCTATTTCGGATTCGTCTTTATTATTGCATTGATACAATTTGAAAAGGTTTATCCTTTATTAA
>CAJWBY010000094.1 GCA_913020705.1 uncultured Colwellia sp.
AATTTTTATATCATGTATGTGAATACATTAAAGGACAAACTTTAGGTGAATGGTTACATGACAACCCTAAACCTAGCATTTCACAAGTTCGAGATATTATAAAACAAGTGATCGGCGCATTACGATCATTTCAACGCTTAGATTTAGTGCATCGCGACCTAAAACCCGACAACATTATGATCGATGAATATGGTCAAATTAAATTGATTGACTATGGCACAGTATTTGTTGCTTCACTGGATGAAAACCAAGAAACAATTAAAGAAGAAGTACCGCAAGGTTCTTTAAATTATATTGCGCCAGAAACCTTATTAAACATGAATGCTGACTCTCAAAGTGACCTATTTTCATTAGGAGTTATCTGTTATGAAATGCTTTCAGGTGAGCTGCCATACAAACCCATGCAGCGAGCTGAAGTGACCATTAAAAATTATAACGAGATGCAATATCGCCCCATTAAACTGTTTCGACCCGAGTTGCCCTTGTGGTTAGATTTAAGCCTTCAAAAAGCAACCGCTGCAGACCCAAAGCAGCGTTATCGAGCCTTTTCAGAATTCTTTGCCGATTTAAGTAAACCTAGTTCGTCTGCCGTTGAAGAATACAAAAATCAACCCTTGTTACAGCGCGATCCGGTATTGTTCTGGCAATCGGTATCGGCGCTATTATTTATTGGTCTCGTGGTTTCTTTAGTTAATTAACCTGTTACACGTTAACTTTGTTGATCCATAAGCTTGCCGTTTATCATTATGACGCACACCCGTGGTGCGTTAGTTTCTACACTGTAGTGCAACCACTTTAACCCTACCGATACCAAGCAACCTATCCCATTGAATTTATTAATAAAAGTTATTGGTTCGTTTATTGCTAAGTAAAGATCATTACCTAGTTCCGCTAATTCAGCGGTAGTTTAAAGAAGTAGGATTGTAAAAATGAGTACACAACCTCAAAAAATCGTCGTCGTTGGAAATGGCATGGTTGGCCATCACTTTGTTGATGAAATGGCAAAACATGAAGGCTATGAAATTACAGTACTATCAGCTGAAGATCGTTTAGCTTATGACCGTGTTCACTTATCAGAATATTTTTCTGGAAAAACTGCTGATGATTTAGCAATGACCACCCCAGCATACTACAACGACATTGGTGTTAAATTTTTCACTAACGCAAAAGTGATTAACATTGATAAAGCAGCAAAAATAGTGACCACTGAAACAGGCGAAACTTACGCTTACGACAAACTCGTCATGGCAACAGGTTCATACCCTTTTGTTCCACCTATTCCAGGTAAAGAGCGTGACCATTGTTTAGTTTACCGCACTATTCAAGATTTAGAAGACATTCAAGCATCAGCTAAAGCCGGTAAAGTCGGTGTTGTTGTTGGTGGTGGTTTATTAGGGTTAGAAGCTGCTAACGCACTTAAAGAATTAGGCCTACAAACGCACGTTGTAGAATTTGCTCCACAATTGATGGGCGTTCAATTAGACAAAGATGGTGGCGCTTTATTGCGTTCAATGATCGAAGGTATTGGCGTTCAAGTACATACACAAAAAGCCACTAATGAAATTGTAGACGGCGAAGAATGTGTTCACCGTATGAATTTTGCTGATGGTTCGCATTTAGAGACTGACGTTATTTTATTCTCAGCAGGTATTCGTCCATACGATAACCTAGCACGCGAATTTGATTTAGCGGTTGGTGAACGTGGCGGTATTGTTGTCGATAACAACTGTAAAACCTCTGACGACAGCATTTACGCTATTGGTGAATGTGCTTTATGGAATAACTTTATCTTCGGTCTAGTTGCGCCGGGTTACACCATGGCTAAAGTTACTGCAGATAACATTATTGGCGGTGAGCAACAATTTACTGGTGCTGACATGAGCACTAAGTTGAAATTGATGGGCATGGACGTTGGCTCAATCGGCGATGCTCATGCACGTACTGAAGGCTGTAAAAGCTACGTTTATTCAAACCAACCTGATCAAATTTATAAAAAAATTGTGGTCAGTGCAGACGGTAAAGAATTATTAGGTGCAGTTTTAGTCGGTGATACCAGCGAATACGACTCACTATTACAATACGCATTAAATGGTATTGAATTACCTAAAAATCCTGATGGCTTAATTTTACCAAGTGCAGGCGAAAAACCAACATTAGGCGTAGACGCTTTACCCGATACTGCCACTATTTGTTCATGTTTGAACGTTACCAAAGGCGACATTATTGCTGCGATTGATTGTGGCGCAGTTGATGTAGGTGAAGTTAAATCTTCAACGAAAGCCGGCAGTGGTTGTGGTGGTTGTGCTGCATTATTGAAGAAAGTAACGGACCACGAATTAGAAAAACGTGGTGTTGAAATTAGCACTGACCTTTGTGAACATTTTGCTTACAGCCGTGTTGAATTATTTCACATCGTTAAAGCTGAACAAATTAAAACCTTTGACGTGTTAGTAGAAAAACACGGTTCAGGTTTAGGTTGTGAAATTTGTAAACCTGCAGCTGCATCTATTCTCGCTTCGGTTTGGAATGACTACATATTAAAACCCGACCATGTATCACTTCAAGACACCAACGATGTCTTCCTAGGTAATATGCAAAAAGATGGTACTTATTCTGTTGTTCCACGTATGCCTGGTGGTGAAGTAACACCTGATAAATTAATTGTTATTGGTGAAGTCGCTAAAGAATATAACCTCTATACCAAAGTAACTGGCGGCCAACGTATCGATTTATTCGGTGCACGTGTTGACCAATTACCGGCTATATGGAAACGTTTAATTGATGCTGGCATGGAAACAGGTCACGCCTACGGTAAATCATTACGTACAGTTAAATCTTGTGTGGGTAGCACTTGGTGTAGATACGGCCAACAAGACAGCATGGCAATGGCTATATTCTTAGAAGATCGCTACAAGGGATTACGTTCACCGCACAAAATTAAGTTTGCAGTTTCTGGCTGTACTCGTGAATGTGCTGAAGCGCAAAGTAAAGATATTGGTGTTATCGCCACTGAAAATGGCTGGAACTTATACGTAAGTGGTAACGGCGGCATGAAGCCTCGCCATGGTGATTTATTCGCGACTGACTTAGATGATGAAACCCTTATTAAATACATTGATCGTTATTTAATGTTCTACGTGCGTACAGCAGATCGTTTAACGCGTACTTCGGTATGGTTAGAAAACCTAGAAGGCGGTTTAGCCTACATGGAAAAAATAGTTAAAGACGATCACTTAGGTATTAATGCTGAATTAGAAAAGCAAATGGAAAATGTCGTTGATACCTATCAATGTGAATGGAAAACAACCATTGAAAGTACCGAGCAATTAAAACGTTTCCGTCAGTTTGTTAACTCTGACACCGTCGATGGCAATATTGAATTCGTTACTGAACGTGATCAAATTCGTCCAGCACAGGGTGATGAGAAAAAATACGGCGTTCAAATTCAGGCGGTTGATGTAACGCCTGCATAAGTCGCGTTTATTGATAAGTGACGTTTACGAATATAGAAGGAAAGTAAAATGACAACAGAAAATACGTGGCAAACTATTTGTTCAACAAGTGATTTAATTAAAAACTCAGGTGTTTGCGCCTTATTAGCGAACGAAGAGCAAGTTGCCCTATTCCAAGTGGGCAACGACAATATTTATGCTGTTTCTAATTTTGATCCTTTTGGGAAAGCTAACGTTCTGTATCGTGGTTTAATTGGCGAGACTAAAGGTGAAATTTACGTTGCTTCACCTTTATTAAAACAACGTTTTGTTTTGAATTCTGGAGCATGTTTAGATGATGATACTTTTGCCATTAAAACTTATGAAACACGTGTTACCAATGGAAAATTAGAAATACTTGGTTAGTTCTCTCTTTGTCTGTTTTTGTTAATAATCCCAGTTTAGTTAACTAAGCTGGGATTTTTTAATAATACTCTATTGAATTTTCAGGTAAGTTTACCTCCATATAAAGTCTCATAAAACGCCTACACTCATGATCATAAATCAATTCAGTTCTTGAACCGGTTATTTTGGTGCACCCTTGCATCACAAACTCATAAAAGTCAGTTAACAAAACCCGATAAAACAACTAAACCAATGATATTAATCAAATTTATTTACTGGCATGAATTCTGCCTTATTATTATAAATATATTTAATTATTGATTTTTATTGGAATAAATTGAAAAAAAATACGTTATCTTTACCCAAAAATAATACGCTACATCAAGATGTTACTTCTAAATTAAAAGTATTGCTTGCAGAGATTAACCATGTAAAAGCAAAGGCATTAATGGGTGTACTGACTAATGGACAATATGACATCTATCATATTGCTCATTCTGGTGTGCCTTTACTAAGAGATGTTGAACAGCTAAACCCTGACGTTATCATTATTGATATAGAATCTCCAAACAGAGATATGCTTGAAAATCTAAATAAAATTTCTCAATTCGCCCCAAAACCTATCGTAGTTTTTTCAGAACAACAATGTGCTAATGCCACGATTAATCAGATGGTCAAGTCTGGGGTTAGTGCTTATGTTGTAGGGGAAGTTAACCAAACAAGAGTGAAATCAATTATTGATATTGCAATTGCTAGATTTGATCTTTTTCAGGGATTAAAACAAGAACTCGCTGACACTAAACAGAAACTATCGAGTCAAAAAAATATCGATAAAGCTAAGCGTTGGTTAATGGAAACGAAACAGCTTTCTGAAATAGACGCGTATCACCTAATTCGAAAAATGGCGATGGATAACAGCCAGAAAATGGATGATGTTGCCAAAAACATCCTTTCTGTTGCTAGCATTTTTTAGATAATTAAAAAGCGTTTTAAAGAATTGTAGAGAATATAAATCATGTTTAATGTTGAAAAAAAAAATATAAACTTAGGCTTTATGCCCTTAACAGACAGTGCCCCCGTAATTATTGCTCATGAAATGGGCTTTTATGAAAAATGGGGACTTAACGTTAACCTCACCAAACAAAATTCTTGGGCCACATTAAGAGATAAATTGCATACAGGGGTTATTGACGCCGCCCAAATGTTAGCACCTATGCCCATTGCCAGTAACTTAGGTTTACACGGGCAAGAATCAACCGTGATATCTCCAATGGTATTGAGCCGTAACGGTAATGGCATCACGTTATCAACGAAACTCTATCAAAAAATATTGGCACAACATAATACAAATGAAATCAGTATGCCCTTTTCGGCGAACATACTTAAGCATGAAATAGATGAACGAAAAAAAGCAGGAAAAAAATTAACCTTTGCTGTCGTTTTTCCTTATAGCTGTCACCATTATCAACTTATTGAATGGCTGAAAAACAGTGATATCAGCCCATCAGACATTAATTTGTTAATTGTACCTCCTTCGGATATGGTGCCATCTATGGATTCAGGCGATCTTGATGCCTTTTGTGTGGGTAGCCCTTGGAATGCTAAAGCGGTTCGAGAAGGTGTTGGCATTACCGGTGTTACTTCTTCTGACTTATGGGAAGACTCACCTGAAAAGGTACTTGGGTTAATGTCTGATTGGCAAGTTAAACACCCAGAAACAACCTTTGCTTTAGTCTCTGCTTTATATGAAGCATGCCAATGGCTTGAAAACATTCCCAATCGTTTTGAAGCAGCACGGTTCTTGAGTCGTGCAAAATACTTAGACACTCATATCGATGTCATTGCGCCCTCATTACTGGGAAGTTGCCTAACGCTTAACAACTTGTCACCACGTAAAGTAGAAAACTATCAACAATTTTCAACCTTAGGTGATCCAGCATTCAATAGACCAGCACATTATTATGGTGAAAACATTGCCAAATTAATGCATGCCAATGGGCACATAAACGCAAAACAAATAATGGATCTAGACATAAGCTCAATCTATAGAGAAGATATTTATCAGTCTGTTATATAGGAAGGATAAGTAGAGTCTTCGATAAAATGTATGATCTTATTGTAATTCCATATATACACCAAAATAGTGCAAACACTTCCCACTTTTGGATCAAACTAAGCAAAGCATTTAATAAAAATTCACATGAACAATAACAAGCGGTTGATTTAAATACAAAATAATAGATGGCATCAATTATGCTATATAGTAAATAGCGTTTTCATGTTAATGCAACCAACAGCGGTTGTTCTAACTATAAAGTGAAAATTGACTATAAACTTATTTCGTTAAAACTAATCGCACTGCAACGACGTAGTCATTATTAGTTTGGCATTGAAGCCCACAGCACTCGGATTGTATCCGAAGTTCTGTGGGCTTTTTTATTTGGAGAAAGGTATTTTGAAAACAACTTTAAAAAATGAATATAAAAAATTATGCCGTACTGTTATTGCAGGACTATGTATTTCTGGCTCTCTATTCACTTTGTCTTTACAAGCGGCAGAGTTAGGCGAACCCGAAAAAGAAGAGCTGAAATTTGGTTTTATCAAACTAACTGATATGGCACCTATTGCTATCGCTTATGAAAATGGCTACTTTGAAGACGAAGGCCTTTACGTAACAATTGAAGCTCAAGCAAACTGGAAAGTACTACTTAACGGCGTTATTGACGGTAGCTTAGATGGAGCACACATGCTTGCTGGTCAGCCTATTGCCGCAACTATGGGTTACGGTACTCAAGCAGACATCATTACGCCTTTCTCAATGGATTTAAACGGTAATGCTATTACTGTATCGAATGCAACTTGGGCAAAAATGAAGCCAAATATTCCTAAAATGGCTGATGGCAGACCTGTTCACCCGATTAAAGCTGATTCATTGAAACCTGTTATTGAAGAGTTCAAAGATAAAGGTAAGCCATTTAAAATGGGCATGGTGTTCCCTGTATCTACACATAACTATGAATTACGCTACTGGCTTGCAGCTGGTGGTATTCACCCGGGTTATTACGCTCCACACAAAGGTGACACATCTGGTCAAATTGATGCAGAAGCTTTACTTTCAGTAACACCTCCACCGCAAATGCCTTCTACCATGGAAGCTGGCACTATCGAAGGTTACTGTGTTGGCGAACCTTGGAACCAACAAGCCGTGTTTAAAAACATTGGTGTTCCGGTAGTCACTGATTACGAAATCTGGAAAAACAACCCTGAAAAAGTTTTTGGTATCACTGCAAAATTCGCTGAAAAATACCCAAACACAACGATTCGTTTAACACGTGCACTTATTCGTGCTGCTAAATGGCTAGATGAAAAAGAAAACGCTAACCGCCCTGCTGCCGTAAAAATATTATCACAATCTAACTATGTTGGCGCCGATTACGATGTAATTGCTAACTCAATGACGGGTACTTTTGAATACGAAAAAGGAGATAAACGTTCGGTACCTGATTTCAACGTATTCTTTCGTTACAACGCAACTTACCCATACTACTCGGATGCTATCTGGTACTTAACGCAAATGCGTCGTTGGGGACAAATCAGCGATGATAAGAGTGACCAATGGTACAAAGATCTTGCTGCAAAAGTTTACCGTCCAGACATCTACGAAAAAGCGGCTAAATCGTTAATTGCTGAGAAATTAATACCAGCTAATGAATTTCCTAACTTCGCTACAGAGACAGGTTTCAAACCACCTCAACAGCACTTCATTGATGACATTGTTTACGATGGCAACACACCAAACGCTTATTTAGAAAAGTTCAAAATTGGCCTTAAAAAAGGTGACAAACTTTAAGTTAATCTGATTCAAACCATGACTGGTTCATGGTTTGAATCAAGGCTAAAAGTAAGTAATAAGAGGAAGTGAAACATGAGTTTATCAACGGCAACAATCAACCGTTCAACGGTTAATGAGAAAATGATGAAAACCTTGAAAAGCGTATTCAACAAAGTAACAAACACGCTAATTTTACCTGCTGTCGGTATCGCTATATTTTTAGTCTTATGGTCGATCACCGCAGCAAGTATTCATACCTCTTTAGGGGAATTTCCAGGGCCCAATGCAGTTGTTAAACAATTTTCTGCACTATACGACGAACACAATACAGAGCGAGAAAAAGCGGAAGCATTCTACGATAGACAAGATATACGTAACGCTAAAAAATTAGCAAAAAACCCTGACTTCGTGGTAAAAACCAGATCCTACACAGGTAAAGAAACGTTTTTCGATCAAATATTAACCAGCTTAATTACTGTAACCAGTGGCTTTTTAGTGGCTGCATTTATCGCGATACCACTAGGTATATGGATGGGCTTAAGTGCTAAATTAAATTCAGCAATAAACCCAATAGTCCAAATATTCAAACCCGTTTCACCTCTAGCATGGTTACCCCTTGTGACCATGATTGTAAGTGCCTTATATGTATCAGACGATCCAATGGTGTCTAAATCATTTCTAACGTCATTAATCACAGTGAGCTTATGTAGTTTATGGCCAATGGTTATCAATACTTCAATAGGTGTTTCATCTATCGACAGCGATTTATTAAATGTAAGTAAGGTATTACGACTACCAACCTTTACGCATATTAAGAAGATTGTATTACCCGCTTCAATTCCCATGATATTTACTGGCATGCGCTTATCATTTGGTGTCGCTTGGATGGTACTTATCGCCGCAGAAATGCTGGCACAAAACCCGGGTTTAGGTAAGTTCGTTTGGGATGAATTCCAAAACGGTAGTTCAGACTCTTTAGCCCGCATTATGGCAGCAGTGGTAGTAATCGGTTTTATCGGATTTTTATTAGACCGCATCATGTTAGTACTACAAAGAAAAGTGTCTTGGGACAAATCAAGCGCAAGTGTTTAAGGAAAATACTATGACAACTACAAATACTATAACAAACACGACTACGAATATTACGGCAGATAATAACAAAATGATTAAAGAAGAAGCGTTCTTGAATATCAGTAAAATTGATATGGCGTTCCCTACACCTTCAGGTAGTTTCACTGCGCTAAAAGATGTAGACCTACAAATAAAAAAAGGTGAGTTCATTTCGCTAATCGGCCATTCGGGGTGTGGTAAATCAACCGTATTAAATATTGTTGCAGGTATATACCAAGCCACAAAAGGTGGAATATTATTAAAAAATAAAGAAGTGAATGAACCCGGTCCTGAACGCGCAGTAGTCTTTCAAAACCATTCATTATTGCCATGGTTAACGTCTTTCCAAAATGTTCAACTTGCTGTTGATCAAGTCTTTAGCAAAACAATGTCAAAGGCTGAGAAAAAAGAGTGGATTGAACATAATTTAAAATTAGTGCACATGGATCATGCTATGCATAAACGTCCAGATGAAATATCGGGAGGTATGAAACAACGTGTTGGTATCGCTCGAGCATTAGCAATGCAACCTGAAGTATTACTAATGGATGAACCATTTGGCGCACTTGACGCGTTAACACGTGCACATATGCAAGACTCGTTGATGGAGATCCAAAAAGAATTAAATAATACCGTAATTATGATAACCCATGACGTAGATGAAGCTGTTCTATTGTCTGATCGCATTGTAATGATGACTAATGGACCAGAAGCAACCATAGGTGAAATTTTAGACGTTAATTTACCTCACCCAAGAAACCGTTTAGCGCTGGCAGAAAACCCTGAATATAACCGTCTTCGCTCTGCTGTTTTAACCTTTTTATATGAAAAACAACGAAAAGTTGAAGTGATGCCAACAGCTAAAACAGCCGAAAAAACCGACATTGAACAACAAAAAAACAATGTTGCTTGATGATTATGACGACTAATAGTTAAGTAAAAATCATTAAAAATATTAAAATAAATTTAAAAAACTTTAAGGGATAAACCATGCAAACCGTTCATAAACTCTCAAAAATTTCTGCACTGATTTTGTTAGCAAGTGCAAGTGCTTCAGCAACCGCAAATAGCGAAACTAAAGCGAAAGCCAGTATAGATTTAAACTTGCGATATGAAGCAGTTGATCAAGACAATACAAAAAAAGAGGCTTCAGCGTTAACATTAAGAACTCGCCTAAATTATACCAGTGCAAGTTATAACGGTTTTTCAGCTGCAGTAGAAGTAGAAGACTCTCGCCAATTAGGTGTCGACGACTATAACGATACTGTGGGTAATAATACGGAATATTCTGTTATAGCCGATCCAGAAACGACTGAAATAGACCAAGCTTTTGTGCAATACAAAAAAGATGGGATCACCGCAAAAGTCGGTCGCCAAGTATTAACCTTAGATAATCACCGTTATGTTGGACATGTTGGATGGCGTCAAGATCGACAAACATTTGATGCAGCGACAGTAACTTACGCAGCATTAGAAAATGTAAAAATGAGCTATAGCTACATTAATAAACGTAATCGTATTTTTTCCAATGAAAAAGATTTTGATTCAAAAGACCATTTACTTAACATCTCCTACAAAGCGAGTTACGGCAAACTTACAGCTTACAGCTATCTCTTAGAAGTTGATGAAGGAACAGCTAATAGCTTAGATACTTTCGGTGTGAGTTTTAACGGTAAAAAAGACAAACTTTCATATTCAGCCGAATTTGCTACTCAAGATTCAGAAAGCGGTGTGACTGACTATTCTGCAAGTTATATGGCCATTCAAGGTGGATACAGCTTTGATGCTGTAACCGTTAAATTAGGTGCAGAAGTTCTGGGTAGTGATGATTCAATGTATGGGTTTGCAACACCACTTGCGACACTTCATAAATTCAATGGTTGGGCAGACCAATTTTTAGGCACACCAAAAGAAGGCTTAGTTGATCTTTATGCCTCAGTGTCAGGTAAAGCATTTGGCGGCGGTTGGACAGTCACAATTCATGATTACTCTGCTGATGAATCAACTGATACGGTTGATGATTTAGGCAGTGAAATTAATGCCGTTTACGCTAAAAAGTTCGCTAAAAATTATAAGGCTGGCTTGAAGTATGCGGCTTATTCAGCAGGTGATTCCACTGCAGGTAAAGTTGATACAGATAAAGTTTGGCTTTGGGTTAGTGCTAAGTTTTAAACTAACGACGGCATAAAGAGAAAAGTGAGTTTATACTCTTTGGTTGCGATCTTTCATAACCAAAGAGATTTTCTCTGACACAAAATCGCAAATAAGCAGTTATCAACAACCTGCTCGATTATAATATGACTTTTTATCTTTTATTCGATAACATGTATGCAGACCTAAATAGACTGACGCTTGTCAGTTTCTCCTTAATATGAAATATAATGTCAACTCAAACACCTGCTAAACGTCCTAATACATTTTTAGAACTCATTTTTAATATTGCTATTCCATCTGTTATTTTAATGAAATTATCGGGGGATGAATATTTAGGCTCTGTGAATGCCTTAATTATAGCGTTATTATTTCCGTTGGGTTTTGGCTTGTATGATTTTGTTAAAAATAAGTCGATGAATTTCATTTCGTTACTCGGGTTTATAAGTACCTTATTAACAGGTGGTATTGGTTTATTTGAATTAGATGTTGAATGGCTGGCGATTAAAGAAGCCGCAATTCCATCTGCGATAGGCTTAGTTGTGCTAATCTCTGGCTTTTGGGGAAAACCATTAATTGCCAAAATAATGTTAAACCCTCTTTTGTTTAATTTAGAGTTAATCTATCAAACCCTATCAAATAAAAACAAAACTGATGTGTTTAAAACACGAATTCAGTGGGCAAATCATCTTCTTGCAATCACCTTTGTTTTTTCTGCTGTTATGAATTACATATTGGCAAAATGGATTGTAGTGAGCCCTGCCGGTACCGCAGAATTTAATGAACAATTGGGTGAAATGACCTTGATAAGCTATCCAATAATTGCCATTCCTTCAATGATAATGCTCATAGCGATTATGTTTTATGTCGTAAAAAGTTTGACTAAATTAACAGGCTTAAAGTTAGATGAAATATTTAATGGTGAATAAAAAATAAGACAACGGGTATAACTATAAATCTATTCTCCTTCATCACTTATTAGTGTGGCGATCTCTACACGGTTCTTACCGTTAGATTTCGCTTTATATAATGCAGTATCGGCGAGTTGAAGTAATGTCTGCACACTATTCGTTTCATGATAACAGCGTTCTGCTATACCTATACTTGCAGTTAGCGTGATGTCGTAGTCTTCACCCTTTACGATATTTCCCACTAAGCCGTCACAAATGTCTTGTCCAATCTTTTCCGCTCTTTTGATGGGGCTATCTATCAGTACAATTACCATTTCTTCCCCACCGTACCGAGCAATTAAATCATCTTTACGTAAAGGAATACTTAACAAAAATTCGGCCGTAGCTTTGAGACATTCATCTCCAACTAAGTGACCATATTGGTCATTTATTCTCTTGAAGTTATCAAGGTCAATCATCATAAGCGATAAATTTTGGTTATTCTTCAAGGCCATTTCAAAAGCAGCCGCGCTATAACTATCTAACGTTTGTCTATTATAAAGTCCCGTTAAATGATCGGTGCCCGACTGTAATTTGATTTCATCGTGCTGAACTTCAAGGTAATTGGCTTTTTCTTGAAGTTGGATGTTTCTATCTGATAGCTCATTAGTTTTAGCGGCGACTTCTCGCTGTAAATTGTCCGTAAGGTGCTCGGCAGTATCTAAAGCCGTTACAAAACGAGAAGCTTGCATTTGAGTTTGAATAAAGATGAAAAGAAACAAGGCATATTCAGCAATAAATACATTGTAGTAACTCAATTGCGTTGCCACTATGTCATTAATTATCGCTAAAAATAATGGCGTTATACTCACTAAAAGCAATAATGCATTTTCAATTTTTGCTATAACACCTAAGACTAAAAGGCGAATAACATAACCGGCTAGAATTACCAATGTCACTTGATAAAACAGTACCTCTATAACCATTTGATGAACAGGGATCACCATACTTATAATTATCGTAATAAATAGTATGAGAGAGGAGAACTTAACAACTTTAGCTGAATTTTTAGTGGGTAATATTGCTGCAAAGAAGTGTAAACCTGCAACCCCGGGCCAAATTATAAAGATGTATTCAAGCTTAGTGATCCACTCAAAATAAAGAGGATTATTAATGAAATAGTAAAAATAATCACTCGATAATATAGTTCTAAATAAAACGATAAATGCAAACATTGAAAACAGTAATAATGTCTTTTCTTTAGGACGCTGAATAAAAAATATCAAGTTTTGTAAAACAACCATTATACCAACACCCATAATGGCAGCACGATAGGTAAGATCAGATAGTATTGTTTTAGTTGCAACAGAATGTTCAACAATGTTCATTTCACCGTATACGCCCGAACGGTCATAAACATGCACTGAAATATAAATGACTAGCGTCCCATGTTGGCTATTCACAGGTAGTTGAATGATTTCTGGCTTATAGCGTACCTGCTGTTTTTGGCGTGTCTTAGATATTTTTCCTGACTCTCCTAAAAATGAAACGTTACCTAACTCATCTATCCACCAAGCCTGCCATGCATCAGTTACAGAACGCATTGAAATCGAAGGATTGGTAAATACTCGATCTAAATTCTTTATTTTAATGGCATAAGTGCCATAGCCATAAATCGTACTTGGCTTTGTTTGATTCGTGTTATCAATAATTTTAGCAAGAAAGTTGGGTAAACGTACAACTTGCATTTCTGCTTCATTATTATGAATATCTTCAAAAGGGACCCAATCACCCCACTTTAAATTCCAATCACCAGACAGGCTTACCTTCCCCTGATCAAATAGAGACTGCGCATCAACAGAAGGAGTGTCGGTTGAGGCAAAACTAGCTTGAGAAACCATTAAATACATCAAAAAACACACAGTTTTCAGAAAAAAGCTAATACAAGGAGAGAATATAAGAGAATATGGATTGGTTTTATAAAAAGTTAATATAAACAAACGTCCTACTATTTAACAACGCTATGAACAGTCTATTGAATATAGGTGCTATTGTATTAATGGGCAAACAAAATAACACCATAAACAAAAAAGCGAGCATCATATGATGCTCGCTTTTATTATTTAAATACACTTAAGAAAGGTTAATCTTCTTCCACCAAGGTCATCAAAGAAGTATTACCACCAGATGCTGTAGTATCAATACTGATTGTTTTTTCTGTTAATAAACGTTGAATCAAATTGTCCATATACTCAGAGCTTATTACTGGCAATATCGCACCTTTACGTTGAGCTAATTCCTCACTGATGTAATGTTTACGATCACACTGACTATCAACAACAACACCTGATAACGTTGGATGTGCCAACATTGTGGATAGGTGACGCAATCTTGCTACTTGGAAAACGTTTTTATCTTCACCTGTCGCAATAAACTTATCTCGAAATGCCATGGCTTCGTCATAGAACAAATCAGACACAACGGTAACAACCGTATTACCGGTTGCCAGAGCCGTTACAATGGACAGTACCCAAAAATGAAAGGTCGAGTTTTTATCGACAAAACAGATAATATTACCGCGGTTTTCTAAATAAATAACATTAGACTCACCCGTTGGTCCCGGTAGTATTTTTGGCTTTTTAAGTCGCTTTTCTATGTCAATTAGTTGTGAGCGTGCCGCTGTTAAAGTACGGCTTAAATCGTCCGCTAAATCTTCAACAATATCAACATGGGCAATTTTTGCGAGTAACTGACGTACACAAGAAATACGGGTATTTAAATCAGTTAATCGCCAGTTTTTCTCCGCTTGATTGGCATTACCCATCACTTTTTTCGCATCAGCTTGTGACTTTTCATCACTGACTAAGGCTTCAAGATGTGACGGTAGCAAGTTAAATTGCTCTGCATCGGGCGTCGCTTTTTCTTTCACAAGTCGCGATAGGTAGTTTGGACCACCCGCTTTTGGTCCCGTACCTGAAAGGCCACGACCACCAAAAGGTTGTACACCAACAATAGCGCCAATCATATTACGATTGATATACACATTACCTGCTCGGGAGAGTTTGGCTAAATCGAAGGCTCGATGTTCAATGCGAGTATGAATACCCATGGTTAAACCAAAGCCAGTGCCATTAATTTTATCAATAACCTTTTCTATTTCATTGCCTTTAAAACGCACAACGTGAACACAAGGGCCAAAAACTTCCTGCTTTAATACGCTAATATCACTAATTTCATAAAGTCGCGGTGCAAAGAAGAAGTGGTCGTTGTCGCTGACTTCATCTGAAATTTCACACTGGTAAAGCAACTGGCCATTGGTTTTCATATATTCACTGTGAGCATTGAGGGCATCAAGGGCCTTTTGGTCAATCACAGGTCCTACATCCGTGCTTAATTGAGAGGGATCACCGACATGTAACTCGGCTAATGCGCCTTTGAGCATGGTAATAACGTTGTCTGCGATATCTTCTTGTAAAAATAATACACGAAGTGCTGAACAACGTTGACCTGCCGATTGAAAACCAGAAGAAATAACATCGTCAACGACTTGCTCAGGTAAAGCAGTAGAGTCAACAACCATGCAGTTTTGACCGCCAGTTTCTGCAATGAGTGGCACTTGGTCACTACCACGGTCAGCCAAGGTTTGTGAAATGATGGTGCCCGTTTCAGTTGAGCCGGTAAACATAACCGTTTGAATACGCTCGTCGGGAATAATGACACTACCCACTTGGCTGCCACGAGCAATCACCGCTTGAACAACACCTTCAGGTAAACCTACTGATTTCATTAATTCAATGGTACGCAAAGCTATTAAGCTGGTTTGCTCCGCTGGTTTGGCCAATACCGTGTTACCGGTAGCAATGGCGGCGGCAACTTGACCTAAAAATATAGCTAATGGGAAATTCCAAGGGCTGATACATAACACCACACCACGGGCTTCAAGACGCTCATCATCTTCAAGTTCAATAGCACGCTGTGCATAATAACGACAAAAATCAACCGCTTCTCGTACTTCATCAATACCATCTTGTGCAATTTTACCCGCTTCTTTGATACACAAAGCGATAAGCTCGTCGGTATGACGCTCAAGAATATCAGCAACACGGCATAATAATGCCGCACGCTCAGTGACGGGTGTTTCTGACCATGAAATAAAGGCCGCTTGCGCCGTATCGATCATCGCCAACATTTGATCTTTATCGTGATGCTGGTGAAAACCAATAACCTCACTATGGTTCGCTGGATTTTTAACAGCACTCGCCCCCTTAGGGATATCACTTTCATTCAGTCGGTTACTTTCAAACCAATTATCCAGTGATACTTTCAACGGGGTAATGATATTAATATCGGTTAAATCAAGACCTTTAGAGTTGTCACGGTCTGTACCGTTTTCGCTGTAATACAAGGCAATAGGTTTGAGTATTTGCTTGTTGTACTTGTCTTTTAAACGCTGTGTTTTCTCAACAGGGTCTTCAAGTAAAGATTCAACCGGTTGAGATTCATCAACAATAGCATTTACAAATGACGAATTAGCACCATTTTCTAAAAAACGACGCACTAAATAAGCCAGTAAATCTTCATGTTGTCCAACGGGTGCATAGATACGACATTGAATACTTTCATTTTTGACAATTTGGTCATATAACGAATCACCCATACCATGTAAACATTGAAATTCAAAACCTTCTTTGTCATCACCGGCAAGTTCAACAATCGTGGCTGCTGTATAGGCATTATGTGTCGCAAACTGAGGGTATATCGTGTCTCTGTAATCTAATAATTTATTCGCACAAGCATGATAAGAAACATCGGTAGAAGACTTACGTGTGAAAACAGGAAAATGTTGATGACCATCCTTTTGAGTATCCTTAATTTCAGTATCCCAATAAGCGCCTTTAACAAGACGCACCATCATTTTCCGATCAACTTTCAAGGTTAATTCACGCAACCAATCCACGACGAAAATAGCACGCTTTTGGTAAGCTTGTAGTGCCATACCAAAACCATTCCAACCCGCTAATTCATCATCACTAAAGACGGCTTCAATCACATCAAGTGAGATATCTAATCGTTCGGATTCTTCAGCATCAACCGTTAAACCAATGTTGTAGTGCTTTGCTTGCAAACACAGTGCTTTAAGTTTTGGTACTATCTCAGTCATCACGCGTGTTTTGTGGGTGAATTCATAACGGGGATGAATAGCAGAAAGCTTCACCGAAATACCTGGCACTCTCCGCGGATCATTTTTACCTGAGGCAACCGCCGCATTACCAATAGTGACTATCGCATCTTGGTACGCTTTCAAATAACGCTCTGCATCCGCCATGGTGCGTGCACCTTCGCCAAGCATATCGTAAGAGTACACATAACCTTGTTGCTCTTTTGTCGCCGCACGCTCTGTTGCCGCAACAATGGTTTCGCCCATCACAAACTGCTTGCCCATAATTTTCATGGCATAGTTCATGGATTTACGAATAACAGGCTCGCCTAAACGACCGATAGTTTTTTTCAATAAACCAAAGCTAT
>CAJWBY010000095.1 GCA_913020705.1 uncultured Colwellia sp.
TTTTAAGATTTTAATTTATTAGTTTACGTAAACGTAACACTTAAAGGAAAAAAAATGTCAAACATTAGTAAAATCATTGCTCGTGAAATCATGGACTCTCGTGGTAATCCAACTGTTGAAGCTGACGTGTTTTTAGAGTCAGGTGCTTGGGGACGTGCTGCAGCACCATCTGGCGCATCAACAGGTTCTCGTGAAGCATTAGAATTACGTGACGGCGATAAGTCTCGTTATTTAGGTAAAGGCGTATTAAAAGCAGTTGCAGCGATTAACAACGACATTCAAACGGCATTGATTGGCCAAAGTGCTTTAAACCAAGCATCAATTGATCAGGTAATGATTGATTTAGATGGAACAGACAACAAAGAGAAATTCGGCGCTAACGCTATTCTTGCTGTTTCATTAGCAAACGCTAAAGCAGCGGCTATGGAAAAGAAAGTACAATTATTTGAGCACATTGCTGATTTAAACGGTACGCCAGGTGTTTACTCTTTACCATTACCAATGATGAATATCATCAACGGTGGTGAGCATGCTGATAACAACGTTGATATTCAAGAGTTCATGGTTCAACCGGTTAGCGCTAAAAACTTTAGTGAAGCATTGCGCATGGGCGCTGAAATATTTCATGCACTTAAAAAGGTACTTTCTGCTAAAGGACTTAATACGGCTGTTGGTGACGAAGGTGGTTTTGCACCAGATTTAGCATCAAACGCAGATGCACTAGCGGTAATTAAAGAAGCAGTTTCTGCTGCAGGTTATGTATTAGGTAAAGACGTCACATTAGCAATGGATTGTGCAGCATCAGAGTTCTACGATGCAGACAAAGGAATTTACGACCTTAAAGGCGAAGGCAAGCAATTTACTGCTAACGAATTCTCTGACTTCTTAGCGACACTTTGTGAAGAATACCCAATCGTTTCAATTGAAGATGGCTTAGATGAGTCAGACTGGGATGGTTTTGCTTATCAAACTAAATTACTTGGCGATAAAGTACAAATCGTTGGTGATGATTTATTCGTAACGAACACTAAAATCTTAGCGCGCGGCATCGAAAACGGCATTGGTAACTCTATCCTAATTAAGTTCAACCAAATCGGCACATTAACGGAAACGTTAGCAGCAATCAAAATGGCGAAAGATGCAGGCTTCACTGCTGTTATTTCTCATCGCTCAGGCGAAACTGAAGATGCAACTATTGCTGATTTAGCAGTAGGTACAGCAGCGGGTCAAATTAAAACCGGCTCACTTTGTCGTTCAGACCGTGTTTCTAAGTACAACCAATTGTTACGTATAGAAGAATACTTAGGCGATAAAGCTATATTCAACGGCCTATCTGAAGTTAAAGGCCAATAACGACGAAATTAAGTTTATTTCTTTCTATCACGTTGTTAGAAGTACTCATTGACTATCGTCAACTCCGTGCTTCTGCCTAGCGATAGTTTGAAATAAATCAGATTTTCATTCGTTATTATAGTAATAAAAAAACCACTCATTTGAGTGGTTTTTTATGTTCAGGATGAACGATGCTTTAATGCTTAGCTTAAAGTCAGACTTCCATTATCGAAATACTAAGGTTGAGCAATCAAATGAACATCGCGTTGTGGGAATGGGATCTCTATATTATTTTCTTTCAATGCTGAATATATTGCTTTGTATGCGCTAAATTTAGCATCATAAAAGTTAGCCGTTGGTGTCCATAAACGTATAGATATATTAATGGAACTGTCACCAAACTCTTCGATACCAATTTGTGGTAAGCGTGCTTCTCCTACAATATTAAGCTTATCTATCACTTTCTCTAAAATAGAGATAACTGCTATAGGGTCTTCTTTATAGGAAACACCCACCGTTAACTCTAGCAATGAGTCATGTTTTGAATTGTGTAATATTTCACCCACAATGTGTTTATTTGGGATCGTAATGCAAACATTATCTTGATCATGAATAATCGTATAAGCAAGTAAAACTTCTTTCACTATTCCTGTAACACCTTGAACGGTGATGGTATCGCCAACAACGAATGGACGAATAATAATAATGTTAAATCCAGCCGCATAGTTTGCCAATAAACCTTGTAAAGCTAAACCCGCACCAAGAGATACAGCACCAATCGCAGCGATAAACGGTGTAACGCTAATACCTAGTTTGCTTAGCGAGATAACGGTTATCATTATTACTATGAGCATTTTCGTTGTACTGGCTAAAAACTGACTTAACGTGATATCAAGTTTGTGTTTCGTACAGAGGTTCAAAACTACCTTAGATATTTTCCCTGCGAGCATATAACCCAGCGCAAAAATGATGAATGCGCCAATTAATTGAAAGGTGTAATTAGCAAAAAAATCTACAATGATATTATAAACATAACTCACTTGATCTATTTCTTGTCGCAATAAATCAGCAGGGGCTAGAGATATGGATTCTTCTACTTTTTTGGTGGTACTTTCTACTTGTTCAAACATATGATATCCATGAATTTTGTGTTGTTTTATGAGAAGTTTTATTGAACCAATAGGTAAATGAACTATATAGAGCGTGTATATCGCTTTATTTTATCTTTTTCACACAATAGGTTATGCTTAACTTCAGGTCGAATTCTACGCATTAACGTATTAAAAAGCACACAATTATTCATGAATGAACAAACTTCATTATGGCAAGGGGACTATCAATCAGCTGATTTTGCTGAGCTTTGTAATGCGCTATATGAAAGAGAACTTCGTCTATTGAGTGAATCCCCTAAAGCATCAACTGAAGCTATTCAAGGACGATTAAAAAGCTTACCTCATTATATCAAACGAACCGCATATTCAATGTTACAGGTAGAAACACCATTAGAACTTGACATTCAAAATGCCAGTTGGTCAGCTAAACAAGGCTCAAAAATACCGTTAAGTGGTCAAGAGAAAGAATCAGTAAATGACTGGTATTTATCAATGAAATTGAACCATGGTTTGGTCGTACCTATTGCGACTGACTCAACTATTTTATTAGATTCTATTGAGCGAATTGATATTGAACAACAACGATTTCGAACGAATGCTCATGGTTGGTTTTATTTATCTGACAATGAAAAAAATATAACAAATCAGCAATTACTCAAACCTAATAAGAAAGTAATGACTTCAGCTTGCAGTGGTCATTGCTGGTTAAATGGGCATCGAGCAAATCCAGTGATCCCCACTTTGCGTGAATTGCTATTGTCGTGTGCGATAAACTGGCGTAACTTTAAGCAGCCTTTAGCTATTTAATTTAAAAAATAGCTAATTTTGATAATAATGTTTACACCAGCAAACACCCATTTATAATGGTTCGTTACGCTAACGTTACAATAGATAAATTTTAAGTCTTAATTTAGACTTACTTTAGGTTTTTATGCGCGCAATAACACTTCTATTAGTGGTTTTTATCATGTTATTACAATATCGACTCTGGTTCGGTAAAAATAGTGTGCCTGACTATCTAGCATTAGAAAGTGAAGTTCAACGTCAAATAGTAGACAACGATAAACTCAAGCAGCGTAATAAATTATTATATGCGGATACTGATGATTTAAAATCAGGCGTTGAAGCTATTGAAGAACGAGCTCGAAATGAATTAGGGATGATAAAAGAAGGCGAAACCTTCTTTCGCTTGATCCCATCAGAAAAAAATACCATGCAAATAGATCAGGAATAATAATTACATGTCTAATAAGCCTATAGTGCTTACTCATCAATTTATTGCCGTAGTTCCTGCCGCAGGCGCGGGTAAACGTATGTTGGCTAATTGTCCAAAGCAATATCTGACCATTGATAATGAAACCATTCTAGAACACACCGTTGAACGTTTATTAAGTCACCCCTTGATAAATAAAGTCATTATCGCACTGAGTGAAGGTGATGAATATTACTCTCGTACATCCTTGGTAAATAACAAACATATTGAAACAGTTATTGGCGGTAAAGATCGTGTTGATTCGGTGCTTGCTGGTTTGAAGAGGATTGACTCACTAGTTTACCCATGGGTCTTAGTACATGATGCAGCTCGTCCTTGTGTTACACACGATGATATCTCAGCTTTAATTACGCAATGTATAGAAAAGCAAACAGGTGGCTTATTAGCAGCGCCCGTTCGCGATACAATGAAGCGTTCATCCAGTAGTAGCGACTTCGCTGTAAATCAGGTATCTAAAACGGTTGAGCGAGAAAATTTGTGGCATGCACTGACGCCACAAATGTATCAAGTGAATGAATTAAAAGAAGCAATAATTAATGGCCTTAGCAAAAGTTCGGGACTCACCGATGAATCATCAGCAATTGAGCTGGCTAACATACCCAGCCTTTTAGTTTCAGCAAGCAGTGAAAATGTAAAAATCACTCATCCTGATGATTTGGCATTAGCCGCATTTTTCTTACGTAAACAGAAACAACAATTACAGGAAACAGAATGAGAATAGGTCACGGTTTTGATGTACATAAATTTGGTGGTAATGGACCTATTGTATTAGCGGGTATAGAAATAGATTATCCGCAAGGGTTTATCGCTCATTCTGATGGCGATGTAGCTATTCATGCATTATGTGACGCAATATTAGGGGCTCTCTGTTTAGCTGATATAGGGAATCACTTTCCTGATACTGACGGTCAATATGAAAATATTTCGAGCCGAATTTTATTACGTCATGTCGTTGATTTGATGGTTCATAAAGGTTATCAACTGGGTAATGCTGATATCACGATCGTGGCCCAAGCACCCAAAATAGCTCCTCATTTATTAGCGATGCGAACTTGTCTATGTGAAGACTTACAGGCAGATCTTGATCAAGTAAATGTAAAAGCAACAACAACTGAAAAATTAGGATATACCGGACGCAAAGAAGGTGTGTCTGTACATGCTGTTGTTTTACTAGAAAAATCGCCTGAAAATATTATAGAGAAAAATCAATAAAATGAGTAAGCCATTAAATTATTTATACACCGAGCCTAAATCAACAGGGCAATTACGTTGTGCAATGTCAGACTTTAAAGTATTCGAACGATTGCCTTTTGAACCTTGTGGTGAAGGAGAACATCTATTTGTTCATATTAGAAAAACGGGTGCTAATACTATTGTTGTCGCTCGAGAATTAGCTAAGTATTTCAAAGTAAAAGAAGCGCTAGTTTCTTATGCCGGCATGAAGGACCGATTTGCGGTGACAGAGCAATGGTTTGGTATTCATCTTCCTGGTAAAGCCATTTATGACTTAAATGATTTAATTATTGAAGGCGTTGAAGTACTTTCAGTTAAACGCCACAACAAGAAATTACGTATTGGTGCATTATCCGGTAATAGTTTTGAATTGGTTTTACGTAATGTGGATAATCCCGATGACGTATTACGCAGGTGGGCGGCCGTTAGTCAGTTTGGCGTACCTAATTACTTTGGCGAACAACGTTTTGGCATTAACGGTGGCAACCTTGAAAGAGCCATGGAGTTATTTCAAGGAAAGAAAGTAAAAGATAAAAAAAAGCGCGGTATCTATTTGTCTGCAGCCCGCTCAGAAATATTTAACCAAATAATCAGCAAACGCATCGAAAACAATCAGTTTGAAGCTTTAAATATTGGCGATGTTTTCATGCTGGCGGGCACACAATCAGTTTTTTTAGCGGATGCTGTTGACGATAAAATAAAGCAACGTTTTGAAGAAAAAGATATCGATCTTACCGCTTCTCTTTGGGGCGCTGGTGATTTGATGTCGCAAGGTGAATCACAAACGTTGGAGCAAAAGGTTGCTGATGATTATTCTGAATTTTGTGAAGGTCTAGCTAAATTTGGTTTGAAGCAAGAGCGACGAAGAATTCGATTATCATTGACTGAAGGTAAAATAAAATCAGAAGATGATACCGTTACGCTGAACTTTTTTTTACCCTCAGGTTGTTATGCGACAACAATTTTACGTGAACTTATAAGTTATCAAGATATGACCGAACGAGCGGTAAATTAAACTTATGAAAATATTATTAAGTAATGATGATGGCGTTCATGCTTTAGGTATAAAAGTCTTACATGAAGAGTTAGCTAAAATAGCAGAAGTTATGGTGGTTGCACCAGACCGCAATTGTAGTGGTGCTAGTAATTCCTTAACGTTATTAAATCCGCTGCGAACACATACGCTAGATAACGGTTATATTGCCGTGAATGGAACGCCCTCAGACTCTGTTCATCTTGGTGTAAGCCAGTTTATGACGCCAGATCTCGTTGTTGCGGGTATTAATTGTGGTGCTAATCTTGGAGATGATACGCTATATTCGGGAACCGTTGCTGCGGCAACCGAGGGGCGACATATGGGCATGCCAGCAATCGCGGTCTCAATCGTCGGGAAAAGTGAACTGAACTATCAAACAGCTGCGGTAGTAACTGCGAAATTTATTCAGCGTCTACAATCGCATCCGTTACCCTCTGATCAAATTATAAATATTAACGTGCCTGATATACCTTTGCATGAATTAAAAGGTGTAAAGGTTACTCGCTTAGGTAAACGTCATCAAGCAGATATGATGGAAAAAACACAAGATCCTTGGCAACGTGATGTATATTGGTATAGTCGCTTGGGTGAAGCACGAGACGGTGGTGAAGGCACTGACTTTTATGCTGTTGCCAATGGTTATGCTTCTATAACACCACTGACCGTCGATATGACTGCACATAGTAGTTTGGAACCAATGACTCGTTGGGTTGACGATTTATCTATTTAGTCGCGTTGAAGTTTCAATTTTAAGAATAAGAAAAATAAAAAGAGCATGTTATGAATGTAAGGGTAGGGAGCCGTGTTAGCGGTAAATCACGTCGTAGTGGTGAAATTTTAGCGCAAAAACTACATGGTGAAGGTATTCGTGATCAACGAGTGCTTCAAGCTATTGCTCAGTCACCTCGTCATATTTTTGTGCCTGAGATTTTAGCTCACAAAGCATACGATAATACCGCTTTGCCAATTGGGCAAGGGCAAACTATTTCGCAGCCGTATATTGTCGCGAAAATGTCAGAATTATTATTAGCTGATGGCGTGCCTGAAAGTATTTTAGAAATAGGTACGGGGTCTGGTTATCAAACGTCTATTCTTGCCCAGCTTGTTCCAAAAATTTTCTCGGTAGAGCGAATTAAAGCACTGCAATGGCAAGCGAAACGTCGCTTACAGTCAATGGATTTACATAATGTTTCAATGAAACATGGCGATGGTTGGAAAGGGTGGAGTAGTAAATCGCCTTTTCAAGCTATTATCGTCACAGCAGCGCCAACAGAAGTACCCAAAGCATTATTGGAACAATTAGCTGAAGGTGGGCGTTTAGTTATCCCTGTTGGCTCTGACACCCAAATACTGAAGGTTATTACTCGTTGTGGTGATGAGTATAATGAAAAGCAAATTGAAATGGTTAAGTTTGTTCCGCTTGTTCCTGGCGACTTAATTTAATCACGTTGAATTGTTCTTAGCCTATGAATCTTGTTACGGCTCACTAAATTTTTAAACCAATAAAGTATTCTTGTATTGGTTTCTTTAAAGTACAAAAGGTATTAGTTAATTGAAAATATTTACAAAAATTTATGAATGGACGCTTCGTTGGGCTGAACATAAATTTGCACCAAGAATGCTAGCAGCATTAACCTTTGCTGAATCGATATTTTTCCCTATTCCCCCTGATGTTCTTTTGGCGCCAATGGTGTTGGCGAAACCAGAAAAAGCATGGTCATATGCAACGTTAACCACTATAGCTTCTATTCTTGGAGGCTCGGTAGGTTATTTGTTAGGTTACTTTATGTTTGAACCTTGGATTCAACCGGCAATAACAGCTATGGGTAAACAGGAAGCTTTCGATGCTGTCGTTTTGTGGTTTGAACACTATGGAATTTGGGTGGTATTTATCGCTGGATTTTCACCTATTCCGTATAAGTTATTCACAGTGAGTGCGGGTTTCTTACAAATGGCTTTTATACCATTTTTTATTGCTTCAGCTATTGGACGTGGTATGCGTTTCTTCCTTGTTGCAGGCATTATTCGTTGGGGCGGTGCACCAATGGAGCAAAAAATAAGACAATGGGTAGACATATTAGGCTGGATAATTGTTGGCCTGATCATTGTCGCCTATTTTGTATTACGTTAAATAAATAAATATTCACAAAAATTAGGTATGTTTTTTGATTCTAAAGTCTACAAATAATATTACTCCGCCATGTAAAAGATTAGCGACTGTCGCTTTTTTTGTGCTGAGTTTGTTCTTGGTTGGGTGTTCTTCTAACCATAAGCCAGCTCCTGTTGTGGATGTTCAAGGATCAGTTCCTTTAAGTAAACGTGTTAAAAGTAGTTTGAAGGGACGTGAATATATAGTCAAAAAAGGTGAAACTTTATATTCTATATCATGGCGAGCTAATGTCGATATTAACAGCTTAGCAACGTTTAATAAACTTGTATCACCCTACAAAATATACCCCGGACAAAAATTATTTTTAGTCAAAAATTCCACTCAAGCCACTAGTAATGTAGCTCACAATGAAAAGCAACAAACTAAGAAACAAATAAGGATAAAAAAACCTGTTGCATCAGATAAAAAGCAGGCGTATGGTAAAAAAGTAAGAGGGCAAAAAGTGAACAACAAAACCTCTGCAAATGGCACAAGTTTTTCCCAAAAAATAAGGAATTGGTTGTGGCCTGTTAAAGGAAAAGTCATTGAAGGATTTTCCACAGCAAAACAAGGTAATAAAGGCATAAACATCGCAGGTGTTCGCGGTGATTCGGTTAAATCGACAGCTGATGGGCAAGTGGTATACGCCGGTGATGCATTGCGAGGATATGGGCAGTTAATTATTGTAAAACATAACGATGATTACCTCAGCGCTTACGCTCATAACGATAGCATCTTAGTCAAAGAGCAGCAGTTGGTAAAAGCGGGTCAAATAATCGCAAAAATGGGTGATACAGACGCTGAAAGAGTCATGCTTCATTTTGAAGTTCGCTTTCGCGGAAAATCAGTAAATCCTATGAAATACCTGTCAAAATAATAGAAATTATAATAATAATAAATCGGAGTTTTACGTGAATATTTAATCAGTGATAGTTGAGTTTACTAAGTATTGGGAGATACAGCATGGGAATAGAAAAAGAATTAGTAAATACAGTTGTAGATAAGAAAGAGACAGCTAAAGATTCCTCTAAGGATAGAGAAGATGCTCCGTCAAATTTAGATGCCACACAGTTATATTTAAGTGAAATAGGTTTTTCTCCGCTACTAAGCGCAGAAGAAGAAGTTTACTTTTCACGCCTCGCACTTAAAGGTGATGAACCATCAAGAAAACGCATGATAGAAAGTAACCTGCGTTTAGTTGTTAAAATATCCCGTCGTTATAATAATCGTGGTTTGCCTTTATTAGACCTTATCGAAGAAGGTAATCTTGGCTTAATACGCGCAGTAGAAAAATTTGATCCTGAACGCGGTTTCCGCTTTTCAACTTATGCAACATGGTGGATTCGTCAAACGATTGAACGTGCCATTATGAATCAAACACGCACAATCCGTCTCCCTATCCATGTAGTAAAAGAACTTAATATTTACTTACGAACATCACGAGAATTAGTTCAAAAACTCGATCACGAACCAACTGCAGAAGACATTGCAGAAACACTTAATGTGCCTGTAGCAAACGTTACTAAAATGCTACGTTTAAATGAACGTATGACATCAGTAGATTCACCTTTCGGTGGTGAAAACGATAAAGTATTGTTAGATGTTATTCCTGATGATAAAAGCGGTGGTCCAGAAGGTAGCCTGCAAACATCAGATATTAAAAATAATATCATCCATTGGTTAAATGAACTGAACTCTAAACAGCGTGAAGTACTCGCCCGCCGCTTTGGTTTATTAGGTTATGAAGCAGCAACATTAGAAGATGTTGGTGTTGAAATTGGTTTAACACGTGAGCGTGTTCGTCAAATTCAAGTTGAAGCCCTTAAGCGTTTACGTGATATTTTAAGCCAACAAGATTTATCAATAGAAGCCTTGTTTCAAGCTTAGTTATTATAGTTAACACAAAAAAATAAAAAACCAGCAATTGCTGGTTTTTATTGGTCTAGTGTTAATAGCTAAATTTTACTTTTAAATTCGAACAATAAATCTAATGCCTGTTTTGGCGTTAGATCATTTACATCGATTGATGATAATGACTCGAGAACAGGGTGATTATTATCAACAAAAGAAAGTTGCTCAAAGGGTTGTTGTTGTTCAACATTGATAATAGATGGGGCTTGTTGTTTTTCAAGTTCAGCTAGACGTTGTTTTGCTCTTTGAATAACCGGTTTTGGTACACCAGCAAGTTGAGCTACTTGTAAACCAAAACTCTTGCTTGCTGATCCTTCTTGCACGGTATGCATAAAGACAATGGTATCACCATGCTCTACAGCATCTAGATGTACATTAACCAAAGCAGGTATTTGCTCTGCGAGTAGTGTTAATTCAAAATAATGGCTGGCAAATAAAGTAAAAGCTTTGGTTTTAATTGCAAGCATCTCAGCGCAAGCCCAAGCTAAAGATAATCCATCATACGTACTTGTGCCACGACCAATTTCATCCAATAGTACTAAGCTTTTATCTGTAGCATTATGTAGAATATTCGCTGTTTCTGTCATCTCAACCATAAAGGTTGAACGTCCACTAGCAAGATCATCCGATGCCCCAATTCGTGTAAATATACGATCGACCATGCTAATGTCTGCTGAGTCTGCTGGAACATAACAACCAATATGGGCTAACAGAACTATAAGGGCCGTTTGGCGCATATAGGTTGATTTACCACCCATATTAGGGCCAGTAATTATGAGCATTTTTCGTTCATCGTTTAACGTCACAGGATTTGCGATAAAAGGTTCATTAGTCATTAATTCAACGACAGGATGGCGACCTGCATTAATTTCAATACTATTGTTGTTTGTTAAGTTTGGTTTTACGTAATTTAGGCTTTCTGCCCGTTCAGCAAAAGTATTTAAAACATCTAATTCTGCAACCCCTTGAGCAAGTAATTGCAGTTTTTCTAATTCAGGTAACACTAAATCAAACAGTTCATCATACAAACGTTTTTCTAATGCGAGAAATTTACTTTGCGCACTGAGCACTTTCTCTTCATGCTGCTTTAGTTCATTAGTGATAAAACGTTCGTTGTTTTTTAATGTTTGTCGACGAACATAGTCATCGGGCACATCATTGGCTGCACTAAGACTAATTTCTATGAAGAAACCATGAACTCGGTTGTAGCCTACTTTTAATGAGCTAATGCCTGTACGTTCTTTTTCACGGGCTTCAAGCTGAGCAAGAAATTCAGTGGCGCCATCACTTAAGTCGCGTAATACATCAAGTTCTTCATGGTAACCTTTGGCTATCACACCACCATCACGAATGAGTACAGGTGGGTTTTCAACTAAAGCATGCTGTAATAAAGCGTGTAGCTCTGGTATCGGAAATGTTTGTGACGCTAATTGGGCGATATGCTGTTGTTCGCAAACTTGTAATTGGTCCTGAAGCACAGGTAATTGACCTAAAGCATTGCGTAACCGAGCGAAATCTCGTGGACGCGCAGAACGAAGTGCAATACGAGATACGATTCGTTCAATGTCCCCAAAAGATTTAAGTTGGGCAAATAATTCATTTGTTAAATCTTGCGACAATAATTCGCTGGTCGCATTTTGACGAGCTGACAATACACTTAAATCACGTAATGGAAAATGTAACCAACGCTTTAGTAGTCTTGAACCCATTGGTGTCGCTGATTTATCAAGTACAGATGCTAGTGTGTTTTCGAAGCCACCTTGAAGGTTTTGAGTAAGTTCTAAATTGCGGCGAGTTGCTGCATCTAAAATTACCCCCGACGCTGAAGACTCACAAATAATTGCTCTAATATGAGGCAGGGCACTTCGCTGACATTCCTTAACGTATTGGAATAAACAGCCAGCAGCCATCAACCCTAACGATTTATCATTAACACCAAATCCTGATAATTCTTTAGTGCCAAATTGGGTGTTGAGTAAATTAATGGCTGTATCTAAATCAAACTCCCATTCAGCTCTTCGTCTTAAACCTTGATACTTTTTGAGTAACTCAGGCTCAGAAAAAGTTTCGCTATAGAGTAATTCAGCAGGAGACAAACGCTGTAATTCTGCTTGTAATTGCTCAATAGTATTTGGCTCTGTTAAAACAAATCGGCCACTGGTCATATCGAGATAAGATAGACCGAATCCTTGAGAAGATTTATGGTTTCCTTCACTTACAGCAACAATTAAATTGTCATGTCTATCAAGTAATAAAGCTTCATCACTAACTGTTCCTGGCGTTATGATCCTTACAACTTTACGTTCAACGGGGCCTTTACTCGTAGCGGGATCACCAATTTGTTCACAAATTGCAACAGATTCACCGAGTTGCACTAATTTAGCCAGGTAATTTTCAACAGCATGATAGGGAACACCTGCCATTGGTATTGCATTACCGCCTGTCTTTCCCCTTGCAGTTAATGATATATCAAGTAAGTCGGACGCTTTTTTAGCATCATCAAAAAATAACTCGTAGAAATCTCCCATACGATAAAAAATTAAAATATGAGGAAACTCAGCTTTAATTGTTAAGTATTGGCGCATCATAGGTGTGTGTGATGATAAATCTGTCATGTTTTTATTGCACTTTTTATATATTGTAATTTGATTTTGCTCACTTTTATCTAATCGGTGCTATTTAATGAAAGCTCATGAATTCTCTTGAATAGTCATGAAATTGCACGATTAAGTGTAGGTGTAAGTGTAGGTTTTTCTTGCTATAGTTTTATAATAAGAAAAACCTACACTTATTACGTAAAGTGATACTTATTATTGCTAATAATACTTTGGATAGAAACATAGAGCTAGTTATGAATCATCAAACCAAAACTTTAACTTCTGCTGTTATTAGCAGCATGAAGCCTAATGATAAAGATCTTGCTGATGTCGGCGAAAATAGAGGCTTGAGGGTCACTTGTGCTAACGCTGGTACTAAATCATTCTTTTATCGCTATACCAGTCCTGTAACTAATAAATTAACCCAAATTCAAATAGGGCGCTTTCCTTCAATTTCACTCGCTGAAGCTAGAGTTAAATTGAAAGAGTTCAAAGATATTAGAAGGGCAGAACGTTGTCCTGCTCTTGAATTAAAGCAAGCGAAGCAAGAAGAGTTAGAGAAAAAGAAAAAATTATCAGAAAAAATGACCGTTACTGATGTGGTTGAGCTTTATTTAAGACAATACATTGAAGATAGGGTTGTTGATGGTAAAAAAATAGCAGGGGCAAGAATAAAAAAAGGCCAAGATGAAACGCGAAGAACATTATATGGCGATGCTGTATTTGTTTTAGGCGAACGCTCTGCCGATGAAGTCACACGAAAAGATATTGTTATTATGATCATGGAAATTGTTGAACGTGGCTCAAATGTTCAAGCGGGTAATGTTTTACGAGAATTGACAGCCGCTTACGAGTATTCTATTGGTTTGGAAAAGTTCGATGATGAATTTGCCAATCCTGCATTACTAGCCAAAAACAGTTTACGACAGGCAAAGGTTCGACTTACATCAAAGCGTGGTCAACGAGTTTTATCAGATAAAGAGTTAACAAAGTTTCTACAGTGGCTCCCAGGTTCTTCTTTTACGCCAACTCAAAAAAATATTTTTCGATTTACGCTTTGGACTGCCTGTCGAACAGGAGAAATATGTGCTGCTGAGTGGGATGACATAGATCTTAATAAAGCTATTTGGCACTTGAAAGCGACTAAAACAGAAGTTGAGCGTTACGTTCAATTACCTCAACAAGCTGTTAATTTTCTTCAGCAGTTAAAACTTATGACAGGGAAATATTTATTTCCCTCTATTAAAACAGGACTTCCAATACAGCAAAAATCCTTAACAGAGCAAGCATGGCATATGAGACGTGACGAACGCATGATTGATATTGACCATTGGGTTCCGCATGATTTACGCCGAACAGTTAGGACTGGCTTATCCCGCTTAGGTTGTCCTAGTGAAGTAGCAGAAGCGGCTTTAGGTCATGCTCGTACTGGTATTGAGGGTACTTATGATCTTCATAAATATGAAAGTGAGTGCAAAATATGGTTACAAAAATGGTCTGATTATATTGATAAGCTTTAAATTGATACTAAAAAAGGGGATGGGGTAAGTTATTCTCCACAGCTTTCAAAAGATATGTCGATTATATTGATTTTATCCTTATATCGATCAGACAAATCATTAAAAGCACCTTCAAAGTTGCCGTCGCCATCTTTATCAATTGCAAGTCGTGAGCTTCCAATTAGATTTCTATATAAAGCATTTCGCTGTGGACTATTATCGTCTGTTGTTAATTTACCTGAAATGGTCAAATTTTTTGTAATTAGGTCAGGGGTGAATAAATGTAGTTTTGCTAAAATAAATGTACCTAGACCTTTACATTGGTGCTCCTCATTTATCATAAAATCAAATATTGTAGTGTTTACTTTATCATTTCCCACTCTTGTACACTCAAAGCCGGTAATAACCGAACCATTGTCGTATTTAGCTTTAGTAGAGTGATTACAAATGAGCCCTAGATTAGATAGCACATAGCGTGTCTCATATTCAATTAAAATATTTATTTGAATATTGTCAGCTTCAAGTTCAATAGTATATTTAATTGTATTTGATATTTTAAACTTCAGTTCGTTGCACATAACCTATAGACTTTTGTTGGTGTATTTTCCTAGACTAAAGTTTATTTAAAAGTAACTATTCTTTAAATAAAGTATTGCAAAATAATTTTGTAATCGCATGCAATAACAATAACATAACTGTTTTAAAGTATACTCACCTTTTGCTTTTTTTCTTTGATTTTATCCTTTACTTTTGTTGAAACTCAACTTTGAGCCGAAACTAAAGGAAAAAATATGACCACTACTTCAAAAATAATTAGACCTAAGCAGCTTTCCGAACAGCTAGGGGTAAATCCAGTGACAATATGGAGATGGACAAAAAATTCGACTCTTCCAAAACCTATTAAACTTGGGAAAAGGCTAATAGGTTGGACTCCCGAAAGCATAGAACAGTTTTTAAATCAGAGTGATGAATAATGGGAGGCTTTATGAATATATTAATTGACCCTATTTCACTCACTCAACTAGTTTTTATTTTAATGACGCTACCAATTTTTATATGGGCATACACTAGATCAAAATTCGAAGCAGTTATTTTTATAGTCTTGTTTATTTTATCTGTATTTTACTCAGATTTAACTCTTTCCAGAGCTATTTTAGATTTATTTAGCTTTGTGAGAATAGATGAATATTTATATAAAACAGCTGGAGTTATTGATACCGAATTAATTAAAAGTGATTTGACCATAGAAGCTTGGTTTAGTTATTTCTTGGCTTTTGTGACCACATGGAGTGTATTCGTTATTTTATTATTTAATTGTTCTCGGAATAAAATTTTACGCGGAACTAGTATCAAAACAAAAGAAGAAATGAGAAGGCATCTTCATAAAAAAGGCAAAGCAAAAATTCCGGTAAAAATTGGTCGATTTATTATTCCTCAAAAACTGGAAACTAGACCCATTGGTTTGTATGGGGAGCCCGGAAGTGGAAAAACCCAAGTATTATTAAGAATTTTGAAAGATTTAGCCCTTCGTGTAGATCGAGCGGTTGTAGTTGACATTAATGGAGAGATATTTGAAAAGATTGGCAAGAAAGGGGATTTAATTTTATCGGTAACTCACGAAGGTGTAATTAACTTCTCTGTCATTGCAGAAGTCCAAAAATTAACTGATTGTGAAATGCTAGCATCAGCATTTATCCCCACAGGAAATGGCGAAAGTGAGACTTGGAATACTTATGCTCGGACAGTTTTCTCAATATTTATTAGGTGGTGCTGGGAACATGACAGAACTCAAAATAGGCATTTAATTCACTTTATTAAAAGAGCACCAATTGAAGAGCTTGAAAGGCTCTGCCGAGGCTCATCAGCTCAACGTCTTTTTGAAAAAGGAAGTGAAAAGATGCTCAGCAATGTTATGAGCATACTGAGTCAACATTTAACTTGCTTAGAACTATTAAATCCAGCTGCAGATAAGAATTCATTTAGCATAAGGAAGTGGATTACATCTGAACTAACAACTAATCAAAAGTTGTGGATCATATATGATGAATTTTCGTCAAAAGCAACATTGCCCTTGAGAACCGCTTGGATTGAGATATTAACAAGAGAAGCATTAAATTTAAGACCTGATGCATCTCGACGCCTTTGGCTTATATTAGATGAGTTAGCTTCAAATGGAAAAATAGGTTCGCTTAGCCAGGCCGTTTCAAGAGGCAGAAAATATGGTTTAGTACCTGTTATGGCAGTTCAAAGCATCTCACAGTTATATAGCATTTACGGGCGTGATGAAGCAACATCAATAATGGGAAGTATTGGTCATGCTGTAGTCTTAAGAACTCCTGATCCAGAAACTTCAGATTATCTCAGTCGATCCATTGGAGATAAAGAAATTCAACGCGAGCAGAGTAGTTATTCAAAAAATGGTAATAGTACGCAAAAGATAATTGAAACAAAACGTGCTGTTTTACCGAGTGAAATTTCATTACTAATCGATCTTAATGGTTATATAAAATTTGCAGGTGTGGGCTGGACTAAAATAAAAATTCCAATATTAAAACTTCAAAATAAGAATAGTTTATTTCCTAAAATAGATTATCAATTATTGCTGGACGAAATCGATGAAAACGAATCACATACCAATAATTTATCTTTTGACGAAGTTTAGGAAATCATTATGACCAAACCATTATTTGAGAAAATAACAACAGCAAAGAAAACGCATATATTGTTCAACGTTACAAATGGAATTGAGGAACGATTAAATGATATAGAAAGTAGAGCTGAAAAATCAGGATATTGCTTCGATATAAATCAACATGTTGAAAATGAATTATCGCGATTAATTAAAGAAGCTGAAATTCAACTTGAAGCAATTGAACTATCAAATCCTTAAACCTAATTCCACTGGCTCACAGTAGAAACCCTTTTAATTTAGTTATATATATTGCTTAAATCGCAATATATATAACGGACACCTCACTCACACTTGTGTAAAAGCTTATTTCTGTGAAATAAGTGGGGAATTTGTGACTCAACATAAAATAGTCACCTTGACTTAAATATGAGTCATATCCCAAAACGTGCAGAGTGAAGGTGACCCAATATTGAGTATG
>CAJWBY010000096.1 GCA_913020705.1 uncultured Colwellia sp.
CTTGCTGGTAATAAACCTGATAGCGATATTTTATTGTTAGACGTTATTCCATTGTCACTTGGTTTAGAAACAATGGGTGGTTTGGTGGAAAAAGTCATTCCAAGAAACACAACAATTCCCGTTGCCAAAGCACAAGAGTTTACTACCTTTAAAGATGGCCAAACGGCAATGGCAGTGCATGTACTGCAAGGTGAACGTGAGCTTGTTGAAGACTGTCGCTCATTAGCGCGGTTTGAATTACGAGGCATACCTGCAATGACAGCAGGTGCAGCACATATTCGTGTTACTTTTAAAGTTGATGCTGATGGCTTGTTAGAAGTTTCAGCAATGGAAAAATCAACGGGTGTAGAAACAGGTATAACTGTGAAGCCTTCATTCGGCTTAGAAGAACATGAAATAACCAAAATGTTGATGGACTCAATGAGTAATGCGCAACAAGATATTCAAGCACGTATGCTTAAAGAACAGCAGGTTGAAGCATCACGTGTTATTGAATCAGTACAATCAGCGCTTACCAGTGACGGTGAGTTATTAAACGAAAATGAAATAATTATCATAAATAACGCAATAAGCGCTTTAGCTAAAGTTGCCCAAACTACAATTGCTGACGATATTGAAGCAGCTATTGAAACATTAAATGAAAGCACTGCTATTTTTGCTGAACGTCGTATGGATTCATCGATAAAAACAGCATTGTCAGGGCATTCAGTCAACGAAATTTAAGACTTTTAGGAGCTAAAAACATGGCGAAAATTATATTCCTTCCCAACGATGACCTATGCCCTGATGGCGCGGTAGTGGAAGCAGAGAAAGGTGAAAGCATTTTAAATGTTGCGCTGCGTAGCGACATTGGTGTTGAACATGCTTGTGAGAAAGTCTGTGCTTGTACAACTTGTCACATGATCATTCGTGAGGGTTTTGACTCAATTACTGAATCAGATGAACTTGAAGATGATATGCTTGATAGAGCATGGGGCTTAGAACCTGAATCTCGTTTAGGTTGCCAAGCATTAGTTGGAGACATCGATTTAGTTGTTGAAATTCCAAAATATACAGTGAATATGGTTTCTGAAAATCACTAGACTGATTTTATAAGGGAGACTTATAAAAAGGGTAATAACATGGAAATGTTATTACCCTTTTTTATTTTACTGCCCCAGATTATTGACGAGAGTAGCTATTTCTTCTATATCGAAGTAATAAACCTAAGATTAATAAAGTATATGAAAAACTTCCGCCTTTATCCTGGGAGCTAGTGCTTTGTTGTTCCTCTATTGGTTGAGGGTCTGTAGAACCAACGAAAGTTGCTGTTAAGGAAATATCACCATCTGATGATATAACACAATCTTTATAACTTATTGTTGGAAAATAATAAAAGGTTTCACTATTAAACTCACTTGTTGCTACATCAATAAATCCATCGTTATCATAATCACCAAAAGAGGTTGCTGTTACGCCTTCTTGTGCAGCAGTAATCAAATGTGCGTCAGTAAATGTCCCATCGTTTTTCCCATAAATTAAATTCAATTTTGATGGGCTATAATGAGCAGCCAAAACATCCATATTGCCGTCCTTATCGATATCACCAAAAGCAGCACCATATGAACCTCTCCCGGTATCTATAATGGTTTCAGTGCCTAAACGATAATATGTAATTGTAGAGTTTTTGATTTCCGCGGCAACAATGGAAACGATTCCATTACTTTTGTAGGCATCTATAGTCATTGATGCTGATTCTGAGACTACTTCCTCTGCACTATAGCTACCACTATTATTAATATACCACTGTGTCTTAGCTGCTGAGATGCTGTTCACTAATATCCAAAGATCTCCTGATGTATCAGCACTGAATGATGAAATTAATATGTCATTTTGACCATCATCATTTTTATCTAATACCTTGAATGAATATGGAAGGGTACCAGGAATTTCAATATCTTCAGAAAAAGTGAAGTGACCATCACCATTATTTAGATAAAGTTTAATAATCCTTTTATTATATTCTGCAAGGTATAAGTCTAAATCCCCATCATTGTCTGAATCAAATAAATCGAGAGCTGTAGGGTAATTTAGACCATTGTCAATTTGAGTCTTATCAAATTGACCGTTTCCTTGATTGATGTTTGAAGATATTTGGCCATTAAATAAACTAATTGTAATGAAATCATCAAAACTATCGTTATTAATATCACCCGTTTTGATGGTTTTTGCTCCGCCACTTGCACTACCCAGACTTTTATATCCATTAGATACTAAGACTTGTTTACCATAGTCACATTGCTGCCCTGACCAACCAGTAAACGACCAGTTTGAATCCGTTTCCGAGACTAATGTGTTTGTAGGTAAGTCATTTGTAACAGTACAGTTTTCAATGCAGTTGACCTCAGCTTCTTTAGCCTTAACTTCTCATTTTCCTTCAATAGTGATATTGATGTTTTTAGCTTGAGTAAGTGATGACGTTAACAGTAATGTTGTCACCATAAGAGAGAGTGTAGAATGATGTATTTTCATTTTTATCTTTTTATAGTTTAAGTTGCCCTCTTTATATTATTATTATCATTTAAAGTTATATTCTTGTTATAATGTAATTGTTAGGTATTTATTTTAATATAATAATCAGGTGGTTACATGGTTGGTCTAAGTAGTAGTAAATTTGAATTAGGCTCGTATATTGTTCTACCTAAACATAATAAACTGGTTGTTGATGGTATTGAGTGTAAAGTAGAACCTAAAATCATGGATGTTTTATGCTACTTAATTACTAATAAAGGTGAGGTTGTTAGCAGAGATAAAATTGCTGAAGCCTTGTGGCCTGATACTGTTACCGGTTTAGAAGTTGTTACAAGAGCTATTTTTGAATTACGGAAAATATTAAAAGACGATCCTAAAAAACCAATTTATATAGAAACAATTGCTAGAAAAGGCTATTGCTTTATTTATGAAGGTGCGGGTTTAAAGGATGAATTATATGACAATAATCCCGCTAAAATAAATCAACCACCTTATTCGAATAAGCTTTATAAGCTTCTAATTACTGTTACTGCCATCGTATTTGCAATATATCTATGGTTAAGTAACCTAGCTGAAAATACTTCTACTTTGCCATTACAAGCGACATTTTTAACTAATATAGATGTCTTTGCTGATTCTCCTGCAATATCTCCAAACGGAAATCAGGTGCTCTTTACTAAAAAAAAGCATTTTAAAGAAGTGAATAATGAATTAGTACTTTTAGATATAGCCTCTCAAAAACAAACCGTTATTAATGATAGTGCATTATTCATAAACTCTAAATGGTTAGAAAACTCTAAGTATTGGTATTATGTTAAATGTCAGAAAATAGTTGATTGTGTAATTATTGAGCATAATGTTTTATCAGGAGAAAAAACAAGCTTATATCAAGCTAAGCACCGGATTCTATCTTTAGTCGTATCAGATGAGCATCAACAGTTGTTTATATCTTTAATCGTTGATAACAGGGTACAGATCAGACAGGTTAATTTAAAAGGATCTAATATTCTCCCCATCTGGATTGAGCCACCTGAAAGAGCTAATTCTCATATACTTTTAGGCCACGCGCAAAAGGTACTTTATATTTCAACCACGGCAGCTAGTGGAATGCATCATCTCTATCAATATAATATTGAAGATAAAAAGTACAAGCTAATTAGTGACCAATTTAGTCGATTATACGGTTTTTCATTAAAAGATAAGAATACGCTTTGGGTTGCAGGTGAATGGCAGGGACAAAAAGGTTTATGGAGTTTAGATGTCAATAATAATGTAAGTACAGTTATCGCATCTCTCCCGGACCACACCCCTATGTTAGTTACTAGCCAAATTAATATGAAGAGCCTTATCTATAAGGACTCCTCAAGAACCATTAATATTGGAAGTAGTGAGGGCATCGGTATATCGAAATTTATGGGGGCTAACAGTTCTTTGGTTGAGATGAATGCATTTTATTCTCCAAATTCTAAAGTATTGTACTTTTCATCTAATAGAAATGGACTTTACGATATTTGGAGCTTTCGAGATGGGATTACCGAAAGGGTTACAAATATTCGAGCCAATATGATTGAAAGGCCCATTTTAACACAACAAGAAGATGCACTTGCACTAGTTTCAAGAACAAAAACTAACTCAGAATTAATTATTTTTGATATTAACAATAAAAAAGAAACAAATAGATTTATTCTTTCAAATAAGGTGCTTTTGCTTTCTTGGTCAAACGATCAAAAGTTTATTTATTTTAGTATTTATGAAGATGGGCAATATAATATTTATAAATTGAATATAAACACGTCAGAAAAAGAGAAAATATTATTAAATGCAGGAGCCCTCGCTCAAGAAAGTAAAGATGGAAAATATTTATATTATGGCGATATGCTAAATGGCCAGTTAATGCGTAAATCGAATGTAGGACAAGTAGATGTGATGTTTAAATTACCGGTAAACGATATATCAGGTATTCAACCTCATCGATTGAAAGTTATAAACGATAGCTTTTATTATATTGCTACTCAAGGCAATAAGTCGATTTTAAAGCATTATTCATTTACTGAAAAAACGTTGGAGATTGATTATGAATTACCCGAGGATAGTTATGTAACAGACATTACCGAAGGTAAATCGATAGGTGTTATATACGATCGTTTTATGAAAAGAAATAGTAAATTAATTCGACTATATTAAATGACTACTTCTCCACTCAGATCTGTTATGGGTATCATTCAGAGAAGAGTTAAATGTTATATCTAGCTGAAAAAAGCTATTTACTGTAAGTATTTTTAGTCACCGCTATTTAATAGGTATGAGTAAGGTTAAGAGGTTAAGTCTGCTCTACATATTAATTTTCTAAATTATCATTAGAGACTTAGTAGTTTCTTCACAATAGTATTTTCAGCAAACAGGAATTACAAACACTAAAACCTAATAAGATACATCGTAAATATGCTCAAATAACATCTAACTTAGATTGAATTTGAATGGTTACCCTTGAGCTTTATTTACGATGAATAATTTAATTTTTAATCATCAGTTTTTAATTGATTCCTCTTGAAATAAATATAGCCCCCCAATAACGCTGATGGAAACTGGTATAAATAACTTAGAGTTAAATACCAAATTGGATATGTATCGCCCAAAACTAAAACAGTTAATATTACACTGACTAAACCTAGGATACCTGCATTGATTAAGCCGTTCGATTTAGCCAATTTCTCGCTAATAAAGCCAGCAGCAACAAGAGCCGCGGCACCGACAAACATCCTTAAAATAAGAAATGAAGTGTCAGACTGTATTTCTGTTCTTATATCTGTCGTAAGATCTCCAGCAAGCACCAGTGTTAATAATACTCCCCCTAATTCATCAATTATTATTAATGAAATCAAACCTAATAAAATTCCTTTAATGCTTATGTTTTTCATTTACTGCCTCTAAAATTAATTTTTATTTATTGTTACTCAAAATAATGGTGATAAGGAGGAGCCCAATTAGATAGGTAAAGCCATAACTAGGTTCATCTTCATAATGCAATCTCAAGAACAAAATAAATTGCCATATGACCATATGTCATCAATATTTGTTATCAAGGTCCGTACCAACGAACAGGCATATTCTAAGTGAATGAATAATAATGGTTAATATGTGTTTGTGTTTTCGTTCATTCTTGGAGTTGTGTTGATTTCGACACAGAAAAAGGTAAAGGTGTCGCGAATGTGGAACATAAAAATCGTCATAAGTTCTTTGGACATAATGAACTGCCAAAATATCTATATCACCGGGCTGCGCCATATAAACCTCTGATAGTGTCTATTATTGTTTTTACGCTTTTCCTTTAATGAAGTCTTGTAGTTTTTTAAATTTTTTTGGCACAATGGAAATCCCAATTTTTTGTCGGCATCCATGGTCTTTGAAGCTGATTCAGATACGACTTCTACTGAACTATAATTATCATCGTTGTTGAGGTACCATTGTGCAATAAGAGGGGCTTATTAAGCATAACCCATATTCCTGATACTACTTTATCGCAAGTTTTAATTGTGCTGATATTATCAATAATTAATAAAAGGAGCACGAATCAGAATGTTTATTTCATACGATCAATGGATGAGAGGCACTAAACTAGGTCTTACCAAGCCTCGTAGCCCAAAACTTAAAAAAGTAGACGTAGCATTAGAGCAATACGATTTACTCCGTACAAAAAAACAATGCACATATTTACGTACCTGTTTTAATACTTGGAAATTATCTAAAGGTGTTGAGTGGGAAGAAAGCCAGCGTAATCATAAAAATATGGTTACCGACCTAGAGAAGATGCTGAATCAAAGTGATTTGTTACTTTCTCCGATGGACGTGATCCTAGAAGAGTAGCGTGCACTGCTACAAAACCTCTTTCGTGAAAGAAAACTGCATAGCCGTTCTCTCTTTGGTTTAAAGGCTAAAAAGAAAGGTCAAATCGCGTTTAAATTACAAAGAGTCGCTGATGGTGCAAAGGCAGCTGTAGATGCCGTGTCTAGCTCAGGAGGTGGTGGATCTGATGAAGGCAGCATGAAAGCGGCGGTTTTAAGTTTAGTCAGTGAGCTTTTTAATAACATCGGGCCTATTGCCGAAATTCAAGAAGAAATTGCCGCAGAGCTAGGTGCTGGCTTTTTAAATGATCTTATTGCTGAAATGGTACCTTATGCGGGGGTTTTACGTTCAGGATATAACGTTATAGACAATTGGAAAAAAACCGCAAAAAATGCTTATGCAAACCATCAAGTAAACAAATATGAAGACGTAGCTAAAGCTGGCGATCCACGTAAAGCAGTTCTTGCAATCGAGCAATGTTTAGAACGACAAGTTAATCATTATTTAACAAAAGCTGGGCGTTCAACCGTATCTTTTAGTGCCAAAATAGCAGTGCATGCAACTGGTGCTGGCGGCATTGGTGATCCACTCATTGGTGGTGTTTCTGCCATGGCGAGTTTAGTACAGTTGGTTTATGAAATTGGTCGTGATTACCAAGAGAAAAAAGCTATTAATAAAATTATTAATAGTGGGCAGCCTCTTAACCATCGTGTATTTGATGTTTGTCCTTTGTTGGGCGCATATTATATTGTGTGTACCAATACTTCCGATATAATCGACATTCTCAATGAAGACATTGGCTCTGCAGAGTGGATGAATGATGTAGAAGATTTAGCCAAAAAGTTGGAGAAAATAAAAAAACCAGCTCGTAAAGTAATTGATAAACATCGCTATTACTTCGATAACATGCCAAATCTAAAAATGTCGTCTGAAATGATGAAAAAGAGAGGCATTAAAATATCAAAACAAGATAAGTTGAAGTTTTATTTATCACAAAAAAAGGCTTCAATTCCAATCTAGCCCTAAATGCTTTTACTGATACAATAAGTATTCGTATAACTCAGTGTTTTTTTGATATCGCACTGAGTTTTAGTTTTAATTTAGCATAATTGTTGACCTATCATTACATCTCAATAGCAGGTCAATACCCCATAATAGCAAGGTTGAGATAAAGCTTTGTAAAGTAATAGGTGACATCAATTTATCAGTAAATTTAGATCTAACTAACTAAACTTAGTTTTACTGCAATTACCATCAATACAAATCCCGCTACTTTATCAATTTTTTGTTTATGCTTATTAAAACGAGGTAATACCCTTGGATGTGATAACAGTAAAGAGACAGCGCAATACCAAATAAAATGTGCCAACATAATGATCAATCCATAGCCTACTTGCATGATTAGTGGAGTATCTACAGATACGGTTTGAGTAAAAATACTCAAAAAGAAGATAGATGTTTTAGGATTCAATATATTGCATGTAAAACCCAAGCGTAATGCAATAAAAGGTGACATTTGAGACACTGAACTCCTTTGAACGTTATTTGAATTTTCGCGTGTTGTTAGTAACTGCCAAGCAATATAAATAAGATAAGCCGCACCTAAATATTTAATAACAGAAAATAACCATGACGAATTTGCAATCACTACGGTTAATCCTGCAATAGAGTAACTGGCATGAACACAAACAGATAAACACATGCCTAAGCTCATATATAGACCTTCCAAACGTCCATTGTAGATACTCGTTCGTGTCACCATTACAAAATCAGCCCCTGGTAACATCGCCATAAAAATAGCAATAGTGCTCACGGTTATAATTTCTGCCATATAAGTATTTATTAATAATTCCATATTCACCCTTACAATTGTTGTCTGTTCTCAGTAACTCATCCATCACTCCTAAACTATGTTAATCTATGAGTGATTTTAAACAATACACTAAATAGTAAAAGGACTTGTGCCTCATGGACACAAATAAATTGATCCCATTATTGTCCGACATGGCGATTTTTGTCACAGTGGTTGAACAAGGAAACTTTAGTAAAACGGCAAAAAAACTTGGCGTAACACCTTCAGCTGTAAGTCGACAAATTAGCCGATTAGAAGATGCATTAGGCATAAAGTTATTACAGCGTACTACCAGACAATTGGCGCTAACGGAGTCAGGTAAAATAACGTTTGATTATTGTAAACAGATGGTTGAATCAGCTGACCAAGCAGTTAATGCCAGTCGCTCTGCGACATCGACTGTTAGTGGGTTATTGAGAGTATCCGCACCAAAATCATTAGCAAATAAGGTATTACGACCATTATTTGTTGAATTTTTAAAATGTTACCCAGATATTCAGTTACACGTAAAAGTGACCGACCGCATTTTAGATCCTATCCATGATGGTGTTGACTTCTTGATCCATATTAATGATCATCCAATTGAATCTTTGGTAAATGTTAAACTTGGTCGCGTTGAGCAGGTGTTATGTGCGAGTCCTGATTTTTTAAAAAAACATACTCGGCCAATAACCCCTGATGATTTAAAGCACTTATCATGTATTTGTTTAGGGGAAAATATGGCTGATAACCGTTGGCAATTTAATAAGAATAATCAACAAACAACCATACAAGTGACGGGGTCATATTTACTCAACCACAGTGAAATGCGTCGAGATGCGATTGAACAGGGTTTTGGTATTGGCCCTTTACCAGATTATATTGCGCAGCAGGGTATTGAAAATGGGAAACTCATAGCGATATTGGTAGATTGGCAGTTACAAGGGAATTATCAAGGTGATATTTGTTTGCAGTATGTTCAAGGTAAATATATGCCGAATAAAAATCGTGTGTTTATCGATTTTATGAAACAAAAGTTATTATAATTCACGCTTAACAGTAAAGGTAATGTGATGTGACTTGGTGAAGTATTAAACAGTCTAATACTACCTAAGTTAATTGAATAAACAGCATCATAGTGGTTGTCGCTAAGATGCTGATATTTCTTAAAGTATTACGATTGTGTAATAGGTAATAATGTTATTTCAACGCGGCGGTTAAGTTCACGACCTTTAGTGGTATTGTTGTCTGCTGCTGGTTGTGTTTCTCCAAAGCCTATTACTTCTAGGCGTTCAGTCATTATTTTTTGACCACCTAGATAATTGGCGACTGAGTCAGCACGGCTTTCTGATAACTTTTGGTTGTGCTGTAAAGAACCGCTAGAGTCAGTATGGCCAGAAACTACAATGAGTGTTTTATTATATTCTTCAAGTACTAAAGCTACAGAATTTAACACTCCAGTAAAATTAGTGTTGATGTTAGCACTGTTCGTTGCAAAGGTAATGTTGCCAGGCATAATCAAGTTGATTTTGTCACCTTCACGTTGAATACTTACGCCACTATCACGAAGTTGTTTGCGTAACTTTGCCTCTTGAGCATCCATATAATAGCCAATGCCTCCACCAATAGCTGCTCCACCTGTTGCTGCTGCAAGAATTCTCTTGTTACGTGTTCTGCTGTCTTTATCTTTATTATCGATAAATGCTATAACTGCACCTAAACCAGCACCTGCTGCTGCGCCTATAGCGGTAGACGTTGTTTTGTTTTCTCCTGTGTAGGGATCAAATGTTGTACAAGCTTGTAATAAAAGTAGGGCTGAAGCTGTGGTGATTAGTTTTTTCATAGTTTTTCCTATAACGGCCTCGTTGCTAATGTTACAAAGCTATGGCTATTAATAAATGACTGAATGGGAGGATTGCGGTTATCAGTTTTCAATATATATTTTAAGGCAAAAAAAAGCTCGATTCAGAATCGAGTTGGCATGTTTAACGAAAACGCACATATCTAAAACTATGTTAATTTTATATCTATTCGGTATGACGTTCAAGTTCAGTCTTGTTCCATATGAAATGAGTTTGCTTAATGATGGCTCTAATTCAATACGTAAATGGTCTTAATATCAATGCCATTTATTGAGTGAAATAGCCTCATACTATTTTGGAGCAGATGAGATAAATGGTTTAAAGGCAAAAATGAATATTATGATAAATTTGATGTTATAGTTAAATTTAAAATTACCGGAGATTTTAATGAATAAACTTATACATATTATTTTAGCATTGTTGTTACCCCCTGTAGCTGTATTTTTGAAAAGTGGAGTAGGGAAAGATTTATTAATAAATATAGTTTTATGTCTATTCTTCTATGTTCCTGGGATATTACACGCCATTTGGTTAATCACGAAAGATTAATAGTTAGTACTTTTGATATTAAATGAGGACCAAAATATAATGAATAATAAAATAATAGGTGTGACATTGATTATCGCAGGTTTAATTGCAGCTGTTTGGGGTTACAACATTTATGACTCAGCTAGTTCCCAAGTTACTCGTGCATTAAATGGTGATACACCTATGGAAGCTTGGGTAGGGATGGCTGGTGGTGTTGTAGGCGTTTTAATTGGTATTACACGATTAAAGTAAATATGGTTTATGTTGTTTATTCGAACACCCTTGTAACTTAGGATATAAGACAAACATAGCACCTTAAATGATAAATTTATTAATATTATCAATATATCAAAAGGCAATAACAGCTGTGTTATTGCCTTTTTTTAGTTGCAGAATAGGCTTAAGCAAAGCATATTTTTCCACCAAAATTTGTAATAGTTTATAATTGATGTAAGTTAGTTAATGACTAACTAATATAAAAATAATAATTAAGAGTATATATGCAACGTTTTCTAAAAATAACTAAAAGTATTTTCCTCGCTACTCTTTTTATTTTCATTGTGTTATTCATATTTAATTGGGAAAAGGTTAATCGCCTACATAGCGTTATAACCCTATTCGATAGTGAACGAATCGTAGATAATTTCTCAAATATGAATAAAGCGTTTATCACTCAATCTGTCCATAAAAGTGAGAAGACATTTGAGTTTGAAACGGCATTGATAGCATTACCCAAGTCATTTTTTTATCGTGAAAAATCAACATCAGCCGATGAGTTTATTACTAGAAGAGCTACCACAGCGCTATTGGTCTTGAAAAATGACCAAATTACCTATGAAAATTACTTCTTAGATACTCAACCAACAGATAAACGAATTTCATGGTCAATGGCTAAATCGTTTGTTTCTATTTTATTTGGTATGCAAGTAGATGAAGGCAAAATTGATATTGAAAAAAACGTAGACTTTTACTTACCTGAAATGAAAGGTTCTGGTTATGAAAATGTGAAAGTCGAACATGTCTTGCAAATGTCCTCGGGTGTAAAATGGGATGAAGATTATCAAGATTTCAATTCTGACATTAATAAAATGGGTAGGGTTTTAGCTATTGGTGGTTCATTAGATGAAATGACAACAGAACTTGCAGGTGAATCTGAACCTGGAAAAGAATTTCATTACGTAAGTATGGACACTCATGTTATTGGTATGATCGTGAGAAAAGTTTCAGGCAAGTCCTTAGCACTTCTTCTTCAAGAAAACATCTGGCAAAAATTAGGCATGGAAAGTGATGCTGACTGGATCGTAGATTCAAAAGGAGCAGCTTTTGCCCTTGGTGGTCTCAATGTTACCACTCGTGATTATGCACGTTTCGGCAGTTTGTTACTTAATAAAGGTCAATGGCAAGGAGAACAATTAGTCTCTCAAGATTGGATAAAAGCCTCTACAACAGCAAAAGCTGATTACTTAAAATCGACAAAAGATAAACTCGGTTATGGATACCAAATTTGGTTACCCACCTTAGCTGAAGAAGGTGAATTCTTTTGTGTTGGTGTTTATGGTCAGTACATTTATGTAAATCAAAAGGAAAATGTTGTCATTGTAAAAAATAGTGCCGATAAATTGTTTCAAGACGAACTAAACTCAAAACAAGAAACAATGGCGTTTTTTCGTGAAATAGTTAAGTCATTAAAATAAAAACTTCTACTTTTCTATTATAAGTAATGTGGAAGGCAACTTTCGTTACTCAGTATTATTGTCTTATCGAAAAGCAGTAATTTAAGAGCGTTATTTTATTGTCTTTTCATATAAACTAATCCATTGTTCTGCATTAAGTTTTGATGCGAGTTCGCCAATTAATTTGAATGGGATTTTATTCATGTTTTTAAAACGAATACATGATTTTCCCATATCTAACTTCGTAGAACAATGTTTTGGGTATTCCTCTTTAAACCACTCTAGCAAGCTGTTATCACTGTAAATACCCATATGATAAATCGCAATGAAGTTTTTTTGTGAAGCTATGTTTATAAAAGGGAGAGGTAGGGATGTATCGCAATGATAGCCCTTTGGATAAATATTGTGTGGCACAACGTAACCTATCATTTTATAGGAATAAGCTTCTTGAAACCCTACAGGCAAGTTATCAATAATTATAGCGCGTAATTTATTAATTACTTCTTGCCTATCTTCACTAAGACTGTTGATGTATGACGTTATTTCTTGCTCTGATGTTTGCATAGTTAACAATTTATATTCATTAGTTATCAATTCTATTAAATTTAGCACAACTTCTATTAAGCACTACATTAAAGATGTTTAAACGGACGGAAAAGTTTGTTGAAGGACATGATAGTTCAAACGGGTCATGAGTAAACATTAGTAAATTAATAAGACAATGATAAAAAGTATTATGTTCTTTTGTTTTTAGCGCTATGTTTTAGATGCCACACTTAAAAAAACAGCGGTGAGTTTATCTTGTAAATACTAGCTAGTGCCTCACTAGAATAACGTGTATAAAAACCAACTGAAACAAACACAAACAATATATTTACTTCATTTGTTATGTGGGACTAATATCATTAAGTTGTTGAATTTATTAGGTAGTGAATTCAATATAGGTTTGCTTGCTCTATTTACATTTAGAACGTAAGCTAATGGATAAGATTTATAATACGTAAAATGAATACAAAGCTTTATTTACAATATTGAAAGCACATATATTCATTTTCAAATAACTTTTAGGCAGTGAAACTTGTCCGGACTTTCTAAATCCCAAACAATAAAAAGCTTAACTATTACTAATCAGTTTGCCATTGATATTTTATTGTTAAATAGCCCTTTTCAAATTTGGCAATATTTAGCGCAAAATATTGTTGAAAAGCTCGGTTTCGACGATGCTGTTATTTATACTTTAGACTCAGGTGGAAATACATTAAGTCGAATGGCTGGTTTTCAAAAGAAAGCTTCAACAGATGATAAAACCAATAATAATCAAATCGAAAATACTTCATCAAATTTAATCGTTATACCTTTTAATCAGGGTGTTATTGGCAAGGTTGCTGCCACAAAAAAACCCATATTAGTAAAAGATACTCGAGAATTTGAAAGTTATATTGTTGATGACGAAAACACATTATCTGAGTTAGCGGTTCCCATTCTATTTAACGATCAATTATTAGGTGTTATAGACTCAGAGCACGTTAAGGTTAATTTTTACAATAAATATCATCTAAAAACACTTACTGCATTAGCATCCATTGCCGCAATGAAAATATCTCAAATCATTAAAGTTGACGGATTGGAAGAGATCATTGAAAACTTAGAGTACTCAAATAAAATTCAGGATGCTTTATTCGAGATTGCCGAACTTACCTTTAAAACTAAAAGTATTGGCGAATTTTATAAGCAATTACATCAGTGTATTGGTCGCCTTACTTTTACAAAAAATTTTTTTGTAGCTTTGCTTAAAAACGAAGGGAAAACAATTGAATTTGTTTATGCAGTAGACGAGCTTGATCAAGAAATTATAGACGAACTTGATCAAGGAAAAATATTTGATACGGTGGAAATTGAACCGGGCAATTTAAGCATCACAGGTTATACCTTAGCAAAAGATAAACCTTTTCTCTTATATGAAAAAGATATTCAAAAAATGCTTGATGATAAGGAACTTCATGTTCTAGGAAGCATACCTAAAGCTTGGTTAGGCGTTCCTTTTGGTAGCGGAATAAACAAAGGAATTGTTGTTGTACAAAGTTACAGTACAGAATTTTTATTTCAAGAAAAAGACAAACAGCTATTAATGTTTGTTGCTAAACACATCAATAACGCCATCGAAAGAATGGAAGCTAAGCAAAAGCTTCAGTTCCTAGCATTGCATGATTCATTAACTGATTTACCTAATCGGTCGCTTTTTAAAGATAGGATCCAGCACGCCTTTTTACATTGTCAGAATAACCGTTCAAATAATATCGCTATATTATTTATTGATGTAGATAGATTTAAACAAGTTAACGACACATATGGCCATCATGTTGGAGATAAGTTACTTATCGCTATTGTGAAAAAAATTACAATATCGTTAAGAAAAACAGATACCCTTGCAAGATTAGGGGGAGATGAGTTTGCTATACTGCTTGACTCAAATATTGATCACGATACCATTTGTCGAATCACTGAAAGTATTATTTCTGCAATATCTCATCCTTTTAATATCGATGGTTTGAATATTTTTAGTAGTGTAAGTGTTGGAATTTCAACTTATCACGATGAGAGTGATAGTGCAGAAAAGCTATTAATTGACGCCGACCATGCTATGTATCAAGCTAAGTTGCAAGGGCGTAACCAGTATGTTTTTTTTGAAGCACTTGAAGATCAAAATAAATCCACAAATGTTAAATTAGAATATGATTTTGATAATGCTATTAAAAACCAAGAGTTTATAGGTAATTATCAACCATTAATTGATTTTGATACGGGTAATGTTATTGGCGCTGAAGTCTTAGTTCGTTGGCAACATCCTAAATTGGGCCTTTTGTTTCCAGATGTTTTTATCCCTATTTTAGAAAAGTCAGGACAAATTGTTCAACTTGATCTTTACATGCTAAGACTAGCCGTCGATAACTTAAATTTGTGGTCTGATTGGTTGCCACAAAAATGTAAGCTCAATGTTAATGTTTCGACATCAGGTTTTGCGTCACAAGACTTTATTAGTTATATGCAAGAACAACACTTAAAGTCTGCTAGTACCATTAGCCGATTATGCGTAGAAATTACCGAAGAAAGTTTAATTTTGAACGTTGACGCGGTGAAAAAACATTTAGATATTTTGAAAAGCCTTAATGTTCCCGTTGCACTTGATGATTTCGGAACGGGGTATTCATCATTAAGTTATTTACATCAATTTTCTTTAGATTACCTAAAAATTGATAAAAGTTTTGTTGATGACTTAAACGAAGACTGCAATAAAGTCTTGATATTAGATGCAGTCGTTAATTTAGCTAAAGCACTAAAAATAAAAACCACGGCGGAAGGAATTGAAACTGTACAACAATATCAAAAGCTTAAAGAAATTGGCTGTGACTTAGGGCAAGGGTATTATATTGCAAAACCCTTGCTTGATAATGACTTTAAAGGTTTCCTGTTAAATAGAACCAATTAACACCAAATGCTTTATCATTTTTATTTTTACTTGATGTACCTCTCATTTGACTTATGTCCCCTCATAAGTAAAAGAGGTTTTACCCTAATTTTTGAACATGCATTTCTGGAATGATTTGCACATGATATTAATAGTATCTAAACTTATGTAAACATTATAATAATACAAATAAAGGAATTTTTATGATTGAAGTAGACAAGACCGTTGAATTAGCAGAAACCCTCTCAATGAAAGCATATGAACTCGGGTTAGAATATGCGCCAAAATTAGCACTCGCTATTGTTACTCTTATTATCGGTTTATGGATAATTAGAGGGATTAGTAAAGTCGTTAATATTTCAATGAAGCAATCAAAGGTTGATCCAACCTTAATTCCTTTTATGGAAAGTTTAGTTTCATGGTTGTTGAAAGTTCTACTTTTCATTTCTGTAGCTTCTATGATTGGTATTGCTACAACGTCTTTTATCGCAGTATTAGGTGCGGCAGGTTTAGCAATAGGCCTAGCTTTACAGGGCAGTTTAGCAAATTTTGCTGGTGGCGTATTAATCATGATTTTCAAGCCATACAAAGTCGGTGATTTAATAGAGTCACAAGGACAATTAGGGGTAGTTAAGGAAGTACAAATCTTTAACAGTATTTTGATTTCACCTCAATCTAAGCAAATTATTATCCCTAACGGTGCAGTATCTAACGGTGCAATTGTTAACTATACCGCCGAAGGTAAAATTCGTGTTGATTTAACCATCGGTATTGCTTATAACGCAAATATTGATCAAGCAAAATCAGTGCTGATGGATGTATTAACATCAAATGAAAAAGTAATGTCAGACCCTGCTCCTTTTGTTGGTGTTGCGGAAATGGCTGATAGCTCAGTTAACCTTGTTGTAAGACCTCATTGTCTTCCTGAGCATTACTGGGACGTATTTTTTGACGTTAATGAAGCAATGAAGAAAGCGTTAGACACAAACAATATTGCTATTCCATTCCCACAGCGCGATGTTCATTTAATTAATTCATAATCTTTGGGAGTTTTATTTTAAAACTTAGTCTTTAACCAACGACGAATTAATACAAAAATAAAGTAAAGTGAATACCAAATGAATATAGGGTAATAACATTAACGTGTTATTACCCTTTTTTATGTTCTGCAGTTTTGTTAATGAGCAATATAACAATTATTTTCACCTTGTCTTCTTAAATTTTATCCCCTTATATTCATTTTTTCTGTAATTATTTTCTGATTCATATATTTATTTATAAATAACACTTAGTTAATCTGTTGTTTTTTAAGTGTTTTAAATGGTTCACTCAAATAAGTTAATTTATTTTAGTTTACCTGCAACTATTTTTAATTGATGGCGTATTACTTGATGAAACTTATTAATTGAATTGAATTGGACGGAATGTGTCATGCAAAATAAAATGAAAAAATCGAATGTAGGTATAATTTTACTCTCTAGTTTGAGT
>CAJWBY010000097.1 GCA_913020705.1 uncultured Colwellia sp.
TCTGAAAAGTCCATGTATTCAAAATTATGACAATTACGACATTCTAATGAATCATTTTCTTTCATGCGTTTCCATTCTCGCTCAGCCAATACTCTACGATGTTCTGTAAACTTTTCTCTTGTGTCAATTAAGCCAGTAAGCATGCCCCAAACTTCTTTACTAGCTGCAATTTTACGCACAATTTTATGCGTCCATTTTTTTTGGAACATGACAATCAGGACAAGTAGCACGAACACCAGAGCGGTTAGAGTAATGTATTGTTTCTTTATACTCTTCATAGACATTATCTTCCATTTCATGGCAGCTAATGCAGAATTCCTCGGTATTTGTCACTTCTAAAGCGGTATTAAAACCACCCCAGAAAATAACACCTCCCGCAAAACCTATCGCTAAAATAAACCATAAGGCTGCACTACTTGGCGACTTCAAATATTTTAGTAAACTTTTAAATTTTGATTCTTTTGTCATTTTAATCCCCTTTAATTCCCCAAAGATAAGTCATTACTTACTTCCTAATGATTCAACGGGTTTGAAGGTATTATCAACTAACTCAGGTGCATCAGCTTGAGTTACATGACACTGAGAACAAAAGTAACGACGTGGTGAAACATCTGATAAAGTTTTACCGTCTCGCGTTTCAAAGTGCGTTAAGCTAATTTTCGTTGCGCCTGTTTCTCTCGCATATTTCCAACCATGACAAGTTAAACATTTATTACTGTCTTTATTCACTCGATAACCACGAATTTGATGTGGTATCACAGGTGGTTGATGTACATAGTTACGCTGAATCGGATTCTTATCTTTAATAACTCGTTTAAGCGCCTCTGCACTTTTAGTTTGATCTACGGTAGTAATACCACGGATAGTATCTAAGCCACCCGTTGTTACTTCTTGTTTTGCAATTACACTCACTGCCATAGCTAAACTGGCTGCTATCATAATTAATGGTAATATTTTCATTTTTGACCTCTACCCAATAGGTTGCATAAATTTAATCTGTTCTAAACAATTACTTTTTTCACTTTAACTGCACATTTTTTGAAATCAGTTTGTTTTGATAAAGGATCTGTAGCATCTAGGGTTAATTTATTAACAAGCTGCTTTGCATCGAACCAAGGCATAAATACCAAACCTTTTGGTGGTCTATTACGTCCTCTCGTTTCAACGCGTGATTTAACTTCACCACGACGAGACTCAATCAATACTTCATCACCACGGCGCAAACCTCGAGATTTAGCATCATCTGGATGAATAAATAACACCGCATCAAGAAATGCTTTATGAAGTTCAGGAACCCGGGCTGTCATAGAGCCTGAATGCCAATGTTCAAGAACACGACCTGTGCTTAACCATAAGTCATATTCTTCATCTGGAGACTCAGCAGCAGGCTCATAAGGTAAAGCAAAAATAATCGCTTTATTATCTTTTTTACCGTAAAACTGTACTTCACTGCCTTTTTCTACGTAAGGGTCATAGCCTTCACGGTATCGCCATTTGGTCTCGACACCGTTAACTACAGGCCAACGTAAACCGCGTTCTTCGTGGTAACGATCAAAAGGTGCTAAATCATGACCATGACCTCGACCAAAAGTAGCGTATTCTTCGAATAATCCTTTCTGGATATAAAAACCAAAATAATCACCTTCAAAGTTTGTATCACCTTTAGATTCGCTCATTGGAAACTTATCGACATTTCCGTTTGCATAAAGCACGTCATACATCGTTTTACCACGGTATTCTGGATTCTTAGCTAAGTGTTCTTCTGGCCACACATCTTCAATTTTGAAACGCTTAGAAAATTCAACTATTTGCCATAAATCTGAACGAGCTTCACCTGGCGCATTCACTTGTTGATGCCAAAATTGCGTGCGACGTTCTGCGTTACCGTAAGCTCCTTCTTTTTCTACCCACATAGCCGTAGGTAAAATCAAATCAGCAGCTTGTGCTGTTACCGTTGGGTATGGGTCAGAAACAACAATGAAGTTCTCAGGGTTACGGTAACCTGGGATCCCTTCTTCGTTAATGTTAGGTCCTGCTTGCATGTTGTTATTACACATCACCCAATAAGCGTTTAAGTCACCATCTTTAAGCTTACGGTTTTGCAAAACTGCGTGAAAGCCTGGTTTAGGTGGAATAGTACCTTCTGGTAATTTCCAAATCTTCTCAGCTATTGCTCTATGCTTAGGGTTTTTCACTACTAAATCAGCGGGTAATCTATGTGAGAAAGTACCTACTTCACGTGCAGTACCACACGCTGACGGTTGACCCGTTAATGAGAACGGGCTATTTCCAGGCTCTGATATTTTACCGGTCAACAAATGTACGTTGTACATCAAGTTGTTTGCCCAAACACCACGAGTATGTTGATTAAAGCCCATTGTCCAGAATGAAGTCACTTTCACTTTAGGATCAGCATAAAGCTTCGCTAATGTTAATAATTTAGCTTCTGATACACCTGAAAGCTCAGATGTATGCTCAATCGTATAAGTGCTTACAAATTTAGCAAAATCGTCAAAACTCATTGGTGTTGAAGCGCCACTGTCTGGATTTTTAGCCGCTTTTTGTAATGGGTGACTTGGTCTTAAACCATAGCCAATATCTGTAACGCCTTCACGAATATTTACGTGCTTCTTCATGAAATCTTCATTCACGGCATTATTTTGAATTATATAATTTGCAATAAAATTCAATATCGCTAAATCTGTCTGCGGCGTGAAAATCATCCCGTTATCAGCCAGCTCAAAACTACGATGCTTGTAAGTTGATAATACGTTAACTTTTACATGAGGTTTACTCAAACGGCGATCGGTTAAACGCGACCATAAAATAGGGTGCATTTCCGCCATGTTAGAACCCCAAAGCACAAACGCATCGGCATGTTCTAAATCGTCATAACAACCCATAGGTTCGTCGATACCAAAGGTACGCATAAAGCCACCAACAGCAGATGCCATACAGTGACGAGCATTTGGATCTAGGTTATTTGTTAAAAAACCTGCTTTCATTAATTTTGAAGCTGCATACCCTTCCCAAACTGTCCATTGACCCGAGCCAAACATACCGACGGAGGTAGGTCCTTTTTTCTTTATAGCTGCTTTAAATTTGTCAGCCATAACGTCAAAAGCTTTATCCCAGCTTACTGGCGTAAACTCACCTTCTTTAGCGTATTCACCATCTTTCATACGTAATAAAGGCTGAGTTAATCTGTCTTTACCGTACATAATTTTTGATAGAAAGTAGCCTTTAATACAATTCAAGCCTTTGTTCACTTCTGCTTGAGGATCACCTTGAGTGGCAACGACTTTTCCTTCTTGTGTTCCAACAAGTACACTACAACCTGTACCACAAAAGCGACAAGGTGCCTTATCCCACTTAATAGTGGTGTCTGATGATTTAGTGATGAGATTTGAAGCTGATGTAGGCACTGCAATACCCGCTGCTACAGCAGTTGCCGCAACCGCATTTGCTTTTATAAAATCACGTCTTGTTAATGTCATACCTTTATCCCCTGATGTTGTGGAAGCCCATAATCATTATGATGAAAAATCAATGATGAATAGATCACACCCGGTAAATTGCTCATATCTGAAATGGTGTTTATAAGGCCTTTGCCTTTTTCACCTCTGTTTAAATCGTTTTCTTCTATGGTTACTACCATAGATCCGTTATCTGCTATTTCATGTACTTCAGCACCGGGGAAATCCGCGAGCTCTTTAGCAATTTTGTTTGTATTGTTGGGTTGAGCTACAAAAAGCACCCCTGCGATATTAATCGGTGTTTCTTCCAATAGATTGATCACTATTCTTCCCCTGCAGGTTTAACACCTAACATTTTTAAAATTGCGATAGCCACTAATGCGGTACCGGCAAAACCTGCTAAAAAAATAACAGGCATCGATGAATAACCTAAAACGTTCCAGATCATTTGTTCAAGAGCACTCATATAACTCTCCTACTTATATTTGCAGGTTGTTCAACTGCAGAATATTTTGGCTTTAATTGAATGGATGATTGCGGACAAACAGCAATACAGGCACCACAACTTGTGCAATCACTAAGTGTAATTTGAGGTTGTGGAACAGATGAATTGATATACTTGAAAGAAATAGCCTCGGTTTCACAGCTATCTTGACAACTTTGACACACGATACCGTTTGCGGCTAAACAATCGCTTTTAATTGAGATCTCAGATTGCCAAGCATTATATGAAGGAGTTTCAGCAATTTTAACAAAAAGACTTTGCTCACAACTTTCTACACATTTTTGGCAAAAAGTACATTCACCCTGCAAAAAGTCAATTTCAGGAAAACCACCGTCACCTTTTTTAATAATATTTTCAGGACATACTTTGAGACAGTTCCCGCATTGCGAACAACCATCAGTGAAAGTGGTTTCATTGACCACCCAGGGCAATCGAATTGCTGGAGCTGTTGTTAATCTCTTTGCTTTAAAAAAGTTTCTTCTGGCTAAATCAACCATGATGCCTACTATTTTTAGACTTTTTGCTTGATAGGTAACTTAACGCAAACTTTATTGTGGAATATTGATTTTGATCATAACTATTAGCTAATTTTACATTTTTATAAAAATAATAAGCGTTGTGGTGTTTTAGGATATTAAACCTATCATTTATTTTTTTGCTTTTGCTCTTTAGATTTAAATAGTATCTAACGAAAATAAGTAAAAACGATGGAATAAGTAAAAACACAAAATAAAAATATTGTTCGCTATAATTATCGTTAAAAATTATCACTTAAAGTCAAGTAGGCTAATGCGGCTTTTTATATTTATGGTACAATGCGCGCCAAATACGGGATTATTAGAAGATCCTAAGCACTTTAAGAAAATAGTTTATGTGCATTAGCATGTACACCAAAGAGAACTTTTAAAACATGACAACGCTACAAGCTAATGAAGTCGATCTAAGACGTACTTTCGCAATCATTTCGCATCCTGATGCGGGTAAAACCACCATCACTGAAAAAGTACTACTTTTTGGTCAAGCTTTGCAAAGAGCCGGTACCGTGAAAGGTAAAAAATCAGGTCAACATGCAAAATCTGATTGGATGGAAATGGAAAAAGAACGTGGTATTTCAATTACGACTTCTGTTATGCAATTTCCGTATAACGACTGCTTGGTCAATTTACTCGATACTCCTGGTCATGAAGATTTCTCAGAGGATACATATCGAACCCTTACCGCAGTAGATTCATGTTTAATGGTTATCGACGTTGCAAAAGGTGTTGAAGCGCGTACGGTTAAATTAATGGAAGTTACTCGTTTACGTGATACGCCAATTATTACCTTCATGAATAAAATGGATCGTGACGTACGCGATCCAATGGAAGTTATGGATGAAGTAGAAGATGTTCTAAAAATTAAATGTGCTGCTATTACTTGGCCAATTGGCATGGGTAAAGAATTTAAGGGCGTGTACAACATTTTAACTGACGAAATATTTTTATATCAGTCAGGGCTTGGTCATATGATCCAAGAAGAAAGAATTATTAAAGGTCTTGATAACCCAGAATTAGACAAAGTTATTGGCACTTATGCCGATGATTTACGAGAAGAGTTAGAGCTCGTAGCAGGTGCGTCGCATGAGTTTAATTTAGAAGAGTTTTTAAAAGGTGAGTTAACACCGGTATTTTTTGGAACCGCTCTTGGTAACTTTGGTGTTGACCATATGCTTACAGGTCTCACTAAATGGGCACCAAAACCTTTACCACGTTTAACGGATGTTAGAGAAGTAACGGCTCAAGAAGAAAAATTCACCGGCTTTGTTTTTAAAATTCAAGCCAATATGGATCCAAAACATCGTGACCGTATAGCTTTCATGCGTATTTGTTCAGGTAAGTATGAAAAAGGCATGAAGATGCGCCAAGTACGTGTAAACAAAGACGTAAAAATTGCTGATGCAGTTACCTTTATGGCTGGCGATCGCGCCCATGTAGAAGAAGCCTACGCAGGTGATATTATTGGTTTACATAACCACGGTAGTATTCAAATTGGCGATACTTTTACTTCAGGTGAAATGATGAAGTTTAGTGGCATTCCAAATTTTGCACCTGAAATGTTCCGTCGTATTCGTTTACGTGATCCATTAAAAGCGAAACAATTACAAAAAGGTTTAATCCAACTTTCAGAAGAAGGCGCGGTACAAGTATTCAGACCTTTAAATTCGAACGAAATGATTGTTGGTGCGGTCGGTGTATTGCAATTTGAAGTTGTGGTACAACGTTTAAAAACTGAATATAAAGTTGATGCTATATACGAACCAATAAGCGTGGCAACTGCTCGCTGGTGTACGTGTGATGATGAACGTACATTAGAACAATTTCGCAAAAAAACGTTCGATAATTTAGCATTAGATGGTGGCAATAACTTAACGTATATTGCGCCAACGATGGTGAATTTGAATTTGTCGCAAGAACGTCATCCTGATATTCAGTTCCACCAAACCCGAGAACACTAGTTGGCGTTGTATATCGCCTTTTATCTGCATTGCCATCGTTATTTCATTTCGTCGCTTAGTAAACTAAGCTCCTGATGAAATAACTCGACGCTTTGTTAAAAGACAATCTACTTAGCCAACGCTGTAGATTAAAATTAAAAGATTAAACATTATGAATATTAAACAAATATTATCTGAAAAAGTATCAGCGGCAATGGTTCTAGCTGGTTTACCGGAAGGCACTAATCCTGCAGTTAGTCTTTCAAGTCGTCCTAACTTTGGTGACTATCAAGCTAATGGCGTAATGGGTGCAGCTAAAAAGCTAAAAACAAACCCTCGCGAATTAGCAACCAAAGTTGTTGAACATTTAGATCTTGAAGGAATTGCTGATAATATTGAATTAGCAGGCCCTGGTTTTATTAATATTCATTTAGATAAAAAATGGTTAGCGGTTCAACTTGCCGAAATTGCCAATGATGCAAAACTTGGCGTATCTCAACGTGGCGCAACTGAAGAAGATAAATCACAAACTGTTGTTGTTGATTACTCAGCGCCAAATCTTGCAAAAGAAATGCATGTTGGCCACTTACGTTCAACCATTATTGGTGACGCGGTAGTACGTGCTTTAGAGTTTCGTGGTGACAAGGTTATTCGTCAAAATCACATGGGTGATTGGGGCACACAATTTGGTATGTTATTAGCCCATTTGAGCGACAAACTTAATGCCAATGAAGTGGCAGAAACTGCCCTTTCAGATTTAGAGAATTTTTACCGAGAAGCAAAAATACGTTTTGATAACGAAGAAGGTTTTGCTGATCGTGCTCGCGACTACGTTGTAAAACTTCAAGGCGGCGACAAAGACTGTTTAGTGCTATGGAAATTATTCATTGATATTTCAATCGCCCACAGTGAAGATATTTATCAAAAACTTAATGTAACGCTAACGCGTGACGATATTATGGGTGAAAGTGCTTATAACCCTGACCTACCTGTAGTTGTTGATGAGTTAATGGCAAAAGGTATAGCTGAAGTCAGTGAAGGTGCCAAAGTTGTTTTCATTAATGAAATGGCTAATAAAGATGGTGAAGCACCGGTATTTATCATTCAAAAAACGGGTGGCGGTTATTTATATGCAACAACAGATTTATCTGCTTGTCGATACCGTACGAACGAACTAAAAGCCGACCGCATTATTATTTTTACTGATGCCCGTCAGAGTTTACATTTTAAACAAGTAGAAATTGTTGCCCGTAAAGCTGGATTACTACCAGAGCATGTAGGTTATGATCATTGCCCCTTTGGAATGATGATGGGTGACGATGGTAAGCCATTCAAAACAAGAACTGGCGGCACAATAAAATTAGCGGAATTACTTGATGAAGCTATTGTTCGTGCAAAAGATGTTATTAAAGAAAAAAATCCAGATTACTCTGAAGATAAGCTGAACGAAATCGCAAATAAAGTAGGTATTGGTGCTGTTAAATTTGCTGATTTATCTAAAAACCGTACGAGCGATTATATCTTCAACTGGAAAACCATGTTGAGTTTTGAAGGTGCTACAGCACCCTATTTACAATATGCTTATTCTCGAATTCAAAGTATTTTCACTAAAGCAGAAATTGAACAAGCAAATTTCAATGCTGATATTACGATTATTGAGCCACAAGAAAAAGCATTAGCTTTAAAACTATTACAACTTGAAGAAGTAATAGACGCAGTTATCAGCGAATCTATGCCTAACCTTTTATGTAATTACTTATATGAGCTAGCCAGTTTGTACATGACTTTTTATGAAGCTTGTCCGATTCTTAAAGAAGGTATTGATAACGATATAAAACAGTCGCGCTTAGCACTGTGTTTGAATATATCAAAAACCTTAAAACAAGGTTTAGACATTCTTGGTATTGATGTAATGGAACGAATGTAATATCCATGAAATCACTCTTGCTTTTTTTTGATATTTCGGACATTGTCGCAAAGAGCAGAATAAATTAAGTATAAAGCTAATTTTAGAATAGGAAGTCTGAAAAATGAAAGTGCTAATCGTTGATAATACTGACCAATCACTATTGGCACTTAAAAAAGCGTTTTATGATGGCCCTTGTCAAACCGCTTATGTAGACAATGGTAAACATGCTTTAAAAGCCCTAAGCCAGCATAGATTTGACGTTATTATTAGCGTATTAAATTTAGGAAAGATCAGTGGTTTAGAGATACTAAAAGCGATATCTCTCAAATATCCTTCTATGATCAGACTAGCGATTACTAATGACATTGAGTCTGAAAATAGCCTTAATGCTCAAGCTAGAAACATTAGCCATAATACTTTTGCTTTCCCACTTAATATTGGCAATATACATCAGACCATCTCTGCTCTTGCTGATAATAATAAAGCGATTACTAAAGATCATATTATTAAAGCGGTAGCCAAAGTAAAAACGTTACCTAGCCCACCAAAAGTTTATTTGCAGCTAAACGCAATTATAGAAGATAGTAATACAGACTCCGTAAAGATATCAGAGATAATTTCTCAAGATCCTGCATTAGCAGCTAAAGTACTTCAGTTTTCTAACAGTTCTTTTATGAACCAAGGAAAGCCGATTAACAATATTACTGAAGCAATAACTCGTATGGGGCTCGAAACCTTATGTTGCATAGTAATGACTGCTGAGTTATTTTCTTATGAGCCTGACATTCCTGATTTTTCATTAATCAAAGAACAATTACATTGTTTATCAACTGCGCGTTTTGCTGCATCTATGGTAAAAGCAGAGCTAAAGCGAGATACGTTACTTGCAGGATTATTGCATGATATCGGCAAAGTTGTTTTATTCGAAATGGATGCTAAATTAACCCATAAATACTTTCAGTACAGAGTAAATAATGCTAACAACAATGTATTAGAAAACAAAGTATTTGGCACTGATCACAATCATGTTGGAGGATATCTTCTACACATGTGGAGCTTTTCTTATCATCTAATCGAGGCTGTGGTTATGCATCATCGCCCTGAAAAGTTACTTAAGAAGTCCTTTGGTATTGCCCAAGCAGTGTATCTAGCTGATGTCTTGCTTAGAGACCAAAAGCCGGATGACAAATTTATAGAACACTTCAAATTAGAGAATGTGCTTGAAGCCTTAGAAAAAAGAGCCGCTAAGCTGAGACAGTGATAGGAAAATTATTTCATGAAATTTACGGATAGTCACTGCCACCTAGATTTCAAAGAATTTACCTTAGATAAATATTCTTCTCCTTTATCAATACTCAAGCAGTGCGCTGAAAAAGACATTCATAAAATTATTGTTCCCGCTATTAAACCTGATAATTGGGACGATGTTTTAGCATTATCAATTAATAATAAAAAATCCCAAAAAAGTGGCTGTAAAGTTTATGCTGCTTTAGGTATTCATCCTTGGTTTTTATCAGGCTTACAGCTAGAACACCTCGACAATTTAGCGCAGAGAGTCTCAAAAAACAAAGCAAATATTGTTGCCATTGGTGAAACGGGACTTGATGGTGTTATCGCAATACAACAAGACAATATGATCCAACAGTATCTATTTTTCGAATTCCAACTTCACCTTGCTCAGCAGCATAAACTTCCGGTTATTGTTCATCATCGCCGAACGCATAATGAGACGATAACCCTTTTGAAAAAGATAAGTGTTGAACGAGGTGGAATTATTCATGCTTTTTCGGGGAGTTATCAGCAAGCATGTCAATATATAGATTTAGGCTTCAAATTAGGTATTGGAGGTACAATCACTTACCCAAGAGCAGAAAAGACAATTAAGGCAATTAAACGTTTACCATTAAGCAGTTTAGTATTAGAAACGGATGCGCCTTCAATGCCACTTTATGGATTTCAAGGAGAAAGTAACTCTCCACTTCGTATCATAGATGTGTTTAAAAAGCTGGTTGAGTTACGTGAAGAAAGTGATGAAGAAATAGCAGAAAAAATTGAACAGAACATTTTGGATGTTTTTCAGTTTAACCATGACTAAACGAGATCCATTAAACTTTATTATCTGTATCACCTAATCGAAATCCCTGACGACTAAAACGATTTAAACCACGAGTAAGAAGAAAGCCAACAACACCTGCGATAATCATCATTAATCTTAACAACGTAAACTGTTCGTCATTATTTTTTAGTAATTTAGAGGTTAAATAATGCTTATCTAGCGTTAAACGTACATATCCTACTAATACCTCTTTACGTACTTCACTGACGAAAGGGACTGAATATCGGCTTTTATCTAATTTATTATCAAATATACCAAATAGTGCTTTTATACTTTTAGCATTTTGACTACTGATAATTAATTGTCCAGAAACATCGTAAAGATGAATTTCCTGCACTACATCAACTTTTTCTAACTCGTCAACATAGCTTTGTAATATCTGTCGGCTTTCTTTAGTTTTAACTTCAGGGGTCAAAACCGATAAACCAGCAGACGCTTGTTGCAAGTACTGATGACCTACATCATAAAATTGCTGCTCAATACTTTGTTTATTTTGCGTTTGGCTATATATCCATAAATTCATCAATATTACGATAAAAGCAATCGCTATAACTAATTGCATTATTTTATTATAAATAGGTGATAATTTAGGGTATAAAGGCTGTGCTATTTGAGTCATAAGCAATACAAATGTATTAATTTTATCTTTACGTTCATTCTTATACTATAGCATTATTAATTTTAAATAATCGCTAAAACTATAATTCACATAAAAGGCTTCACCGTGTCAATTGCTATTCAACGTTTCCCTCTTGCGCATATACAGCAACTTACTCTTGCTGAGTTTATTTCTTCAACGCATTCAGATAAATACTTGCCTTGTATTACTTCTTTTAAGAATGACGTTTGGCAGGTTGGTGAACGCTTAATAGTCAAAGAAAGCGATAAAGACAGCTTATATGAAGAAATAAATGCCCCATCTACTCTCGAGTTAGTCGTATTTTGTGACTTATCAGTTGGTACGCTTAGCAAATTACTCATCCATTGTGGCTTAACACTTATAGCGTTGAATGCTATTAACGATCGTAATAATCTTATTAGCTATCGTTTTATGGTTGATTGTAAGCAGTTAAAAATTGCACGAGAAAACTTAGTAAGCTTTACGCTTAGTAATAAAATAGAAGCGGCTCTAATTGAAAATGCTCCTCAGTTATCTCTACCAGGTATTTTAGTGATGGACATGGACTCAACAACCATTGAAATTGAATGTATTGATGAAATTGCTGTATTGGCAGGTGTTGGTGAAGAAGTAGCGGCAGTTACGGAACAAGCAATGTTAGGCGAACTAGACTTCGCACAAAGTTTACATCAGAGAGTAGCAACGTTGGCAGGTTCCTCTGAAGGCATATTAGTTGAAGTGGCTCAAGATATTCCACTCATGGATGGACTAGAGACACTTATTAAAGCCTTAAAAGTACATGGTTGGAAGATTGCTATTGCTTCTGGTGGTTTTAGTTATTTTGCGGATCATTTAAAAGACTTATTAGCGCTTGATGCTGCCCACGCAAATACCTTAGAAATTATTGACGGTAAGTTAACGGGTAAAGTTTTAGGCGATGTTGTTGATGCGCAGGCTAAAGCAGACACATTATTGTATTTACAAAATAAATATAATTTACCTAAAGAGCAAACGGTAGCGATGGGAGATGGAGCAAACGATTTAGTAATGATGGCCGCAGCACACTTGGGTGTTGCATTCCACGCTAAACCACTGGTATTAGCAAAAGCAGACAGTGCTATTAGTACAAGTGGTCTTGATTGTCTTTTACATTGGTTAGCTTAAAATAATTTCAGTAGGTTATACTAACAACTCATGACGTATTAAAGTTTCTTGGGTGATATCAAGTAATTGAATCACTCCGCAGACACTCCAAATGTCTTGCTCTATTTGTTTACCACGATGAATTGCATAAGAACTGATATAGCTTAATTCTGGATTTAAATGATCCATATCAGGATCATCAGTTCTAGATAGCTTTGCTTGTATACAGAAGAATAACCCGCGATTTAACGCCCTTGATATAAACATTTTCTGCAACATCGGAGACTTCAATTCACTTGATGTCTTTGTTGTTATCGCTTGATCAATGATTTCATTATTTAAATCAACGGCAATATAGAGTGTTTCAGATATTGGGGCATCATCATCTTGCATCTTCTTTAATGAAGATGTCATCCCGTTAGTTGCTTGCAAATTATTCAGCAGAGGGTACAAGTTATACAGCGATGGACTATCACTTAACTGCTTCATTACAGGTAACAACTTATTTTGTGCTATACCACAAACAAGTGATTCCAACTTATATCTACTACCGCTTGTTTGAACCATTAATGAAGGGATCTTTAAACTCCGGCTGTAAACATTTCGTAATGCTTTAGCAAGACCCGGTATCAACAATGCGTATTCATCAGGTGTTAATTTATCTCGATTTTTAGTAATTAACGCTTTAAAAAAAGATCTGCCCATATGTTGGTGTTTTTCTACATAAACCCGTAGATTCAGAACAGTTTTACTTTTATTAATGCGCATAAGTTCGTAAGGAAGCCCTTTCAAATCGAATGCAGAGGTAATTTTTTGTAAACCAGGAAAAGTTAAATAAACTACATCTCCTTTTTTGAGTACCGAAGGCTTATCAAGTTCTAATTTCAAACCTAAAATTGAAAAGTCATGGGACTTTCCGCTACAGCGGATACCTTCGATTTCAAGTTCCACAGGGGTAATGTATTTAAATCTTGCTTCTTGTCGTTGGTTTTTATAATTAATACCAACTTCATCCATTAGCAATGGAGATGTGAGCCTTTTATGACCAAAATTCTTCAAACGGTTCGTTTCAATTTTATCAAATGGCAGTTGCTGATATTGTTCGACTTTATCTTCATCGGTAATGTCATTAGCGACAATAATACAAGGCAAGGTATAAAGCGTAGCAATAGCATCATTTGGAATGGGTAAATTAAGGTATTGATTCTTTTTAGTTAACGTATTCGATAAAGTTAGAGGTGAATGAGCTTTGTTAACATCTACATCTATTATCGACAATTGTGTAATTGCAAAGCTCGATTTAGATGCCGCAAAACCTAAAAATTCTTTTTTAAAGTCGCTGTCATCATTTAATTGTTGAACATCTGCCGTGTAAAAAAAACTTTTTCCCTGACTTTTATGGATAAAACTATAAACAATTAAGGACTTTCCTAATGCGTGAGCTTTTTTTATTCTGAGAATACGTTCAGGTGTTACTAGGCAATAAAGCGTAGAGTGTCTATTTTCATCTTGCCAATATTGATATATCGGTTGATTGTTGTGGCAAGTGAGCGCATACCTCGGCAAAACGTTGCCTTTACTATCTTCTACAAATATAGGCAGCTCATTAGATTTAGGTAATGAATATTGTTCAAAGTTGCGAGATTGAATAGCATTAATTGTATTATCTAAATTAATTTTATAACGGCGTTTATTCCCTTGAATAAATCCTTGTAAAAATGTTTGAAAACCGTCGATCGATTTTTCATTAGGATATACTCTCTGACACCCTATTAGTTGAACTCTATCAACTTTTTGAATGTTTCTGACTTCAAATTCAAAACTATTTTCTTTACCGAATTGAAATTCATCTTCTAAGCCACGAAATCGAACTTTAATAAACTGCCCGACTGAAACCTTATTGGAATAATTAAATCTGAATCGACAACCTTCAACACTGATATCAGAACTGGTACATTCATATTCTTCATGATCATTTTCTAATCTTATAACCACAGAGATAGCGAAATTCATTCGCTCTTCTGAACGGTTGTAATAAGGGCCAAAAGTGTACAAACTTGCCGGATATTGAGTTTTTTCGAAAACTTTACCTGACTCTACAGGCGCAGGTTTTCCGATATTATTTTTTTCTTTTTGATAAATAACACGAAAATTATTTTCGGTATTCATTACCGCTTCATAAACACCAAAAGTATAACCTTGATAGAAACCTATATTGTCTTCATAGACTTTTATAGCGATGTCATCAAGATAATGACGCCTTCCATCATGTTCAAATGGTCGGCATTCGCCGTCGACATGTCCACGTAAATCAATTAAACGCGTGCAAACGGTAGCTAAACGTTTCAGCTCCATTTTCAGCAAAAAACGTTCTGTTTTTGGGACATGCTGAGTCATCGCAGAAAAATGGGTTTCAAAATCATTTTTTAAAACATTTCCACGAAATTGTTCAATTATTTTTTGGTACTTTGAAATATCTGTTGTCATTTCTACTTTTAGTTCTTTGAAGTAACACTTAATTATTTACAGTTAAATAAAAGTGATTCATATCCACTTTCCTTAAAGTAAATCTACTATAAATTAACTTGTAATAATATGACATCGTTAAAGATAATCATAATAACAGTTGAAACTATTAGGCTATCTATATACTTAAGTATATTTCAAATAATAAAGCAATATTTATGCCCAGATAAAGTAACTAAATCAAGTTAGTTATGTAATTAATGGATTAGTTTAATATATCAATAGACCAGATAAATTCCGCACCTATAAGCATCACTCAGAGCAGGATTAGTCCCAATTGATATTTTCACTAAAAATTGACGGTACAAAAATGATTGAAGAGGAAGTTCGATGAAATGTTTGAGGGTATTTAATTTACATCTAAGGCTTTTATAAAACTAAAAGCGATAATTTCTTATCGCTATTTAATAACGGTATCTACAGAATTAAATGATTTTTATATCAATCATATTTTCTTTGTCTGCGGCAATGCGTTCACGTTCCAGACGCTTTTCACATGGATTATCACAATTGCATGATTTATCAATTCCTACTGAAGCCAATCCGCCACAACTACCCGCTAAACTTTTTTGTTGAAAAATATATCCTACAGCCATACCTGCCGATATAACGAGAAAAAAACCCAAGGTGATCATAAAAATCATCATAAAATTAACCTGCTACTTTTTTGATAAATTTAAAATTTACAAACGCTAACTAGCCATTGCCAATTACTTTAAATATTGCATGAATTTTACAGTGCTTTGCTCCACAAAGCCATGATCAGTTTTAATGATCATGTAAGCAGCTAATTCATTTTTTTCAGCGAAAGCTAACGCTTTATCTTCCCCCATTAACATCATAGCAGTAGATAGACCATCTGCTGTCATTGACGATGGATGGATAACCGTTACAGAAACTAACTTATGATTGATTGGCTTTCCTGATTTTGGATCTATAATATGTGAAAAACGTTGTCCATTAGCTTCAAAGTATTTTCGATAATCTCCTGAAGTTGCCAAAGCATTGTCTTTAGGGATAATGATTTGATGAACCACTCGTTCTTCTGTCAGAGGTTTTTCTATAGCTACGTGCCAAAGTTCACCAGTATGTTTAAAGCCCTTTAACCGCATTTCTCCGCCTATTTCAACAAGGTAGTTATGCATTCCTTTACTTTCAAAGTACTCTGCGATTAGGTCTACAGCGTAACCTTTAGCAATAGTCGAAAGGTCAATATATAAATCGGGAATAGCCTTTGATAATTTATTGCCATCAAGGGTGAGATATTTCAAACCTGTACGTGCTTGAGCGGTTTGTAGTTCGATATCAGTGGGTACTTTCTCAGGACGGTATTCTGGTCCAAAGCCCCATAAGTTAATTAATGGGCCAATAGTAACATCTAATTTACCTTCACTTAAATTACCGAGACGAATCGATTCAGCAAGAACACGACGTAAGCCTTCTGATATTGTCACTTGACTGAGTGAAGTGGATTTATTAAAGCGTGTTAACTCAGAATTTGCTTCCCAATTAGACATATCTTGAAGGAGTTGCTGTAAAATTTCATCGATATCTTTATGGGTTTGTTGCTGATCGAATTTAGAGCCTAATAGGGTATCAGGCTTAATAATCACTTTTACATTATAAGAAACTGTTCCCATGGTCATGCCTTGAAATAGCACTTCATAGGGTCTATTAGCATCATTACTATCAGAACATGCCGATAGCACAATGAGCAGAGTAATCTGCAATATTGCTTTAAATTTATTCATAAGGGTTCTCAAATTATTATTTATATAAATAGGCTTACAAACCTTCTTATATAAATAATAAAAGACGACAAATGTCGTCTTTTATTTGAAGCTTTCATTCATTAAGTAATTGTTTAATTTAAACGCTGAATATTGCCTTTAGCTCAAGAAGGCTGCGCGGAGTTGACGTTAGTCAATGAGCACAGCCGACGACGAAATAAAGCCAATAGGCAAGTTAAAATAAACGATTAACCGCCGAAGTCATCTAACATGATATTTTCGTCTTCTACGCCAAGATCTTTAAGCATATGAATAACAGCAGCGTTCATCATTGGAGGACCACACATGTAGTATTCACAATCTTCTGGTGCTTCATGATCTTTCAAGTAGTTTTCATAAAGTACATTATGAATAAAACCTGTCATGCCCTCCCAGTTGTCTTCTTTTTGTGGGTCTGATAATGCAACATGCCATTGGAAGTTATCATTATCAGCAGCTAAGCCGTTATAATCATCTTCATAAAACATTTCACGTTTTGAACGAGCACCATACCAGAACGACATTTTACGTTTTGAATTTAAACGTTTAAGTTGATCGAATATGTGAGAACGCATTGG